>NZ_CP065957.1:1932598-2254698 GCF_017310505.1 Methylacidiphilum caldifontis | reverse complement strand
ATCCAGTGGAGAAAGAGCAGACTGATAGGTTGTAATGTCCCGGTCTTCTCCATTCTCAGTAACAAGTGAAGAAGATTGAATTTCTTTTTTGCGGAATTGGTTAAGAACAAGCCTTCTTAAAATGGTATAGAGCCAAGTTCTTAGCTTTGCTCTTGGTTCATAGCGAGACGCCGCTCTGTAAGCCTGGAGAAAAACCTTTTGAGTCAGTTCCTCAGCAAGGTAACGATCCTTTAACATTTTTACGGCAGCACCAAATATCGCTTGGTAGTGTCTTTGAACAAGAAGAGCATAAGCTTCGTCATCGCCTTGAGCTGTCAATTCCATAAGCTTAGAGTCCGTATAGTCCATATTTTTCTCCATTCGTGGCAGTTTATAAGCCTCCTCCTCAAGCGATAAAAATATTAATATCAAACCTTAGAGGTAATAACAAGAAAAAATAATAAAAGCGGTTTTACAAGGTTCCCCAATCATGAATTCTAAGGAGAACTGATCGGTTGTACTTCCGAAGTCTTGGATTCCATAATTATATTTTTAACCGGCATAGCCGATCCTTCGGGATTCCTAGGCACGGTTCCGGCAGCCACAAAAAGATTGACCAGTTGCATTCTTGCTCCCATTTCTGCCTGGAAAAGGTTTAACCTTGCCGTTTGATAGGTATTCAATGCCACGAGCACATCCAATAAAGCAGCCACTCCCCTTTGAAAGTCATCTCTTTGAGCCGCGTAGTAAAGTGCCCCTACCTCAACTTCTTCCCTCAGTTGAACAACTTGGCTGATTGCGGCATTGAAAAGAGAGAAAGAAATGCGCACATTTTCATCGGCTTGTCTTTTTAAATCCTCCAATTGCAGTTGGACTTGATGAACCAAGGCTTCTTGTTGCCGAATAGTTGAAGTATAAAGCCCACCATTGAAAATAGGCATAGAGGTAATCACATTTACATTCCACACATTAGGAACCGGTGGATCATGAGTTAAAAGATAAAACCCGTTAACAGAAATGGTTGGGCCAAGCATTCCTCGAGCAACAGCTAGACCTGCTTTTTGAGCTCTCAAGAGCTGTACCTGTGCCAAGACATCTGGTCTGGAACCGACTTGAGCTAGATATTCTTCCAGGTTTTTTGTAGAAGGTAAACTTTGCGTATCCTTTATATTTATCTTTTCGGGAGGAATTCCCAAATAGTAAGTAAGAAGGGCAAGAAATTGGTTATAAAATCCTTTGTAATTTTCTCTTTGAGCCACGGTTGCCGCCAGATTGGTCTGGGTTTGGAATACATCAGCTGGCCTTGATCTTCCAATTTTCTGTCGGAATTCCAATTCATTGACAAGAGACTGGAGAATGTCGATCTGGTCATTCAATATCGCAATGCTGCCCTCGTACATAAGGGCACTGTAAAAGGCAGAAGCCAAATTTGCATAAAGAAGCTGGTAATCCCTTTCCATATGATAAGCTGAATAGGCAGCTGTAGCCCTGGCGGCATTGAGCCGGTTGACATTCTGGAAACTATTGAAAATAGTCCATGTCCCATTAATCGAATTCAAAGAAAAATAGGTACTTGGAGCAATCCCAAAAGCTATTCCTCCCAAGGTGGGAGCAAAACCCACGCTATTTTGAAAACTCTGTTCGTTCAAGAACGAAACCTGGGGGTAAAACTGGGCAAGGGTTTGGGATACCACCGCTTGCTGGGCAAGAATGCCCTGGTAATCTATCTTCAGTTGGTTCCAGCGTGCCGCAGCCAGTTGAAAACATTGGAAAAGGTCAAGTGCACTCTTATCCGTAGCTTTATAGGCGATAGGTGAAACACTTTTAAGAAGCTCTTCAAGAGGAGGCGTATAAGAAGGAGCAATTCTTCCTGGTACAGGTTGAGTAACGGGAGGAAGAGCTCTTGGTGGAGGTTTTCCTTCCTCAGTCGCGGAATAGGGAGAAACCGTGTAGTCCTGTTCTTCCTCAGCCCATGATAAGGGGGAAAAACCTACGATTAAAATAAAGACTATCCATCCCATTATAGATCCTTCCCCTACAGGATTTAATCTTAAAAAAAAAGAAAAATGTTTCTATCAAACCCACTAAATGAATATCTTGAGTTTCTTTTTGTTTCATGAAAAAAACAAAGTCTGCTTTTTTGGCTATTTTATTTAAAAATTAAAATAAAAAAAATTTTCTAAAAAGTTTTTTTCTTTTAGAATTTTTTTTAATAGAAAAAGTTCCTTTATTTTAATTTAAGGACTCATGCTCAACGAAGAAAAAATCGAAAGTCTTTCGCTACTCAGCGAAAAAAACATGCAACAAGGAACTCTTCGGGGCTCTATCCGTTGTCAGATTGTAGCGATCAAAGAATCGATTTCGAAAAACGGTTCCTCTTTCCTTGATTTAGAACTTGCTGATCACACTGGAACTAAAAAAATAAAAATATGGCAAGAATCAGCACAAAATTACTCCCAATTGCTATCAACTCCTCTGAATACTTTTGTTGAACTCTCAGCTGTTTTCCGTTATACCCCTTTTGGCATTCAAGCCACAGCTCATGCTCTCAGGCCTCTTGAGAGGGAGGAAATAGAAGAACTTCTCCTTAAAAAGGGAAATCCCCAAATGGAGAAAGACTGGGAGTTTCTTCAAAAAAAAATAGCAGATTTGGAAGATCCTCGACTTCGAGTTCTTTGTCAGCAATTTCTTTCAGTCCATGGTGAAAAATTCAAAAGAGCCGCCGCAGCCAGAGAATACCATCATAATTTTCGTGGAGGACTTTTGCGGCATGTTTGTCAAATGATCGAAGCATCAGAAGCTCTAAGGCAAGCCTATCCATCCTACAACTGGGATCTCATCAAAGCGGGAATCCTTTTCCATGATTGTGGAAAACTTTGGGAAAATGATTTTCAGCAAAATGGTTTTATCATGAAAAGGAGCAAGATTGCTGAACTGATCGGTCATATCCCAATCGGGGTAGAAGTCGTCAATTCATTATGGAGAACTTTAAAAGATAAAGCAGAGTTTCTTCATCCGTTCACCCCTCCTGCCGAAGAGATTCGAATACATCTCCTTCATTTGATTATTGCCCATCATGGCCTTAGAGAATATGGTTCACCCACCACTCCACGAACTCCCGAAGCTTGGATTGTCCATATATTGGATAATCTCGACGCAAAACTAGAGATGTTTCGCTGTGCATATGCCGAAGGGAAGGAAATTGCACCTGGCATCTTTGAAAAGAAACCTCCCCTAGAGGGTAACCCAATTGCTCCCCTTGATAAATTTTCTTTCTTACCCGCTCCTCCTTCACTGCAACTGATTAGCTCTAATTTTGTAGAAGATTTCAGTAAAGATGTTCTACCACTGCCCTTAGAAGAAAAAGATATAAACTCAATCGATTAATGCCGTCACCTTTTTAAGTCTTTCTGGGAAAAGCCTAGAAAGCACTTCCTTGTATCTTTGCTGCATTTCCTTTATGATTTGTTGACTTAATCGAGGAATGGGCGGCTGTTGATTCCACCCTATTTTTTCAAGGTAATCTCTAACGATCTGTTTGTCGTAATGAGCACAAGCCGTTTTATCTCTTTCAAATTCTTCGCTCAACCAGAACCGAGAACTATCCGGGGTAATCAACTCATCAATCAAATAAATTTTTCCATCTCTTATTCCAAACTCAAACTTCGTATCCAAAAGAATAAGACCTTTCTTCAGGGCATAATTCTTGCCATGAAGATAAAGATTAAGAGCCAAGGTTTTAAGCCTTTCGTAGTTGTCGCCAAGGATATTTTTTGCTGTTTTCTCATCTAAGGGCTGGTCATGCCCTTCTCTAGCTTTGGTTGTCGGTGTAAAAAGGGGCTCTGGCAACGGACTGCCATAAGCCAGATTTTTCGGAATTGAATAATCCCCAACAATCCCTTTTTCAACGTATTGCTTCCAGCCTCCACCCACAAGATAACCCCGTACAATAAATTCAACCGGTAAAGGATCGCAGGGTAAAACACGCATTAGTCTAGCTTCCCATTCAGGAAGTTCAACCCCTTCAGGCAACTCCTCGCTCAACAAAGCATTGGGACAAATGAGGGAGGTTTTTTCGAACCATCCTAAGGCAATCTGGTTTAGGATAATTCCTTTTGCTGGAATCTCATCAGGCAAAATGTAATCAAAAGCCGATAGCCTATCTGAAGTGACCATCCAGAGCTCGTTTTTCCAGCTGAAAAGGTCTCTGACTTTACCACTTCTTATTTTCCGAATCCCGTATATTTCCAAATCCTTTGAGGGAAGCATCTTTTTATTTATATAATTTAAATATTTAAGTTATAGTATTTTTTCAATATATGTAGATTCTTTTACCAAAAGTTACTCAAACATAAACTTTGATTTAGTTTTCCTGTGACTACGTCACCGCCTTTTGAATCTCATTTTTGTTCAGAAAGAATAAAAATTCATTCCAAATTTTTTTACCATAAAGACAAAAAGTTTTTTATCCAGGGTGTTAACTACGGTCCTTTTAAACCAAGAACAACCGAACATTCTTTTTTTCCTCTTCCCGCCGAAGTCAAGAAAGATTTTCTTCTCATGCAACAAGCTGGAGTAAATACGCTTAGACTATACCATTTTCCACAAGCCTGGTTTTTAGACTTAGCTAGGGAGTTTAATTTAAAAGTTTTAATCTCTATTCCCTGGATAAACCGATATGATTACTTTTCAAATTCCAAGTCGCTACAGGATTTTAAAAAATTCATAAAAAATAAAATTAAAGAAAATGCAGGCCATACCGCCCTTTTAGGATATTTCGTAGATAACGAGCTACCTCCTGATTGTATTCGTTTTTATGGAAGAAAAAAAATAGAAAAACTCCTATCCGATCTTCTCTTTCTTGTTAAAGAAACAGATCCACTTGCAGCTGTCAGCTATGCGAATTATCCTCCAACCGAATATCTTCATCCTCAACCTTTGGATTTCTATAGTTTCAATGTCTATTTGCACGATCCCAAAGCCTTGGAAAATTACCTTCTTAGGTTACAGAACATCGCTGGAGATAAACCTCTTTTATTAAGTGAATTTGGCATGGACTCCTTAAGACATGGAGAAGATGAACAAGCCTGGCTTCTTGAAGAACACATTCGGATCGTTTCGCAATCAGGGCTTGCGGGAACAATCATATTCAGTTGGACAGATGAATGGTTCACAGGAGGAATGGATATCGAAGATTGGGCATTTGGACTCGTACAAAAAGATAGGAAAACAAAAAAGAGCTACCAGGCTGTCTGTAAACTGTTTAACAACTCTTCACTTCCTTTATACAAAAGATTTCCCCTTAAACGTACTCCCAAGGTTTCTGTCATCGTGTGTAGCTATAATGGAGCTAAAACCCTGACTGATTGTCTTTCTTCATTGAAAAGACTCCAATATCCCGATTACGAGATCATCGTTGTTGATGATGGGTCCACGGATCAAACAAAAGAAATATTAGCCCAATTTCCCGAAGTCATTGCTCTTCACCAGCCTAACAAAGGATTAAGCGCAGCCAGGAATCTTGGCATAGAAAAGGCCTCGGGCGAAATTGTTGCTTTTACAGATTCAGATTGTATGGCTGATCCGGATTGGCTGTATTTTATTGTAAAAACCTTGCTCGATGCCGACTACGTAGCCTGTGGAGGTCCCAACTATCCACCTATTCCCAAGGAGCCGATACAAGAGGTGATATCTTTAGCTCCTGGATCACCCAGCCACGTTTTGTTGTCTGACACCCATGCTGAACACATTCCTGGTTGTAACATGGCATTCTGGAGGTGGATATTCGATAAAATAGGATATTTTGATCCTATTTTCCGTAAAGCCGGAGATGACGTCGATATTTGCTGGAGAATTTTATCTTCAGGTCATCCAATCGGATTTAATCCTTCGGCAGTAATCTGGCATTACAGGAGATTTACACTAAAAGAGTATCTCAGACAACAAATCGGCTATGGAGAAGCTGAAGCTCTGCTCCGATTCAAACATCCTCATTATTTTGGATCTCTTGGCGGTGCCCTATGGAAAGGTAGAATATATGAACAGCATGCATTGAGTTTAAAAAAATCATCCCTCTACCAAGGGATTTTTGGAACCGGCCTTTTCCAATTCCTTTATCCCGGAAAAGAAAGTTTTTGGTCCGCTTTTGTAAGAAGCTTTGAATATATATTCGTAGCCTCTTTTCTTTGCCTGACCCTTTTATTTTTTAAAATTACAAGACCCTTTTTTTTCCTTCCCCTACTTCCTCCTCTATTATCCGCTTTAAGCTATTTATCTAGACTTTGTAAAGACAAGAGCCATTATACAGCTTTTTCTAAGTTTCTTCTTTTCTTTCTCATTTTCTTTCAACCCCTAGTCAGGGGTTACAAACGTAACAGAACTTGGTTTTTTTCTCGGAATCTTCCTTTGTCTATTCCAACAGAGGTTCGCCTACTCGACATTTTAAAATCAATTATTCAAGGTCCAACTTTGTTATCCTTCTGGTCAAATAGAGGGCAGGATAGAATTACACTCTTAGGTGAAATATCCCTAAAACTTCAACAAACAGGATGTAAATATGCCCTGGATTCAGGTTGGGATAACTGGGACATCTATGTCTATTCTGGATCGTTATGGGATTCTCAACTTTTAACGTTAACCGAGATTTATCCTCAAAATGAAAGAGTGATAAAAATAAAGCTGAAGTGCAAATCTACTTTGTTAAACAAAATATTGCTTTTAGTTTTAATCTGTAGTTCATTCCTTCTTTTCTTAGCATTTGGCCGTCATGCTCTTTGGTTGACTCTTCCTTTATTTACACTTCTGTTTGCTACCCTATCAATTCAAAAGAAAATAACCGAAATTAAACTTAAGGAACTGATTAAACAAGCCGCCAAAGATGTAGGGCTAATGCCAATTAAATGAACATAGTAAAAAGAATAGCTCGGTTCAAAAACTTGACTACGATCGGCTCCCTTTTCGATTCTCTTTCCATTTATAAAAGAACCTTGCCTTATTACCAACCCTTTCTTCCAAAAATTCTCATCTGCTCGATCCTCATTATCTTTTCTGTGGGACTCAACATCTTGAGGCCATGGCCCGTAAAATGGCTTATAGACGATGTTCTTTTAAAAGCTATGGATCCTCGGTTCTCTCTGTCTTTATCTGCAAGATATATAACTGTGATGACCCTTGTTGGCTGCTGCAGTCTTTTTATAATCTATTTGATCCACAGTGGGTTGACTCTCATAATCAACTCTCTTCTATACAAGATAGGCCTTTCAGCCCTCCTCAAGTTACGTACGGACACCTTTTCTTTTCTTCAACATCTTCCCCTTCGTTTCCATGAATCTACAAAAAGTGGAGACATGATCTATAGGATCGCTTACGACACTCAATCGATAATGACCTTTTTTATCCGGGGACTTAGTACCCTATTAAGTTCATTGCTTCTGCTTGCCGGCACCTTGATTGTGATGTTAAAACTTAATTTTTATTTAGCAACCATAGCCTTAGGCATTTCCCCCCTTTTGTGGTTAATTATCAACGTCAACACTTCAAAAATTCGACACAAAAGTACTCAAGTCCAAGAACAGGAAAGTCAGCTGCTTTCAGAAACTTCGGAAAGAATTTCTGCTATCAGGCTTATTCATGCTTATTCTCAAGAAGACAAAGCGATTGCTTCGTTTAAAAAAGCTGCTTGGAATAGCCTCAACGCTAACTACGATTACCTGCTCACAACTAATCGCTGTTCTCTGCTTGTTACCCTAGTTACGGCTTTAGGAACTGCCCTTATTCTTTTTATTGGTACAAAAGAAGTGTTAAAAGGCAGTTTATCAATCGGTCAGTTATGGATTTTTTTAAGTTACCTCGCCTCCCTCTATCAACCTATGGAACAACTCAGCTACACTTCGTGGACATTAGAAAGTACTGCAAGTAGTCTTAAAAGAATCTTTGAGTTGTTCGATATTCCCAACGAACTGCCCGATCCACCAAAGCCGATCGAACTAAAACAGATCCAGGGGAAAATTGAATTTAGGAACGTTTCTTTTCGATATAGTCCTGAGAAAGTTGTTCTTAAAAATCTAAGCTTTGTTATAAACCCCGGAGAACATGTAGCCATTGTAGGTCCTACGGGATCAGGCAAAACCACCATTCTTTCCTTGATTTGCAGATTTTATGATCCCGACGAAGGCGAAATCTTGATCGATGGCATAGATATCCGCCAAATGAAGAAAAAGTCGTTGCGTCAAAACATTTCTCTTGTTCTGCAGGATACCATGCTCTTTAACACGACTGTCGAAGAAAATATAAGCTTTGGCAAAGAACAAGCTAACTCTAACCAAGTTATTGAGGCAGCACGACAGGCCTCTGTGGAATCCTTCATCGCTAAATTACCAAAGGGTTATCATACGGTGGTAGGAGAGAAAGGAGCACTGTTAAGTGGCGGCCAAAGGCAAAAAATAGGCTTGGCCAGGGCGTTCCTAAGAAATACCTCTATTCTTTTGCTCGATGAACCAACCAGTTCCCTAGATTTAAAAACAGAACAACAAATAATGAGCTCTCTACAACTCCTTATGGAAAATAAAACTACCCTGTTTGTTACCCACAGGTTACATGCAATCCAGAACTGGCAACGAATTATTGTTCTCGTTGACGGACAGATATGCGAAGAAGGAAATAGTCAAGAACTGTTAAATAAAAAAGGTGTTTTTTACAGGATGTGGACAGCGGGCAATTTTTCCTCACCCATTACAGCAGAAAATTATGTTTCAACAACACAACCTTCCTTGGATTCTGATTGAAACGAGATAGCTGTCTATAAACCATTTCTAGGCCTTTTCTCTCTTTTTTCATTAACTTCTTTGACTATTTTTCCAAGAGAGTCAAAGTTATAGCCAGCTAGCAAAGTCAACTCTTCCTTAAAATCTCCGGATTGGAGAAAATCGATAAACTTTTCTACCGCGGGTTGTAAAATCAAATCCTTGGGAATGACCAAGCAAAATTCCATTTGGTAAAGAGGAATAAAATCCAAAGCTAACATTTCTGAGCAAAGCCTGGAAGCCAAACCCACATCAGCAAAACCATACGCAACTGCTCTAGCCACATCAAGAGCTGTCGGCAGTTCAATTTTATAACCGTTTATCTGGTTGGTAGAAATCCCCGCTTTCTGTAGGAGGATATCAAAAAGCACATGGGAACCCGATCCGCAATCCCTATTCACAAATCGGACCTCTTTGCGAAGAAGATCATCAACTTTATATATCCCCATCGGATTACCCGCTTTGACCACGAACCCTTCTTCCCATTGACTGAAAGCAACGATCAACCCCCCCGTATCCATTAAAGCTTCTGTTCCACTCTCCACATTATTCTTCGAGTATTCCTTAGGGAAATGGAAACCTCCAATATGTGCAAATCCCGATTTCATGCATTGCAAGGTTTTGAGACTGGAGTGCCTAAACCACCAAACCCTGAAATCAGAGTACCGAGAAAGGCGGTTGGAAAGCAAGCCTAGGGCTGGATCACAACCAAGCAAAAAAAGCTGTTTTTCTATTTCCGAATAAGGGAAAAGAAGCCTCAACTGTTTACTGTTTTTTTCAACGGGTGGAATTCGCAGGGCATTGGCTTCAAAAAACCCAAGAGTCGACTCAAGAAGGTCAGTAGGCCATGCCACTTTCTTGCCTCTAACCTCTCCGACAACAAACCTACTTGATATTTTCTGATTGTCTTGAATGACGATATCGGCTTCAATAAAATCCGGGCTATAGGGGAAAAGAAACTCCACGCTTTTTTCCAGAACTCTTGCCAACCTTAAAGCAACAGCTGTATTAGGCACATAAAGCCCGTTTTCCATTGCATGAATAGTCTGTCGGCTTACCCCGATTTTTAAAGCCAGTTCTTTTTGAGACAATCCCTTGCCAATCCTCGCTAATCGCAAAGGACTACGCAGTGTATTGTTCAAGAATATTTTTTTAGCCATGGTTAACGGCCATTAAATTTTTATGGAAATTCCTTTTCTTATAAAAGTGGGCAGATCCAAGTTTATCCCTTTATGGATAGTTTTGTTGCTTTTTTCAAAAATGCCCATTGGAACATTCTCATCTTTAATCAGTTCTTTAGCAGGTTTTAAATCCTGATCCTTTTCTTTTTCCTTGTTCTCAGCATTTTCAAGCTTTTTACTCTTTTCGGTTTTAAAATAACCTTCAAATTTGAATTTTCCCATGGCAATAAAACCCATTTCCTTTGTTCCTTCTTCTCCTTGAACTACAGTTACATAAAATTGCTTAAAAAAGTTTTTCCCCTTAATCTTAATATCTGTTTTGTCTAATTTTCTTAGGGAAGAAGAGAGGAAAAGACAAACCCATGCTGACTTTTGATCTGGAATAGAATCCTGGACAGGTTGTATAAAAGGCTGGATAAGACTAAAAGGATCATCAGTTTGGATGGGAAAAGTATAAAACTCTTCGATAAGAAAAACCTCAGGAAAACCTAGTTGATCAAAGGGCTCATTGATTTTTTCTTGAACAAGATCATACCAACAAGAAACGACAATCCCTACTTTTTTATTAAAATTCCTGTAAAGTCTGTTCCGGTCGTCTTCAGGTCCGAAAACATTTTGTGCTCTATCATTGGGGAACAATATAAATCTATGGTTATAATCAGAAAGATACTCCAGAGTCTTTCTGGTTATCTCCAACTGCAAAAACGATTCAGAACTAAAAGGAAGAAAACCGATACAACTCATTATCAGCTCTTTTTGCTTGGCTTTCTCAGAGAAAAAACTTAATCCTGCGCTTCCCATCCCTCCTCCAAGCCCACATAAAACCAATAGATGATCACAATGATCAAGAATCTGATCAATGAGCTGCTCTTCATCTTCTAGTATCAATTTTGCGAAATCGATATCTCCATGAGACCCAGCCCCTTTGGCTTTCTCTTTGCCAAGAAGAATTCTGTAGTCGGCCAAGCTTCCTTCAACACTTGGATAATCACAATCCAGGGCATAAAAAAGGCCGGTTGGCTCTTCAGCCAATATCCATTCGTCAAGAAGATTAATTCCCGCCCCACCAATACCAACAATAACGTTCTTCAACAACGCTCTCCCTTCTGCTTTGTCAACAACTATAAAGGAATTGTGAATGAACTCAAAAATTTAATTTTCCTAGTATTTTCATTAATGAAGATCTCATTTTATCTAACGGTCCTGTTTTGATATTCTCTAGTTCGAATACTCGAGCATATCTCAGAAGGCCTAGAACCGTATAAAGGTCTGGTCTGTGCAAGTAGGATTGATCTCCTTCAAAATGAAGCGGTTCTGCAACCTTAACAGGATGACCAAAAATCTCTTGGGCTATCTCTTCTATTCCCTCAATCATGCATCCTCCGCCTGTGAGATAGATATCGCCAGTAAAATGAGGCCAAAAGGATTGATTTTCTAGGTCTTCCTTAATAATTTCGAAGATCTCCAGCTGCCTAGCTTTCAATATTTTTACAATGCTATGATAGGGAACCAATTTCTCTTCAGTAAGTGATTGTCCACTGAGAGAAACCCTTTTTTTAAGATGTTCTTTATCAGAGCGAAAGGATCCAAAATGTCTTTTTATCTCTTCAGCTTGGGGAAAAGGTATCCTTAAAGCCAAAGCGAGGTCATTGGTGAGATGATCTTGTCCTACACCAATAACTCCTGAATGGACAATGATCCCCTTGTGATAGACAATATAATCTGAAAGACCAGCTCCAAGATCAATGACGATAGCGCCTCGAATTTTTTGGTCGCGAGTTAAAACAGCTAGGGCTGTAGCAAAAATGCTCAAACAGTAATGACGAATATCAATAGAAAGTTCTTTAACACAGCGGATAGTCGTTTGCAAACGGGTCGCTATGCCTGAAATTAAATGATATTCAGCGGCCAACTTTTTGGAAAAAAGACCAATTGGATTTTCTGTAACGGTTCCATCATCAAGATAATAAGCCTTCAATAGGTCGTGTAAAAGAATTTGCCCAGTGGGTAGACTTTGTTGTCTGACAAGATTACGAAGTTCGTTCAAATGCTTTTGATCAATCCGGTCACCCTCTTCTCCAAGGCCAATAACGACTTTTGAATTAAACGACCGAATATGAGCACCACTAACGGCTAAATAAACTTCCTCAATCTCAACATTCGTTTTGGATTCGGCTACTACAAGGGCATCTTGAATCGATTTTTGGGCTAACTCAAAGTCTACAATTTCTCCCTTTCTCACATTGAGAGAAGGAGCTTCAGCAATCCCTAAAAGGTAAAGTTGGCCTTCATTTCTCAGTTCGGCCACTGAACAGGCAATTTTACTCGTACCGATCTCCAACCCAACAAGAATTGGCCACTCTTTTTTCCAAAACATTATTTTTCCAATCGATAAAAATTATTGAAAAATTACAGGCACATTCTGATCGGGTGTCAAATCAACCATAGAAATTTTTCGTCCATGACTTTGAGAAAAAGAATAAATTTTTTGGAGCCTATTCACCTGATCATTCAAATGGTTGATTCGAAATGTCAATCTTACACCATCTCTTGTCAGCAAACCAATAGAAAAAGGTCTTGATACATCAATGGTCTGCGGTTCAAAAACAAAGTGCAAAGAAGAGTTTTCCAAGATATGAAGAAGATTAATCGCTGCGGTAACCTCAGGCTCTTCAATCCTTTTTTTGGCTTCTACAACTTTTAAAGGTATCCCTACCATTTCGGGTAAAGAAAGAATATCCTCCCTATTTTCAGTTAAAAAAGGATATCCTTTTTCATCCAGACAATACTTTTTATTCAGTTTAGTTTTAAGTGCAAGTCTGACCAGGGGTTTCCTTTCCCAAACACGAATAAAAATTCGATCAGGAAGCTGTCTGCGGATAACTACCTTATCCACTTCTTGAAGTGAGCACAGTTTTGAATAAACATCTTTCAATGAGATATCAAAAATATTATCTCCAATATGCAATTTTGAAGCACTTATAATTTCTTCCTTGGCGATACGACCTGACCCAATTTCCTCAATATCTACTTTTTTAAGCACATACCCATAATGCACTAACCACTGGCTTTTGAGATAAACCCAGCCTTCAACCCCTAAAGCCGTAACAATACCTAGAATGATCAAAAATAAAAGGGAGCCCACCAAAATCCTGATCTTGTCTTTTCTTTTTGCATCCGTTTTCAAAGCTTCGGGATCTAAAACTTCCATTGTAGCTTTTTTAAGCCGATTCTTTTTTTTCTTTTTTCCCTTTTTTATCAGTTTCATCATCTTTTTTTCCTTGTAAATGGTCGCTCAACAAAAGTACAACTCAACGAGTTTTCCACTTAAAATAAGAAATCTCGACGATCTTTTCGCAAAGTTGAGCAAAGGGTATTCCAGAAGCTTTTGCCGCCATGGGGAATAAACTGGTTTCGGTCATTCCCGGTATGGTGTTGATTTCCAGGACCCAAGGAATTCCATTTTCAGCCAAGATAATATCCACCCTTCCATAGACAGAGCATCCTAATACATGAAAAGCATCAAGAGCTGTTTTTTGTACCGCAGCAGTTTGATCTGCGGATAATGGAGCAGGACAAAAATATGCAGAAGCTCCTTTGGTGTATTTATGATGATAGTCATAAAAGCCTTCTTTAGGTCTAATTTCAACAATGGGAAGAGCCTTGTCATCCAAGATCCCCACAGTTAACTCCTTGCCTTTTACAAGTGCTTCAGCAATAACAATATGATCATATTGACTCGATTTTTTAATCGCTAAACCCAACTCATTAATATCATAAACAAACTCTATACCGATACTTGAACCTTGCCTTGAAGGTTTAATGACGTATGGGGGATCAAAAGGGATCTTTTCCTTTTCCCCAACGACGCAAAAGGGAGGTGTAGGGATTCCCCCTTGCACAAATAAGATCTTACTCCAAGCTTTATCAAATGCTTTTTCACTTGAAGCAGCATCGCTTCCTGTAAAAGGGATTCCCCACCGCATTAAAAGCCTCTGTATCTGTCCATCTTCTCCAAATGAGCCATGAATACATAAAAAACAGAACTCTGTACCCTTTGGAATTTCAAACTTTTCATCGGTCACATCAACAGAACTCACCTCATAGCCCAAAGAAGAAAGCGCATCTTCCACGGCTTTGGCGGTTTTAAGGGATATTTCCCTTTCTTCTGAAGGCCCTCCTTTCAAAACAGTGATATGTTTGGGTAAAGCTGGATTCATCATTCTTCTCCTAAAATCACCACTTCAGTTTCCAAGGCTATCCCTCTTTTTTCAAGTGCCACCTTTTTGATCAAAGCAATAAGTTCTAAAATATCTTTTGCCGTAGCCCCTCCATCATTGACAATAAAATTACCATGCTCATCGGAAACTCGTGCTTTACCGATGGATAGATTTTTTAACCCAAGCTCATCGATCAATTTCCCTGCAGGAATCTCCTTAGGATTTTTGAAGATGCATCCCGCACTGGATCCTGCTGGCTGGCTTTCTACACGCTTTGCAGAAAATTCCTTTAATTCTTTTGCAATGGTCTCCTTGTCCATGGGCTTGGCTATAAGCTCAGCTGAAAGAGCGATATGAGTTTCAAAAAAAGGCACTTTTCGGTAAAAAACCTCTAGATCCTTCCGGTCAATTTCTCCCCTATTCCCTTCCATATCCATAAACCTTATCCTTTTAACGACATCCATGGTTGATCCTCCCATGGCTCCTGCATTCATCCTTAAAGCCCCCCCTAAACTACCCGGAATTCCTTCAAGGAAAGAAAGTCCACCCAGTCCACGGTTTTTTGCTTCATAGACAATTGTTCTTAGCTTAGCCCCACTGCCTGCATGGATCGAATCATCTACAAACCTAATCTCACAGAAATGAGGATGACTCAACTGAATGCAGAGCCCCTTAATACCTCCATCACGCACAAGAAGATTTGTTCCTCTTCCAATCCAAACAACAGGAAGCTTTTGCTCATTGGCAAACCTTAAAAGTGTAGCAAGGTCCTCTTCGGTTGCTGGTTCAGCCCAAATTTCTGCAGGTCCACCTACTCTCAAGGTTGTATGCCTACTCAAAGGCTCATTCATCACTACTTTTGTTTCAACCGACACTCTAGTTTTAAGCTCATCAATCATACGCAGATACCTCGCTAGTTTTTCCGAAGTTTTATAAATATCTCCTGCACCCAGGGATATGATCGTATCTCCAGGTTGAATAACCGATAGTGTCCTACGGGCAGTTCGTTCCAAATCTTTTTCAAAAAAAACTGCAGGATGTCCTCCTTCTTTTATTGCCTTTGCCAACAACTCTCCATCAACCCCATTTGAGGACTCACCGGCTCCAAATATTTCCGTAACGACGACGACATCGGCATCATTAAAAGCATGGGTAAAAAGAGGGATCAATTTTTTTACCCGGCTGTAGCGGTGGGGCTGAAATAAAGCCACTGTTCTCTTTCCCCTACCTTTTGCGGATCTCAATGTCGCTTTTATCTCTGTGGGATGATGGGCATAATCATCGACAACTTCATAATCTTGCCCTTTGTATTTTATTTCAAATCGTCTTTTAATTCCTCGAAAACGAGTAAGACAACGAGATGCAGAAAGCGGAGAAACCCCAATGGTAGTGGTTAGCGATAAGGCAGCAATAGCGTTTTGAACATTTTGAATTCCAGGTATCTGCAGTCTAATATCACATAACTTACTCTCAGCTCTATACAGAGGATAACCTAGAAAGTCTACTTGGGAACCCACCCAGAAATCCGAACCTTTTTCTTTTAAACTATAGCCCAAAGCCTTTTTATCTCCTTGATTAATAACCGTCCTACAGTGAGGGTCATCTTGATTGAATATCACCGTGTCCTTGGTCCGGGCTACCATTTCTTTAAAAGTCAAAAGAATAGAGTCGATATTCGAATAATAATTGAGATGCTCTTCTTCTATATTCAACACAATCAGATAGTGGGGGGAAAAATAAAGAAAGCTGCCATCACTCTCATCACCTTCAATAACCATATATTCTCCCTGGCCTAAATAGGCACTTCCCCCAGGAGAAAGAGTTTCCGCTCCGACGTAATAGGAGGGATCCAGGCCACATTCTCTTAGAATCCATGCGATCATCCCTGAGGTTGTACTTTTGCCATGCATCCCGGTGACCAAAATGACTTTTTTATCCAAAGCAAGAAGAGAAAGAAGGAAAGCTCGCCTAACAAGGTGTATTCCCTGTTCAAGGCAAGCCCTATATTCAGGGTTATCTGGAGGAATAGCTGAAGAAAAACAGACTAAATCTGCTGATATCACATGGCCGTGGTCATGATAAGGGTAAAACTTCATCCCCAACTCCATCAGCTGTTTTACTTTCTCGGTTGGTTCGCAGTCTGATCCACTAACACGGTAACCTTTGGCAAGCAACAATGTAGCCAAAGGAGCCATTCCACTTCCACAGACTCCCAGCAAATGAATCTTCGATTCTTTGTTTTTTAAAATATTTAAAATGACTTCGTTCTTTGGGAAAGACATCGTTCGACTATCTCCACTATCTTATCGGTTGAGTCCGCTTTAAACATCTGCTGAGCGATTGTACCCATCTTTTTAGCCAACTGGCTATCGTCTAAAATCTGACTTAGGGTGTCCAAGAGAAGCTCAGGGCTTACCTTCGACTCTTCGAAAAGAAACGCCGCCTTTGCCTTTTGAAAAATCTGTGCATTTTTCATCTGATGATCGTTGGCCGCATAAGGATAAGGAATAAGGATGCTCGGTAACCCGTAAGCACAGATCTCCGTCAAAGTCGTTGCCCCAGCCCGACTTATCACCAGATCCGCTGAACTATAATAGACTGCCATTCTATGTGAAAAGGATTCTACAAGAGCTTTATAACCAAGATCGTTATAAATTCTCAAGCATTCATCGTAATCTTTTGGCCCGGTAAGATGAATAAATTGAAGTTGGTCTTTGCGTTTGACCATGTAAGGCAGGGTTTCAACAACAAGCCGATTTATACCCTGAGCCCCTTGACTACCTCCGAAAATAAAAATAGTCTTGAGGAGCGGATCAAAACCGATACTCCGACAAGCTTCTTCCCTGCTTTTTCTGATAGTGAGTTCCCTGCGTAAAGGAATGCCTGTAAATATTTTTTTACCCGGTGAAATATCGATTTCACATTCTTTCATACCTAACAGAACATATTGGGCAAATCGGCTGAAAAGCTTTGTTACAAGTCCTGCTGTAGCATTGGCTTCATGGAGAATTAAAGGGATCTTTTTCTTCAAACCCAAAAAAAGAGGCAGCGCACTAATAAAACCTCCAAAAGCTAAAACTAAATCCGGCTTAAAATTCAAAAAAAGACAACGACATGTTTTATACCCTTGGAATAGTTTTAAAGAAAATGAAAAAATATCTTTTGAAAAAAATCCTGGCCATCCAACCACCGGCAAAGACCGCCAGTCCAGGTTGTTTTTGTTTTTTATGGCTTCTCTGTCCACCTGTTTTTCTGAAAGAACCAGCAAGGGTTTATGTCCTCTTTCCATCAGTTTTTCAGCAACAGCTATACCAGGAAAGAGATGGCCTCCTGTTCCTCCACAGGGGATTAAAATATTACATCCTTTCATTATTTTTATAGGTTGATTGAACGCTGGGCTCCTTTTTGTTCAATGGAGATACGAAATTCAGGAGAGCGCTGACGCTGAATATTCAAAAGAATGCCTACTGAAATAAGGCAAAAAAGGAGATTCGAACCCCCATAGCTTATAAAAGGCAAAGGGAAACCTTTGTTGGGAAGCAATCCCGTTACAACCCCCAAATTAAATAGAGTTTGCATCCCTATCAATAAGCTCAGGGATGTACCGACCATCAGCCCTTCTTTGTCAGGGGCAAATAAAGAAATCCAACCCGCTGTCAAAACAAAACCGAGATACAAACCCACAATAAAAAGGGTGGCTAAAAGCCCTAGCTCTTCTCCAATAATAGGAAAAATGAAATCGGTCGTTGACTCAGGTAAATAAAACATTTTCTGACGGCTATTGCCTAATCCCAGGCCAGTTAATCCGCCCGAACCCAAGGCGATGAGCGACTGCCATTGTTGGTAAGCTTTACCTTCTATATCTTGACCCATGTCTAAAAAAGCCATAAGCCTTGATCTTCTTTCAGGCATCAGCAAACCCACAGCAAGAACAAGAAGGATACCTGATCCTAAAGTGGGTAAAATAAACTTCAAAGCAAAGCCATCTAAATAAAGATAGAGGACATAAAGTAAAAAGTAGAGAAGGCTATGGCCTAAATCCCCAGAAATCATTAAAAGAGCGATAAAAAGGCCGACGATTAAAAAGGTGATAAGTTTGGGCGAAGTATACAGTAAATCCCTCCCTTTTTTCTTTTTCAACATTTGGGCTAGAAACAGCGAGAGAAAAATCTTTGTAAACTCTGAAGGTTCGACACTAAATCCACCGATCGAAATCCAGCGAGACGAACCGTGAACTTTATGCCCAATCCCAGGCACGAAACAGAGCAAGAAAAGAAAAAAACCACAGCTTAAAAGAAAAAAAGAATGCTCAACCAGTCTATGGTAATCAATGAAGCTAAATATAAAACAGAATATCAACCCTACAAAGACCCAGAGAAACTGCCGAAACATTAAACTGCTCGCCAAACTTTCCTTACCCAGTACGAATTTTCCAGAAACACTAAATAGTGCAATGATGCCTATTGAAAGCAAAGTTAATGTTAATCCCAAAAGTAAAAGACTGGAAAATTGACTAAATTTTTTTGTTTTTTGGTTGAAAGGATCTAAATCTAATCGGTGCATTGAATATTTCAATTCTGTTTTGGAAAACTTTCCGAAGGACTAGGATTCGATGAAGGGAGTTGTTCTTTTTGGACATCTTTTGGATAAGGAATGATCAACTCCTGTCCTATCTTTAACTTAGTTGGATCCTTTATCCCATTAGCCTCAACAATTTCCTTAACGGAAAGATGAAACCGCTGGGCAATCTTCCAAAGACTATCTCCTTGCCTAACCGTATATACTCTTTTTCCTTCGACTTCTTTAAGGAGAGTAGAAAGCTCAGCTTCTTGGTTCTCTTTTAGGGGAATGATTAATTTTTGTCCTGGGACCAGTGAAGGACCCAGATTAGGGTTATATGTTTTGATTTCAAAAACACTCACTCTATAATGCCTTGCTATGCTCTGCAAGGTCTCTCCTTGTTTGACAACATGCTGGGTTGTATGTAAAGAAGAATCTTCTTGGGATTGTTCTTTTTTCTGTTCCTGTTCTTTCTGATTCTCCTGCTCTTCCTTGGAGATCACCTTCTGTTGAGAGGGGGGAATAAAATTATTGGATGGGAAAACGTTCTTCTGAATTAAAACTTTTCCCTTGGAATGAAGTAAAGAGTAGATTGAAACCGAACCAATGATAAGCAACTGAAGCCCTAAGAGGAAGATTAAAATAACAATCACTCTCAGTCCAAAGGAAGGCTTTTGAGGAGCTGACTTCTTTTCTTCCATATGTTTTTAACCAATCATTATACACCCAATTAAGAACTAAAGCCTACCTGATTTTTAGACTGGAGAGGGCGAGCAAACCAAAGAGCAAACTCAGTATCCAGAACCGGACAGTTACTGCAGTTTCACTCCATCCTTTTAACTCAAAATGATGATGAAGAGGAGCCATCGCAAAAAGCCGCTTTCCCGTTAGCTTGAACGAAGCCACTTGCAAAATGACCGATGCCGCTTCAATAACAAATATTCCACCGGCAATGACCAGTAGAAGTTCTTGACCAATAATAATGGCCACAACTCCCAGCGCACTACCAATAGCAAGAGAGCCTGTGTCACCCATAAAAACAGCTGCCGGATAACAATTATACCATAGGAAACCCATGCAAGCACCAATCAAGGCTGAACAAAAGATAGCTAACTCACCAACCCCTTTTATATAGGGAAGAAAAAGATAACCACTCATATCCGCTCTGCCCGAAATATATGAAAAGACAGCATAGACAAAAGCAACGCCTATCGTACATCCAGTAGCCAAGCCATCCAATCCATCAGTCAGATTAACGGCATTAGAGCTACCCATAACAACAATGATAAAAAAAGGAAGAGCCATCCAGCCTATCTCTAGGGGTTGTGCTTCTTTAAGAAAAGGGATAGTCAGTTTTTGAGCTAGCCTACAAGTTTCTGGATCTGAAAACAATACGATTCCCACAACCGCTCCCACAACTGCCTGCGCCAAAAGTTTAATTTTTCCAGAAATCCCATAGTGTTTTTTCTGCACCACTTTTTTAAAATCATCCAGAAAACCTACCCCTCCCATAAAAAGCATACTGAGAAGGGCTAACCAAAAAAACTTATTCGTAGGAATAACCCAAAGCAGGCAACTTATGGTAACGGCCAAAAGTATGAGTAATCCACCCATCGTTGGCGTTCCCGATTTGGTTCCATGAAGTGCGGCAAGATCTCTCACCACCTCTTTGCCTCGAATCGGCTGACCCGCTTTTAATTTTCTTAAAAGGCTGATCATAGGTTTTCCTAATAGCCAACAGAGGACTAGCGAAGTTATGGCCGCTCCCATAGCCCTAAGGGTTATGTATTTGAAAACATTCAATATGCCCAGATAACTTGAATAATAATGAAGATAGTAAAGCATTGATTTTAAAGCTAAAGACAAAGAACCTTTTCGACAATCCTGTCAAGTTTTAAAAATCTTGAACCTTTCACAAGAAGGGTAACCCTTCCGTTTAAAAGTTTACGCAAACAATAATAAGCTTCTTCTATATCTTCTGCTCCAAAAATACAATCTGTCGGGAAAGAAGAGCTTTGAAACCCCTCCAACATATCTTTCCAATTAGGACCAATCAAAATCACTGACCAAAGAGGCAGTCCTCCAGCAAACGATCCGATCATGGAATGAAATGCGCTCGATTTTGATCCTAACTCACCCATGGATCCCATTATAGCGATCTTTTTTGAAGGAAAAGGAAATTCAATCAGCGCCCTTAAGGCACTTAACATCGATTCGGGATTTGCATTATAGCTGTCGTCGATTAAAAATCCATTTTTAATAGGATGAACAGTCAGCCGACCCGCAGGAAAGTATGTTTTTCGAAGACCGGCTGCTATTTCTTCAGAAGAAAGGCAAGATAAAAACCCAACCGCTGCAGCAAAAAGAGAATTTTTTGCCATTTCTCTAGAAACGGTGGGCAGAAAAACTTCAAATTTTTCTTTATGCCGGCAAATACCGTATCGAATTCCCCTTTCCGTCATCTCTAAGCGGTCAAGCCAACAAACTGAATTTTGCTGGTTTCCTACCCATATAACCTGTCCAACACTGCGAGTATGTAGTCGCTTTGACCAATAATCATCATCACTTAGAATCGCCACGCCCTTTGCTGACACAAAACTAAGCAGATCGGTCTTTTCTTTGGCTAGGGTGTCAACCGAACCAAAATTGCCTACATGGGCACTGCCAATATTCGTTATTATAACGATATCAGGTGCAGCCAATTGAGCTAAAACTCCAATTTCTCCCGGATGATTTGTTCCTAATTCAAAAACCCCATATTCGGTTGTTTTATCCATCCGTAAAAGAGAAAGAGGCAAACCTATCTGATTGTTGAAATTCCCAGACGTACAAACCGTTTTGTATTTTTGACTTAAAACGCTACTGACCATTTCCTTAGTGCTTGTTTTGCCGCTACTGCCTGTAATGGCTACGATCTTAGCCTTAAGTTCTTTTCTATAAAATCGGGCAAGCCGTTGTAAGGCCTCTAAGCTATCCCTAACCCTAATGACCGGAATAGATAGAGAGGCCGAAGAACGGGGTTCTCGATCAACCACCACGGCAACTGCCCCCTTTTGTACCGCATCAGCGACAAAATCCATGCCATCGAAATTTCTTCCCCTTAAGGCTATAAAACAATCACCCGTTTTTAGCGTTCTAGAGTCAGTAGAGATATCTGAAACCAATACCGGAGTTTTAGCCCCAACAATTTCTCCATCAACCCACTTCGCAATTTCCTCAATCGAGAGCAACTCCATATTCGGATCTTTCCTTTAAAAGCTTTTCGACCACAAGCCTGTCACTAAAAGGATAAAACACTCCTGCTATTTCTTGATAACTCTCATGTCCCTTACCCGCAACACAAACAATGTCCTTCGAGTTGGCCATTATTATCGCTTTTCTAATCGCCTCCTCACGATCAACAATCCAATGCACTTTTTTAGATACTTCAACCCCCGGCCTCATGTCATCAAAAATCTGCTCTGGGGATTCACTTCGGGGATTATCAGAAGTAAAAAGAACAATATCAGCAAGATCAGAAGCAACTTTGGCCATCTTTGGTCTTTTTGTTCTATCCCTATCCCCTCCACAACCAACCACTAGAATAATTCGGCTAGGCTGGAAACTTCTTAGTGTATGTAACAATTTACTCAGAGCATCTTCGCTATGGGCATAATCTATAATAGCTAAAAGACCATCTTTAGAATAATACCTTTCCATTCTGCCAGGAACCCCAGGAAAAGATTCCAAAAGGCTAATCGAGCGTTCTAGAGGAAAACCTAGCAAAAGCGTAGCTCCTAAAGCAAGCAATGTGTTTTCCACATTGAAATAACCCAAAAGAGAACTTCTGGCTTTGAAGATCTTTCCTGCCCATTCTAAGTTAAAAGTCGTTGAAAATCTGTCACAAAGAATAGAACTGGCTTTAAGAGTGGCTTCTTTTCTTCCCTCCGCGCTGACAGTAATCATTTCTTTCTTTCCTCTTAACTTTTCAGCAAACAGCCCCCATCGCGGATCATCAACATTAATCACTACCGCTCCTGTATTTCTTTGCCCACCTTGAATATAAGAAACGAAATTTTCTTTGCTTCTCTGGTATTGCTCCATGGTACGATGATAATCGAGATGATCCTGGCTAAGGTTGGTATAAATACCCACTTGAAAATTTGTCCCCTCAATCCTGCCTTGATCTATGGCATGACTGGAAACCTCCATTACCCCAGCTCCACAGCCCGCTTGAACCATCTGGTATAATAAATATTGAAGATCACTTCCTTCCGGGCTTGTGCGGTTAGAGCTAACACAACTCTGCGTTGTATCATAAAAAACCGTTCCTATAATACCCGATTTCATCCCTTGTTTTTCTAAAAGATACCGGATCAGAAAGGAAGTGGTCGTTTTCCCATTCGTTCCGGTTACACCCACAAGTGCTAAACGGTCAGAAGGCTTACCATAGTATTCAGATGCCACTTTACCAAGGACTCTTCGAGGGTCTCTGACCTTTACGAAGGTAACCGAACGATGAGTATACTCCGGGGGAATTTCTGAACAGACAATTACTTGGGCTTTTTTTTTGATTGCCTCTCCTATATAAAGATGACCATCCGTTTTCTCTCCTTTCCAGGCAAAAAACATGGCCCCTGCTGAAACTTTTCTAGAATCATAACACAGCGAGGAGATCTCAACCTCGCTGTTTCCTATGATTTCAAGCGGATCAAAAGAAGATAACAACTGAGTGAGTTTCACACTAAAAAGTTAACCTTTTTCAATTACATTGGGTAAAGTTCAAAAGGACACAACAGGAAGCTTACCTTACCCTTATTTCCCTTGAGAAAATAACCGAGCAATCCCTTGAATATGGTAAAAGACAGCTTCTGTTTTTCTTTTAAGTAGAAGAACAACAATACAACAAAGATGCAAGACTAATCTTTGGATTTTGCTCATAATCGATTGGCTCATGGAGAGAGGATAAAAATCTGAATCGGTTCTCCGTTTTAGAAAGGCTAATTTAAGCCATATTATTTGTTTTTTTCTATTCGAATAGCCTGTGCAGGAACACATTGAGGGGTTAAATTGAGTGCTTGAGCAATATCAGAAGCAATTACACTAAATGCCGGAGCAGCTACTGAAGCCGCATAGTACTGAGAACCATGAGGTTCATCAACCATAATCATAAGAACAAACTCCGGATCTTCGGCAGGAAGAAAACCGATAAATGAAGAAATATATTTGCCTTTTATATAATTTCCATGAATAGCTTTTTGAGCCGTTCCCGTCTTGCCCGCAACGGTAAAACCCGTGACCGCCGCTTTGGCACCTGTCCCTTTTGGTGAGATGACTGAAACAAGTGCGGAAGTAGCCAACTTTGCCGTCCTGTCAGAAACCACTCTTCTGACGATATTCGGAGAAAAGCTTTGAATAATTTTACCTTGTTGATCCCTGATTTCCTTAACGATCATAGGCTTGATTAAATAACCATGATTGGCTATAGCAGCCATCGCTCGAACCATCTGGATGGGAGTAACCGCAATTTCTTGCCCTATTGGTATTCTCGTTATAGAAAGTTTTGACCATAATCGCGGTGGATAAAGTATGCCCGAAGATTCACCCTGTCCTGACAACATACCGCTCTGTTCACCAAAACCAAAGGCTCTGGCATAGCGATAAAGTCGATTCTCCCCCAGCTCCAATCCCATTTTTGCAAAACCAATATTGCTCGATTTCATGACGATTTCTCTCACGCTAAGGATCCCATAAGGATGGCTATCATGAAGAATTTTTCCTCCATAGAAAAAAGCCCCGTTTTCACAGTTGATGTAGCTATCATCCAAACTAAAGAGCTTTTCTTCAAGGACAGCCGATAGAGTAACTATTTTAAAAATTGAGCCAGGCTCAACAGGATCGGTCAGGCTCTTATTTCGGGTAGAAGCTATAGCCCATTCTTGTCTTTTATTGGGATCAAAAGAAGGCCTTTGAGCCATGGCTAGAATTTCGCCCGTTTTGGGATTCATAACCACGGCCACGATGCCATTGGGGGAAAATTCTTTTTCAACCCTATCAATGCCCTCTTCGACTATATGTTGGATCACGCTATCCAGTGTTAAGATGATGTTAAGCCCATCGATCGGTTTGACTTCTAAGCCTCTATAAGCAGCAATTTCTTTGCCAAAAACATCTTTTTCTATCCATCTTTCTCCCGGGGTTCCTTGCAAAAAAGAATTCAAAGCTTTTTCAATGCCCGATGCTCCTTTGCCATTTTCGTCAAGATATCCGATCAGTTGTGCAGCTTCCCTTCCACAGGGATAAATCCGGCTATATTCTTCTTCAAATGTTAAAAAATTTTGTGCAGGTAGCCTTTTTTTCTTCCATTCCCTTAGTTTTCCTTTTTGAAATTCTTCAAGTGATTGCATCTTTTCTTCTTGGATCCCCTTCGCCAAGAGATAAGCCCTATCCATGCGCCGGAAATTCTGCAAAAGGGAATCTTCCTTCAGGCCAAGAATCCGTTCGAGCTGTTTTATTGTAACTGTTGGCTCCTGGACATTCATCCCATCCAACCTGACCCTATAAGTCAAAAAACTCTGGGCTAAGGGAACATTTTTACAATCCAAGATCTGTCCTCTTTTTGCCGGCAACATTTTGCGTACACTATGAATAGTGGTCGCCATACTCATAAACTTTTCATGATTAATGAGCTGAATATAAATGAGTCGTAAAGAAATAACCGTAAACCCTAAACCTAGCAGCACAAATACAATTAATGCCCTAACTCTAGGATTATCCTTTTGTGGATTTTTTTTTGTTCGTGGAGGTTGCAGAAAAACGCTATTCATTCCCAGCGAAAAAATCGAGCGTAGGCGACTCTTCCATCACAATCACTTCTAGTTCCGACATTTTCACTAACCCTATTTTCCACTCTTTCAATCTGTTTTCCAACTCCTGTGGAGAACTTCCCTTTGCAAGCATAGCTTCTAATCGATTGTTTTTCCTTTTTATGTCAGCAAGTTCTTCTTCTTGAAGTTTCATTTCTTCAGAAAGACGAAGAATCCTGTTCTTTAAATAAAGGAACTCCACCCCCGCTATCATCATTATTAATAGCACCAATATCCAAATAAACAGCATGGATAACTTGATCGATTCTTGATCTTTAATCCGGTTTTTCATCATTTCTTCTCCTTTTTTAATCTGCTTATTATTTCCCTCCTAAGTCGATTTCCCTTGCGAAATTATTTTCCAACCAATGCGTAATCGCGCACTTCTTGACCGGGGATTTCTTTTGCTTTCTTCTGAAGAAACAAGAATTTTCTCGATTTTGTAAAAGAACATTTCTTGACTTTGCTTTTCTTCCCCCTGCCCTCTCCGGTGCTTCGGCACACAATGACTACGCAAAAATTCTTTAACGATGCGGTCTTCGGTTGAATGAAAGCTAATAATCGCTATTCTTCCCCCACCTTTCAAAAGTCTTGTGCCTTCTAGAAGCCCTCTTTCAAGATGTTCAAGTTCTTCATTAACTGCGATTCGCAAAGCCAAAAAGGGTTTTGTTGCCGCATGACTACCCTTTTTTTTGAACAGATGAGCTTTTTTGATCACTTCTAAAAAATCTCCAACTTTTTGAATAAGCTTTGTTGAACGCAAACCAACAAGTCCGGTTGCCAGTTTCCTACTTTCCTTGCTGTTGCAAACCACAGAAAAAAGTTTGATCAACTCTTCTTCAGTTAGATTGTTTAACAAAACCGCAGCCGTCTTTTCGCTCTGCTGATTCATCCTCATATCCAGAGGGGCTTCAGGATGATGAAAACTAAAGCCCCTCTTTGGGTCTTTTAATTGGCCAAGCGAAACACCTAGATCTAACAGAATTCCATCGACATCTTTCCAACCTATTTGAAAACAAGCTTCCGCCATTTCCGAAAAATTTTTTCGGAAAAAATAAAATTGCTCTCTTTTTTCTTTCAAAAGTTCTGCCCTTTTTTGCGCCTCTTCATCCCAATCCAAGGCCAAAACTTTGCAGCCTCTTTCCAGTAAAGCCATCGCATGTCCACCATAGCCAAACGTTCCATCAATCCACCGCTCATCCCTTTGCGGTGAACAATATTCTAAAAATTCCCTCAACATTACTGGGATATGGGACTGCATTTCTTCCGTATTTCTGGTCATTACCTTTTTTTCTTCTCATTGCTTTTTTTCTAAAAAAGATTCATCAGTTCATTTGCTCTCTATTTGTATCTATAATCCCATGCTTTCAATGGCCTCCTCAAAGGAGGTCACTTTCAATGCAGTTTCTTTCCATTTTTTCTGGTCCCAAATTTCAAAATGATCTAAACGTCCCACAAGAACTGCTTCTTTGCCAACTTGAGCATGTTTTCTTAATCTTTCTTTGATAGAAATTCTTCCCTGCTGATCCCAACAAACAGTTTGGGAAAGTTGGGCAAGAAGCTCTAATTGCATCCGGATTGGATCCTGTAACTTTACAGTTTCAATCTTCTGCCGTATTTCTTCCATCCAACTCTCAGGATAAACCTTTAAGTGGTTAAACTTAGATGGAAATACAAATAGGCGGCTATCATAACCTTCCTGTCTCCATTCAGAAGGGACGGTTATCCTGCCTTTCTCATCAAAGGCATGTTCAAAAATATCTGTGTAAGTCGCCCATTTTTTGCCCATGGAATCATTTTACTCCACTTTTCTCTATTCTGTTCCATTTTTCCCCACTCCTATTTAATACTAAAATCAAAGGGTTGTCATTAAAAATCTATTATTTTTGTTTTTTCAATCAGTTCTCTAAGTTGTTCTTTTTTAATGATTTTTTTCTTAGGGTAGGGAAATTCAAAACCGGGATTAGTATCGAGCTAAGTCTAAAAGAAAAATCTTTAAAGAACTGCTTTGTTCATTCATCATATCCTTTATGGAAGACCATTCTCTTTCTCTTTTTCATCCCCGATGTTTTTTTGATCTTTCACAAACTTCACATCCACGATTATTCGAAGATGCTGAAAACGCTTGGCTTATCATCGCAAGAATCAAAGACTATCTTGAAGAAATTCTTGTTCCTGGCATTCAAGGTGAAGTTTCGAAGAACAGTTACATTGGCCCGAAAGTCTTTATAGGTAAAGGAACACGCATTTATCCCGGCGCAATGATTGAAGGTCCAGCATGGATTGGGGAAAACTGCCAAATACGCACGGGCTGTTTTATTAGACAAAATGTCATTGTTGAAGAGGGCTCTGTTCTTGGTAATTCTTCTGAGCTCAAAAACTCCTTTCTTTTTAAGCACTGCCAGGTGCCTCATTTCAATTATGTTGGAGACTCGATCTTGGGCGGCCATGTTCATCTGGGAGCAGGAGTCATTTTATCGAACCTAAAACTCAACGGAACCGAGGTCAAAATCAAGTTCGATGGGAAAATTTATTCGACTGGTTTAAGAAAATTCGGAGCAATTCTTGGAGATGAAACCCAAATTGGTTGCAATGCCGTGCTTAATCCAGGATCGATGCTTGGAAAGAAAACTCTGATTTTTCCAGGAGTTATTTGGCATGGTGTCCTTCTAGAGGAGGGAAAAGTTATAAAATATAAGCAAGAGCTAGAAATTCTTTGAGCTACCCGAGCCTACGCCGCAGTGCTCCACCAATAATCGCGCGGCGATTGAGGTGGTGATGAAGCGGCGCTATCGTCCGTCAGGGCGATCAGTCCGGCCTATTTTGTCCCTCGATGTATTGTTTTAGGACTGCAAGCGGGGCGCAACCCACGGTGATGATGCAGTAGCTGTGGCTCCAGAAGAGAGGCTTTTGGCAATAGAACTTCCGCAGATGCTTGGAGAACTCCTTGCGGATCAGCCTGGAAGTGACGGTCTTGAGGTTGTTGACCAGAGCGGAGGGCGCGGTTTTTGGTGTCAGCTCCAACAGGAAATGGACATGATCGGCCTCTCCATTGAATTCCAGAAATTCTCCGCCCCACTTGGCCACGGTGCTGCGGGTAATCTCTTCCAGCCGTTCCAGCATGGAGGCGGTGATGCACTTGCGGCGGTACTTGGTGACAAGAACCAAATGGTATTGAAGTTTGAAAACACAGTAGTATAGACCTATCGATTGTATCCCACCCTGCGCCAGATCAAGACGCTGGAGTGGTTGCGCTGGGTGCATTGCCTGCTGTGGAACACGGCGATGGATGAACGCCGCAGGGGCTGGATTCAGCAGCAAAAATCCCTGTCTTTCTTCGATCAGTGCAAAGCATTGACCGACTGGCTGGCCCAATCGCCCTTGCTTCGGTCGGTCAACGCCCAATCCGAACAGCTGACGTTAAAGCGCCTGGATCTAGCCTTCCGGCACTTCTTCGGCCGGGTGAAGAACGGTGAGGAGCCGGGGTTTCCCCGCTTCAAGCCGCTGCATCGTTTCAAAGGATGGGGTTACAAGACCCACGGAGATGGCTAGCGCTTGCTTGCCGGTCCTGGGATGAAACACGGCAAGTTGCGCCTCTCTGGCGTTGGCGAGCTGCGCATCCGAGGCAAGGCCCGGAGGGTTGGCGCACCCAAAACCTGCGAGATTCTGCACCGCCGCGGCACATGGTACGCCTCGGTTACGGTGGAGTGCGAGCCCGAGAGATTACATGGGGAACGGATCGGTGGCCTGGATTGGGGTGTGGAAACGTTCGCCACACTGGCCACGCCGGAAGGGGTGGAGCGGATCGAAAATCCCCGGCATTTGCAGCGCTCTCTAGAACGAATCGGCGCCGTACAAAATCGCATCTGCCGCAAGGAGAAAGCGGTGAAAAAGGCCAGCGGCAAGATGAAAGGCTTTCCCCTCTCCAACCGTCTGAGGAAGGAATACGCCCTTTTGGGCAGGTTGCATGAAAAGGTGCCGCAGGCGGCATGCTCCATCAGATGCTCAGGTACAAAGCGCAAGAGGCTGGTGGCTGGGCGATGGAGGCGGATAGCCGCAAGCATAAGCCCAGCCAGCGCTGACAGCTGTGCGGCAGGCTGCAGAAAAAGCCCTTGTCGCAGCGCTGGCATGATTGTCCTTGTGGCGCATCTTGTTCAGGTGATGAGAACGCCGCCAAGCTGCTTTTGAGCTGGGTCATGAAACAGATTGGTGGCCGGGAACCGGCCAAGGCGTTGAGGGAGGTAAGACCGGCAAGCCTTCGAGGCAACCCGGCACTCCCGTAGAAGCGCGAAACTCACGCTATACCATCAGGTTGGCGGGAGTAGTTCATATCTTTTATGTCCTTTTTGAAAAGATAAAGGCTAACAACCAAAAAAAAAGCCCAATTGCTAAAAACCCGGCAAAAAGCTCTTCTTTCTTGGTCACCACTACGGGCTCAAAAGGGAGCTTTTTCTGGGCATCAATAGCCTGAAAAGCCGAAACAATCGCATTGCTATCAGTGGCCCTGAAATATTCTCCACCCGTCAGTTGAGCTATCTTACGTAAAAGTTCTTCATCGACTTCAGAAACCACGGTTTGACTGCCGATCTTTCTCCTTTCTTCGTCCATTACAGGCATCATTACCTCTCCATTGATCCCTGCACCAATGGTAAAAATAGGAACAGAAGCATTGGCAGCCAATTGTGCAGCCTCCAGTGGGGTAAGATTTCCGCAGTTATTGGCCCCATCTGTCAACAGGATCAAAAAAGAACCGATTTTTTTTCTCCCTTCTAATTCCCGCTTTCCTTCAAGCCGACTTAAAGCCAAGCCCAAGGCATCCCCAATAGCCGTGCCATCTTCGATAGTCCCCGCCTGCAATTGATCAATTTTGCGCTTCAACCAACTATGATCAAAAGTTAATGGACAAACCGTGTAAGCTCTTCCCGCAAAAGCAATCAAGCCAATCCGATCAGTTGTTCTTTTATCTAAAAAAGTCTTAACGACTTCCAAAACAATGTCCAACCGGCTAACCATCTTTTGATCAATTTCATAGTCTTCGGCAAGCATGCTACCGGAAATATCAAGCACAAGCATGATATCATATCCCTCTTTTCTTAGAGGAACTTTGCCCTTTTCCTCTTGGGGTCTTGCCAGTGCAATGATAAAGAACACAAAAGCTATGTAAATAAAGAGCAGAGAAAGCCTATCGGTTATTCTTTGGTTTCTCTTAACCATCCATTCATAAGCAAAGGGGAATAAAAAGGGCTGCTGAACCCTTCGCTTTCGTAAAAGACTGATTGCAGGGACAAGCAGGAGTAACAAAAAGAAGTAGGGATAGGCAAAGGATAGATGACCAACCATTTTTTTTAAAAGCAAAACCTTTAAGCGAGCGATCTCTCAATAAAAAATTGCATAAATTTGGGAAAAATCGGGGTCCCTAACATAAAGGAACACCGGGAAAACCTTTTGGGAAACAAACTTTTCCAATAATTCTCTTTTTCTAACCTCCATTTTTGTTGTCTTTTTTGGGTATCCAAATTAGCCGTATCCACTTTAACGACCTTTCCAGCTACTGGATCGTAGGCTAAGAACCTCTCCTTTTCAGGTAATGCATATTCCCACGGATCTTCTACCCGAAAACCTATAATTTCAAACCGTTCAGAGAGGGCGATCCAATCCCTGGATATAGGACGTCGCGGGAAGTCTCCAAGCCAAAAAACAACCGAGTTTCGTGGCAGTGTTCGGTATAAAAAAGACCACGGAATTTCAGTCGATTTGATCGGCCATAATGAAGGAGGATCGAGAGAAAATAATTTGACCATACTCGATAAAATTTTTTTCTTTCCCTTCATCGGAGGCATAAAAAAATAGCCTCCCGGGAACACATGAACAATGGAAAGCCGATGTGAAAATCCCGTTGCTAGAATCGAGAGATAACCGGCGATTTCCATTATCGCATCTCTTTTAGTGAGGCTACCCGAACCAAACAACAGCGAAGGACTATCTTCTACAACAAGGGTTAAAATCAGTTCCCGTTCTTCGACAAATTTTTTCCTGTAAAGAGCACCTAGCCTAGCCGTTACATTCCAGTCAATATCCCTTATGTCATCTCCAAATTCATACGCAACGACCTGATCAAATTCTTTCCCTTTTCCTTTAAATACAGATCGATATTCTCCCAAAAAAAGATGCGTAGAGGATTTTTTGACTTTCCATTCAATGCGACGCAAAAGCCTCGCCGCTTCTTTGATCTTCTCTTTCGAAAAAACATTATGATCTGCTGATTTCTCCGACATTTTCGGTAGGAATAGAAGTATTTTTAAGGATTTCTTCCAATATATTTTCTACGGTTTTGCCTTCGGCTTCAGACTCATAACTCAAGCCCACACGGTGTCTCAAACAATCAATATAGACTTCTTGAATAAATTGGGGGCTTAGGAAATCCGATCCTCTAATCCAAGCAAGAGCACGACTCGCTTGAAAAAGGGCTAAAGAAGCCCTGGGAGAAGCACCGTAACTGAGTTTTTGGATTCCATCAGCATGAATCCCTACAATTTCTCGAGTTTCCCTGACCAAAGCAAGGATATAATATTCGGCAATGGGGCTGACAAAAATCTTGTCGATTTCTTTTCGAAGTTCCTGAATTTCCTCTGGAGAAGAAACAGGACTAATTTGTGGTTCTTCGGTCAGTTTTCCCCATAGTCTCAGCATTTTTCTTTCTTCTTCCTCTGAGGGATAATTGATGATGAGTTTAAATAAAAATCGATCCGATTGCGCTTCAGGCAAAGGATAGGTCCCTTCCTGTTCGATTGGATTTTGAGTTGCCATAACAAGAAAGGGATCAGGAAGCCTATGCGATGTCCCCCCAATGGTTACCTGTTTTTCCTGCATGGCCTCAAGTAAAGCACTTTGCACTTTAGCCGGTGCCCTATTTATTTCATCGGCCAATACCAGGTTGGCAAAAATAGGTCCAAGATGAGGCGAAAAACGACCTTCTTTAGGTTGAAAGATCATCGTTCCTACCACATCACTCGGTAGGAGATCCGGAGTAAATTGAATCCGCTCGAATTTTAGACCTACAGCTTTAGCTATCGTTTTAACAAGAAGCGTTTTTGCTAAGCCCGGCATACCTTCGATCAAAATATGCCCCCCCGTAAGCAAACCAATTAAGAGCCGTTCAATAATGACTTCCTGCCCAATGACCGCCTTTTTAATTTCCGACGATACTCTTTCAGCCCACTCTTGTCCTCTTGTCATACAATTCATCTAACTTAACGGACAATCCCTTTACAATCAAAAGAGTTTTATAACCCAGTCTGTAAAAATTGGTGTATAGTTAATCCAATCGGACTCTTACTTTTTCTAGGAAGTCTAACTTAAAAAGACTATAGTAAAATAAGAGTCTTAATTAAGAAAAGTTCCGTCAAAAAAATTAATGAAATCAACCTCTTTCTAGAGCATTAAATCATTATAAAAGGATGGGAAATGTGAAAAAGAGTAGTGTAAACATCTTTTCAGCGATTCTTACTTTTTTTGTACTTTTACTCATAGCGGTTGGAGCTATGGTTACGACCACCAACTCCGGAATGGCTGTGCCTGATTGGCCAACAACTTTTGGCTATAACATGTTTAGTTTTCCCTTTTCACGTTGGATTGGAGGAGTTTTTTATGAACATAGCCATAGGCTTGTGGCTTCAGCCGTTGGGTTGATGACGATCGTTCTATTTTTGTTGATCTTATTTAAAGAAAAAAGAATGTGGCTTAAAACAGCAGGAACTGCGGCTCTTCTGCTTGTTGTTTTGCAAGGAGTATTAGGGGGGCTAAGAGTGGTATGGATGAAAGATCAGATTGGAATTATTCATGCTGCTCTTGCCCAAGGTTTTTTAGTCCTTATAGGCCTCATATGGTTAGCGACCTCTAGATTTTGGATTCTCGATAACCTCGATGAGCCTTCTTACAAAGCCCATAACAACAAAACAGTACCCCTTTTATTTTTAATCCTTTCAGTGGTTATATATATCCAGCTTCTGCTTGGAGCGGCTATGCGCCATGCCCATCTTGGTCTTTCGATCACCGATTTCCCGCTAGCTTATGGACAAATTTTTCCCCATATCACCGCTGAAGAACTTTCAAAGATAAATACAAAAAGGGAGGCTATAGGACTGCCCCCGACTACTCTTGTCCAGATTCATCTGCAACTGGCACATCGATTTAGCGCATTAATCATTTTTCTACTCGGCCTCTTTTTGTTTTTCTCCATTAAAAAAAGGGAAAAAAAGGATACCATTTTCTTTATAACCCGATTATTACTTCTCCTTGTTGGCTTGCAAATTGCATTGGGTGCTTTTGTAATCTGGAGTGGAAAAGAAAATTTCATTACGACTACGCACGTGGTAGTTGGAGCTCTTATATTGCTGTTATCCTCCCTTGCGACAACTTTGCTTTATAGGAAAGAATGGCTTTTAAAAGCCAAGCAAAAAGAGTTAGAAATACCGTTCTATCCTTCTTCTCCTTATTCAAACCCGAAGAACTGACAAGGAATAGCGTTTTGTTTTGTTATGAATACCCATAAAGATAACGAATCAAAAAGAGGCTGTGAAAAAATAGAAAATTTTCCGACTTTCTTATCCACTCCCCGCCCACATTCCTACTCACTAGTTGGGGACATCGCACAACTCATCAAGTTTCGTCTCACCCTTTTAGTCCTTACGACTACTTTCTTTGGTTTTGTATTGGCCCCGGTAGGACCCCTTGATTTGGCTAAAGCGATCCATGTCCTGGTAGGAACTGGCCTTGTAGCAGCTTCTGCAGCCGTCCTCAATGAAGTGCTTGAAAGGCGCCATGATAGCCAAATGTCACGAACAAAAGATAGGCCTATTCCTGCACAACGTATCGATGCTATCGAAGCGACGATAACCTCTATAATTGGAGCCCTGGTCGGTTTCCTTTATCTCTGGAATTTTTCTAATCTTGTGGCTGCTTCCGTTGCCCTTTTCAGTCTAATTAGCTATGTTGCGATTTACACTCCTTTCAAACGCATCAGCCCATGGAATACATGGATTGGAGCAGTATCTGGAGCTCTTCCACCCGTCATTGGTTATGCTGCTCAGGATGAGCATTTAGTTCGTTTCACTCCTTTGTTTCTTTTTAGCATTCTATTTTTATGGCAAATGCCCCATTTTTATGCCATCGCATGGATCTATAGGAATGATTACAAGAAAGCTGGTTTCAAAATGCTCGTCGTGGTTGACTCTACAGGGAAAAAATTAACTCTGCAAAGTCTCATTTTTTCCTTTTTGTTATTGTCCGTTTCCACTTTGCCTTATTTCACGGGACATGCTAGCCCAACATACCTGGGTGGATCGCTTATTCTTGGTCTATTATTTTTCAGTTCTGCCTGTCTATTTCATCTTCGTGGAGATTTAAAGACGGCACGCATCCTCTTTTTTTCTTCCATTGCCTATCTTCCTTTACTTTTTACTCTCTTGGCTTTTTGTTGGAAAAAATAGGTGGAAAAGGGGTTAATCAAAAATAGACAATTATAAGTTTTACTTTGGCTAGGATGAGTGCCTTACTGTTTTAAGGCCAAAGGATTTTCTGATTTTTCCTCTACTGTCTTTTTGGATTTCAATACCAGCTCCATTTTCTGGAAATCGAAAGTGACCTCGAAAGACTTGAAAAACCCATTACCCACTATTACCCCTATTGGAAATCCCTGTTTATGATCAATCGATGGAGGAAAATCATAGTTCTTTCCTATACTTGCGGGAACATTTTCCCTTATGATATTCCCGATCTGGATTTTGGGAATAACCGCATAAACATGAGGATACATCGATCCCCGTCTTTGACCAATAATCCATCCTCCATAACGAGCCAAATGATATTTATGGATTATCCATTCTGAACAGCTAAATGCTCTGCCCACACTCAGGGTGTCAATCAAAAAAAAGTTCCCCCCTTGATCGTTGATTTTCCCCTCGATAACGATTTGTCCTCCTGGAGTTAAATAAAAGGGAATTTTTGTTGTCTGCTCACCCTCTTTGTCCACGTTGGCATTTTCTGAAAGGCTTTCTTTTTTTCGCAGCAAAAGCACTTTTTGGGGATAATCTATCGTGATATTAAACTGCCTCATCCAATCGGTTCCTAATACGCCATGGACAATCTGAGGAACGTGCCTAGGGAAAAGATATGTTCCTTGCCATCTTGCCAATAAAACAGGAACATTTTCGATCTTTAAATTTCCAACTTTCATATCGAACGTTCCTATTCGCGACCGGATAGACCATTTCCCAGCAAAATTGAACCAAAATTGCAGGGCAATCACATCCAGAAGCCTAATCTTTTTCATTTTTTCATAAAGATCCCTATCTAAGGCGGTAAATGACCCCCGAGTATCTAAAAAAAGAGGTACCGTTTTATTACAAATAGTTACAGGAATAACGACAAAAGGATTAGATTCATTGAGCTTGACATAAGAAAAATCTCCCTGGATGTCAAAGGCTTTAGGTTCTAAATGCCTTAAAAGATTGGCTGTCCATTTTTCTTTAATTTCATCTAAGAGCTCGGCAGACTGTTCTAGGTTATTTTCTCTATAAAAACAGATGGCTAAGAGCCTCTTCATTTCCGTATCATCGGGATTAGCTTTAAGTCCTTTCTGAAGGGCATATTGTGCTTCTTCAAGATGGTTTTTCATTAATTCGATCCATCCAAGGGTTTTCCATGCTCTCCCATCTTCTGGATTTTGCAAGAGCTGCCAGCGAGCCACTTGAGCTGCTTCTTCTATCTTTGCCTCATGAAAAAGCTTCACATAATCCGTTTCCCTCTTTCCATCGGCAAATGAAGTAGAATGGCCAACAGATAAGGGATATGTCACAAAGAGAACAACAAAGAACCAAAAAAATTTGACCTTTTTTCCCCGACGCCTTGAACTTCTCTTTAGAGGGTTAGATAACATTTTTGTTCTTCTTTTGATCCATAATCTTTAAAAAAGCAAATGAAACTTCATGACAAATGCATTGGAATATTCTTTTTCAACTGTTTTTGCATCTATTGCAATCTGGTAACCAAATCCGAAATAAAGCTTCCAGTCATCTTTAAACCGAAACCTACCCACCAAGACTTCTGGAGTAATAAAAAGACCTGGAGCGCCAATAAAAAAAAGTTGGTCGATACTCGATGTCGAATTGATCTCAATCGTCGGAACTACCTTCCCAATTTTATACTGTAAAGCGATATTATAAAAATATGGGATTCCAAATGTTCTATTTGCTCCATCAGCCCACTGACTACCCAAATTAATCATGAAATCAAAATTCCCAAACCCCTTTCCAAAAAGAATAATGGGATCCCATATCCAATGGGCGGGATAATCAGGAAGGGTTTGTCCCAAGGGAGAATGGGCAGCAAGCATGACTGAAAATACGTAATTTTTTTGCCCTTCTGGGGAAGACATAATCCTGTTTTTAATTAAAAAGCTTTCTCCTTGAAACCCATCAAGTCTTCCCTGGGAAGGAAAATAAATATACTGAGGAAGGGAAAAAGCAAACTCAAGGGTCGGCCCAACAATCAAATTTACCCCTTTACCTGCTCCTACATTCCACTTCTTGTTACCATTAGGCAATGTTTCGTCATAGACATCATAACGGATACGCTGCTCAAGTCTTGGTGTTTCTGTAACAAGGGGTGTAAGCCAACGGGTTTGTCGGTTCCGTGTTTCCTGGGTCATTTTTCTCCATTTTCCTAACCAACCTTTTCCCGGATCCGACTGATCCATCGTTTCGACGATATCCTGGACCGCTATTTCTTCCCCAGGCCAAAAGATGGGATCAGCCCTGACAGTCAACATAAAAGAACAGGACAAAAAAAGTATTACTCCATAAACAAAAATCAGGAAGAAGAAAAAATGAAAAAAAGAGCCGAATGAGCCTTTTATTTTCTCGGGGAGGACAAAGAAATATAAAAGGCTTAAAAGATAAAGTACTGACACTTGTTAATTTTTAAATAGAAAATTAATCAAATTGAAAACATCTTTATATTCCAGTTTAAATCCCTACTTTAAAAAAAAGTTTTTTTAGTCTTTAATGATCTCTATGTTTTTCTATGGGTTTGCGAGCTTTCACTAACTTAAAGAAAAAAAACGTCATTGATCACACCTCTACGGCCATAACCTTTTTTTTCTTCTTTTAAAGCAAGACTCATTGGCATTATGAAAATAAAGGCCTTATTCCAGGATTTTTGTTATCTTTACATTTTGCACTCAACACTCAACTGCCTTTTTGACTTTTCCATCTTTCCCTAAGGGATTGGGAGGTGGTGAGTTCAACCCCATAAAACTTATGAAGATACTCAAGCCCACTTTCGTGTTCCTCCATACTAAAGGCACATACACAATCTACAGGGACTACAATGTGGTAATTTAAAAAAAAGCCATCAGCGGCCGTATGCTTTATACAAAGATGAGTATGAAGACCGACTAAAATAAGGGAATCAATTTTGAGCGATCTTAAGATCAAATCTAAACCCGTTTCTCTAAATCCACTATACGTCCTTTTCTCCAGGACAATATCACCAGGGCAAGGTGCCAGTTCTTTAATTATTGAAGCTCCCTCCGATCCTTTCATTGCATGTTCCCCCCAGATCGTCATTTCCGGATCATAGGGCAGGTGTGCATCTCCTACATAAATAATAGGTATTTTGCTAGACCTTGCATCAGCGATCAACTCCCTTATCGGATCGATAATTTTTTTTAGTTCTCCTGTGGCAAGCTTCCCACGAATAAAATCTTCAAGCATGTCCACAACAATGATGCAGTGGCTTTCTATCATTGGATACCCCCTTCCCGATAAAACAAAATTCTTCAGGACCCTACTTTCAGAGAGGCTTTTTTGCGTTCATGTGCATCCAGTATTTTTTTTCTAATCCTCATTTTCGTAGGTGTCAGTTCAACAAACTCGTCAGCGTCAATAAATTCGAGTGCCTCTTCAAGCCTAAATATCCTTGGAGGTTCAAGTCCAATGGCTTTGCCTTCACCTTGAGAACGAATGTTGGTTAAATGTTTTGCCTTGCAGGGATTTACCAGAAGATCGCCGGGTCGCTTATGTTCGCCAACAACCATGCCCTCATACACCTCCACCCCGGGGCCAATAAAAAGGACTCCTCGTTGCTGGAGATTTTCTAAAGCATAGGTCGTTGACAGCCCTCTTTCCATCGAAACGAGCACTCCTCTTTTCCTAATCTCTACCTCTCCCTGTTTTGGGCCATATTCATGGAAAAGATGACTGCAATAGCCTTCTCCTCGAGTCAAATTGATAAACTCTGTTTTGAATCCGATCAATCCTCTCGTAGGAATTAAACATTCTATAAAAACCCTACTTTGACTATTCTTCATTAACCGAATATTGCCTGCCCTTTTCGAAAGCATTTCCATCACTCCACCTAAATTCTCCTGAGGAATATCTACTAAAAGCAACTCAATGGGTTCATAAATAATCCCCGAAGCATCTTCTTTATAGATTACTTCAGGTCTACTCACCATCAGCTCAAATCCCTCCCTACGCATCTGTTCGACAAGAACAGCGATCTGCATGGTTCCTCTCCCATTGACCTCGAAAGTTCCCGGAATATCCGTCTCTTGAACTCTCAGTCCAACATTAGTCCTGGCTTCTTTCTGAAGCCTTTCATAGATATGCCTTGCTGTTAAAAATTTTCCCTCTTTTCCAGCCAAAGGAGAGTCGTTTACGACAATCCTCATTCTAACGGTTGGAGGATCCACTTCAACTCGGGGTAGAGGAATAACTTTTTCTGAATCGGAGAGGGTGTCTCCGATATACACCTCTTCTAATCCCGCAATGCCCACAATATCCCCAGCAGAAGCTTCGTTAAGGGCTACTCTCTCTAATCCTTTAAATCCCAAAATAGCCGTAACGCTGCCGCAAGAGAGTTGTGAAGACTTATGATGGCAAAAAAGTGGAGAACCTACCCGAATACTTCCAGAAAATACTTTTCCTATAGCTATTCGGCCAAGATAATCGCTGTAATCCAAGTTGGCGACTAAAAGTTTAAACGAAGAGTCGGGATAAATGGTTGGAGAAGGAATATGGGTAATGATCGCCTCAAAAAGGGGCCTGAACCCATTTTCCCTATCCTGCTCAGAAATCCCCTTTTTCCATTCCTTAAGGGCAACTCCTTCTTTGGCAGAAACGTATAAAACAGGAAAATCCAGTTGCTTTTCAGAAGCTTCTAATTCGAGAAAAAGCTCAAATACCTGATCTAACACCTGTATAGGCTGGGCATTTGGTCTATCTATTTTGTTGATAAGAACCAAAGCCGGAAGATTTTGAGCTAACGCTTTTTTTAAAACGAATTTAGTCTGAGCCTGTGGACCCTCTACAGAATCCACAAGCAACAACACTCCATCGACCATCCCAAGGCTTCTTTCTACCTCGCTTCCAAAATCAGCATGACCTGGCGTATCAATGATATTGATCTTGTAGTCAGCATATTGAAAAGAGGCGTTCTTCGCTTTTATGGTTATTCCTTTCTCTTTTTCAAGATCCATGCTATCCATTATTCTTTCAGCAAGCTGTTGGTTTTGTCTGAAAGCACCTGACTGTTTCAAAAGCTGGTCAACCAAAGTTGTCTTTCCATGGTCGACATGAGCTATGATGGCTATATTTCTAATCTTTTCCATACCTAATAAATGTGATTCATTCTTTCCAAGATCCATGTCTATGGATGAATTAATAGGGAAACACCCGATTGGGCTTTAAATACTTTTGCGGCTGATCCCTGATTTGACGCAATCTCAAGATAACCGCTACTATTATATAATACTCCAATCTTACCTAAAGGCAAATCACTATAGGTTTTTACACAGGGAGCAGCAAGCGTTATTTTGCCAATTTGAATACGCAGGAGGTTTCCCTCTTTTATCCAGGATACAAGTCCTAAAGGAATATTGGTAATAATATTGCCATAATGATCAACATAGAGAACCTGAGCGGAAACACTTTCTCCTATAATCGAAGCCGGAGAAAAACTCAAGAAATGAAGCTTGTCTTGGGAAACTTTTGAACCCACGTTTTGAGGTTTTCCTCCTTTACTCAAAAAGGCTGCTACGGGACTAAAAATATCCCTTCCATGAAAAGTCTGGCTAGGCTGCCTATTTCTCCATATTTCAGGCTTATCAAGAATCCACGCTCCCATTATGCCTTCTCTATCCATAACAAGACTAAAAATTCCATTATCCGGACCGATATAAAATTTGCGTGCTTTAGATTCAAAAAGAATAGCTTTTCGATCCGTCCCTACACCCGGATCAATAACCGCAATAAAAATAGAGTCGGCTGGAAATTCTCTGCTCGCCTGGTCAACAATAAAGGCTGCTTCAGCAAGATTAAAGGGATCAATTTCATGATTAAGATCTATGACCCGGGCATAGGGATCCAATGAATAGATGACCCCTTTCATTTGTGACACATAAGGGTCTTTTGTGCTAAAATCGGTAATCAGTCCAATGACAGGTCGCAAATTGCTCTTCAAATCCCTTTTTTCATTTCTGCTACAGCCAAGCATAATCAATACCAGAGATAGTAAAAAGCAATAGCTTTTTGGGTAATGGAACCTAAAAATCATAAAAACAAATTTCTATTCGGGGTTTAAAGCAGAGAAAATGCATTTTTCTTATTTTTTCCTCCATGTTAAAAAAAATAACCCTCCTACAAGGCTCCAAAAAACACCGATAGTAAATGACAGGAGTGAAAACCCAAGGGCAAGTTCTGGACTTATTCCATATGGACTCAGCAGGAGTATGACCGAGCCCTCCCTGACACCAAGTCCAGAAATACTGATCGGAAGTGATACGACTAGTGTTATTTCCACCATCACCACCACTAGAAGCCATAACGGCAACTGCATGTGTAAAGAGCCAGCAATAAAAACAAACATCATAATGGCTGAAAGCTGAACTCCGACAGAAAGCATACAGGCCCAAAAAACCTTTCCATATGCATTTTTTAAAGCATCCAACACCTGAATAATTTCTTCCAGAACCCCCACGATTATTCCTTTTCTTTTGCTAAAGAAAATTTCTGAGAGTTTTAGGCCCCACCTTAAAGTGGTCCTGAGGGAAGCTAAAAAGAGAAGCGTTAAAACTGTAAGGATGAAAAGAAAAAGAACAGCTTTTTGAACAAGAGGTTGGCCTTCAAGCTGACGATAAAATAACAAACCGAACAAAGAGCCCAGGACAAGAAGAACTATCCCTTCAATCAACCGATCAACGATAATCGAAACGGATATCATTGTCTTTTGAGCAGGGAACAGTTTGAGCGCATAATATATCCTGACAAGATCTCCACTTGTTCCCCCTGGTAATACCGCATTAAAAAATTTTCCAATCATCGCCAGTTGAATAGAGGTCCAACTCTTGATTTTTGTATTTAAAGCATAGAGCAGAATTTTCCAACGCAGCGCAGATAGAACCGTCTGAAAAGCACAGAAAAAGAAAGAAAGGCATAACAACCTGATATCTATTGAATGGCAATAAGAAAAAAACTTGTTCCATTGAAGCTTTGAACCTAGATACAAAAGAAGGCTTATGGATACAAAGCTCTTGAATAGAAGACCTAAAAAATTTTTCTTCTTTTGTTCTTTGGGGAAATTTTCAAAAGATCTCAAATCAGTTGAATTGACAGTCAATATTTTATGTTCTTGATCATGTGCTTTGTTTTTCAACTCTAGCTTCTCCTCTTCTTCTATTCATATCGGAGAAGAATGTTATTGAACATCTTTTTTAAAACAGACTTTTTTGTTCCCAATTTTGAAATTCAATCTCAAGCCTAAAGCGAGAAATTGGACTAGTTATTTCTTGAAAGAAAGCCTTATTTGAAGGAAAAATTTATAATGACTCTTTTCGTAATCCTTAGTTTTCTTGGAGGGTCAAGTATCGGTGTTTTTTTGACATATTTAGCCCTAAGGCCCAAAATCATGCTTCTTAAATCAGAATTAGAAAGGCAGAGCAAAGAAAATGAAAATTTGGTTCCCTTGCTGGATAAGAATAAGAATCTAGAACTTAAGATTGCTTCTCTTGAAGCTGAAAAACAGGCCCAACAAGAAAAGATCGTTTGGATGTCGAATGCTCAAGAAACTCTAAAAACCCTGTTTCAATCCTTAGCCTCTGAAGTATTGGAATCTAACTCCAAAAATATTTTGAGCCAGGTCACTTTTCAGTTTCAATCCCTTTTTGAAAATTTGAAAACGGATTGGAGCCTAAAAAAAGAGGAAATCAAAAACATCGTATCCCCCATAGAAAAAGAACTCCAATCCTTGGATAATCAAATACAAAACCTTGAAAAGAAAAGGGAAGGAGCCTATAGCGCGCTGAGTAGCCATTTGAATCAGCTAGCAGAAGCTTATAAAGAGTTGCATCAATCGGCAATAAAGCTCGAACAATCTTTAAAATCACCTCTTGTGAGAGGATCATGGGGAGAGTACCAACTCCAGCGTCTCGTTGAAATGGCAGGGATGGAAGAACACGTTAGCTACTTAAACCAACCTTTAACTGAAGACAAAAGAGCCGATATGATCATTTCCATCCCCGGTAACAGAAAAATATTTGTTGATGCCAAAACGCCTATGCGAGCGTATCTAGAAGCGATTTCGGCCGAGAATGAGACCCTCAGGAAAGAAAAAATTAAAGAACACCTTTCCGCAGTCAAGGAAAGAATTAGGGACTTAGGGAAAAAAGAGTATGCTCGCACTCAAGCCGAGGCTTTTGAGTACATCATCATGTTTTTACCCAGTGAAGGACTGCTTTCCCTTGCTTTTGAAGCTGATCCAGACATTTTTCAATATGGTCTAGAAAGGAATGTTCTTCTTGCCTCACCTATCAATTTCCTGGCACTGCTGAAAGCCATCGCTTTGGGTTGGCAACAACAACGGATGACCCAAGAGGTAGAAAAGATCTCGGAAGAAATTAAAAAACTTTATGATTATTTTGTTGAACTTCTTACCACCTTTATCAAGCTCAGAAAAGCTTTGGAAACAACAATCGACCTTTTCAATAAAGCTTCAACTATCTGCCAAGAAAAAATTATACCTTCAAGCAGAAAAATCCAATCATGCGGAGCGTTATCCAAGAACATTCCTGACGTTTACCCTATAGAAATGACAACCCTGAAAAATATTGAATCGGCTTGATAAATTCTAGGCTTAAGGTTTTCTTAATAAAAAAAAGAAAGGGCTGTTTTTATTCTATGGTTTTCTGCTCTTGAAAGACGATAATACCGGGAATAAGTTGAAATTCGATGACTTCCCTCTTTAACAAAGCTGAGTATTTTATCAACCGAGAACTGAGTTGGCTAGAATTCAATGCTCGAGTTCTCGAAGAAGCGGCTGACCCTAAACAACCTCTTCTCGAAAGGCTGAGATTTCTTTGCATATTTAGCTCTAACCTGGATGAATTCTTCGAAATTCGGGTTGCAGGCATTAAGCAGCAGATAGAAAATGGCAATGAAGAACAGACAGCCGATGGACTGACCCCTCTTGAAGTTTTTGAAGGAATAGAAAAAAGGACAAGAGAACTGGTTGAGACTCAATATAAAATATGGAACGAAGAAATTAATCCCGCTTTGAAAGAGCATGGAATTTTTTTATGCAACCACAAGGAATTAAGCCAACCTGAGTTAGTGTGGTGTAAAAACTACTTCGACAAAGAGATATTTCCTGTTCTTACACCATTGGCTGTAGATTCAAGCCATCCTTTCCCGCAGCTGGTCAATAAATGTCTCAATCTCATTTTGACATTAAAAAGACCCCATAACTTTCACTCAGTTAACTTCGGTATTGTCCAAATCCCTAGAATTTTACCTCGATTGATTACTCTACCCGGAAGCAATGCTCAAACTGGATTCCGATTCATTCTTTTAAGTGAACTGATTGTAAACTTTTTAGATTCCCTTTTTCCTGGTGATGAAATTCAAGCAGTTAACTTCTTTAGAATCACTCGTAATAGTGAGCTCTATATCGATGAGGAAGAAGCCGAAAACCTACTGCAAACCGTTGAAGAAGAATTAAAAAAACGAAATCGGGGAAACGCCGTACGGTTAGAAATTGAAGCCAACTGTCCCAAAGAATTAGAAAAAATTCTTCTTAACGCTCTTCATCTGGATTATCGAGACTCTTATCGCAATCCCGATCCTTTAAATTTTCTCCATCTCCTATCGATTTGCAATCATGAAGCTTTTGCTCATTTAAGAGATAGACCATGGACACCTGTCATTCCTGCTGAACTTAGCGGGAAACCCGATCTTTTCGAAGTTATTCGCAAAGAAGACATTCTGCTCCATCATCCTTTCGAAAGCTTCGGGATCATAGTCGATCTCCTTCAGAAAGCTGCGGTTGATCCCGCTGTCCTGGGAATAAGAATGACCCTTTACAGGACAAGCGGAGACTCACCTATCGTCCATGCTTTAATCCGTGCTGCACAAAACGGCAAACAGGTAACCGCCCTCGTCGAAATCAAGGCAAGATTTGACGAAGAAAATAACATACTTTGGGCAAAACGCATGGAAGAAGCGGGAATACATGTCCTTTATGGAATCGTCGGGTTGAAAACTCACTGTAAAATGCTCGAAATCATACGGAAAGATCAAGATGGAATTAGGCTTTATGTGCATTTAGCTACCGGAAACTACCATCCAAGCACTGCAAGACTATATACCGATCTTAGTCTTCTTACTACTAATGAAGAAATAACTAAAGAAGTAGCGACCCTTTTTAATATACTTACTGGCCTTTCTCGATTTCATGGTATCAAAAAGCTCATCGTTTCCCCTTTTAACATGGCAAGAAGAATAAAAGAACTCATTCAAAGAGAAATAGAAAATACCAAAGAAGGTAAAAAGTCGAGGATTATAGCCAAGATCAATGCACTAGTTGATGAAGATATTATTCAACTCCTCTATGCGGCTTCAAGTGCAGGGGTAAAAATTGATTTGATCGTCAGAGGAATATGCTGTTTAAGACCTGGGATCCCCAAGATGAGTGAAAATATTAGGGTCATTAGTATTGTGGGGAGATTTCTTGAGCACAGCCGGATTTTTTATTTCGAAAACGGGGGTAATCCTGAATTTTACTCTGGAAGTGCAGACTGGATGCAAAGAAATTTTTATAGAAGAATCGAAATCGTTTTTCCTATAGAAGATCCTAAACTTAAGGAAAAACTAAACGAAATTCTCAATGCTTATCTTTCAGATAACGTCAAGGCCAGGGAACTGTTGCCGAATGGAAAATATAAAAGGATAAAGCCCGACAAAGAACCTTTTCAGGCTCAGCTCTATTTCAGGGATAAAGCGCGCAAAGAACAACAAAGACAATCAAAAGGAAAGGAAGAGTCAGAAATTACTATCAAACCCATCCATCCTTAATGCAAATTGAAAAGCTCCAGGACATTTATTGAGGTTTCTCTGCTTTCTGAGAAGTTTCTGGAACTACCTGTCCTTCAGTCCATTCAATTAAAGCCATTTCAGCACCATCAGAAGGGCGATGACCAATTTTGTAAATCCGAATATAGCCTCCAATCCTGTTTTGCATCAGGGGAGTAATATCCCTGAAAAGAACTCGTGCGGCTTTCTTGTTATGGATTTTTTGAACTACAAGCCTTCTTGAATGCAAAGTTCCCTTTTTAGCAAGAGTAACTAACTTCTCGGCAAAAGGACGTAACGCCTTGGCTTTCGCTAAGGTGGTTCTGATTCTTTTGTGTTCGATCAGCTCGGTGGCTAAATTCGCAATGAGTGCAGATCTATGTTGAGAGTCCCTACCTAATTTTTGGGTTCGTTTTTGATGTCGCATGATCCCTCCTGAACCAAATAAAAACTTTTATTCCTTAAATACTTTCTCTTCAGTCTGCTCAAGAAGACTAGGATCAAATTTCATCCCCAAGGAAAGACCAAGAGAAGCCAGTTTTTCTTTAATCTCGTTCAAGGATTTTTTCCCAAAATTCCTATATTTGAGCATTTCGGCTTCTGTCTTCATTGCCAGCTGGCCAACCGTTGTTATGTTCGCATTGTTTAAACAGTTGGCAGCTCTAACTGAAAGCTCAATTTCATTTACACTCATATTAAGGATCTTACGAAGCCTGTTTTCTTCTTCTTTAATAGGAGGTTTGGGCTTTTCAAATTCAACCGGTTCTTTGCCATATTGCACAAAAATATCAAGATGATGCTGCAAGATCGCAGCTGATTGAACTAAAGCATCATCAGGATTAATCCTCCCATCCGTCCATATCTCGAAAATCAACCGATCGTAGTCAGTCCTTTGTCCCACCCGAGTATTTTCAACCGCATATTTCACGTGTCGGACCGGAGAAAAAAGACAATCGATCGGAATAACACCAATCGACTGATCCTGTTTTTTGTTATACTCACTCAAAAGAAAACCTCTGCCCACCTTGACTTCAAGCTCCATAACAAAATGCTGTTTTTTATCTAGTGTGCAGATCAGTTGATCGGGATTGACAATCTCTACCCCGGGATCAACTTGAATATCCCCAGCACTAACAGCACCTTCTTTGACAACATCGATGCGAAAAACCCGTGTCTGCCTATCTGGCATTTTAATCAACACTTTTTTAAGGTTTAAAACAATGTCCACGACATCTTCAACGACACCTTCTATAGTCGTAAACTCATGCATGACCCCATCGATTTTAACCGAAGATATAGCCGCTCCTTCCAGAGAAGACAATAGAATACGGCGCAAAGAATTACCTAGAGTATGACCATACCCAGATTCAAAAGGTTCTATAATATATTTACCAAATGTCGCATTCGATACCGTTTCATCTTTAATGATGGAACGGGGCATTTCAAATCTTCCTAAACGTATAGCCATAACACCCTAAAACTCCTTCACAAAGGATATTAATGATTTTTCTCAACTTGTATGTATTATTTCGAGTAAAATTCAACAACAAGCTGTTCGTTGACAATGGGTTGTATTTCATCCCGTGTGGGAACTCTCTTAACCATCCCTTTAAGATTATCTGCTTCCAAAGAAAGCCAATCGGGAATCTTCACCCCTTTCATCGCTTCAAGATTACGTAAAGCAAGTTTCCTTGATTGAGGTCTGGGGCAAATCTCGATCACATCACCTGGCTTAGTCCTGAAACTTGGAATATTCACTTTTTTACCATTGACAAAAATATGACCGTGATTAACCAGCTGCCTGGCTTCCATCCTACTTGTTGCAAAACACAACCGATAAACCACGTTATCCAACCTTTCTTCAAGAATCTGGAGAAGAACCTCTCCGGTTACCCCTTTTTTCTTATGGGCAATGTTAAAATAACGATTAAACTGCCTCTCCGTAATCCCATACATAAACCTTAACTTTTGCTTTTCCCCCAAGGCAATCGCATAATCAGTTTTCTTTTTGCCTGTCCTTTGACCATGGATACCAGGAGGATAAGGTTTACGCTCCAACGCCTTATTGGGACCAAACAGAGCGACATTGAAACGTCTCGAAATTTTTGCCTTTGGACCGATGTACTTCGCCATGACTTTCTTTCCCTTTTATAATATTATACCCTTCGTTGCTTTTTGGGTCGACAGCCGTTATGGGGTATGGGTGTCACATCAAGTATCGATGTAACCTCCAAACCCACAGCCTGAAGGGCCCTTATCGCCGACTCCCTGCCTGTTCCTGGACCCTTAACTTTTACAATAACTTCTTTCATGCCATGACCCATAGCCTGCCTTGCGGCATCTTGGGCAACAAGCTGGGCTACATAAGCTGTTGACTTTTTTGTTCCTCTGAATCCACATTTTCCTGCACTAGACCAAGCGATAGTTTTTCCTGACATATCAGTGATCGTCACAATCGTATTATTGAATGTCGCCAAAATGTTCACTATCCCATTATATATCGCTTTGCTTGCACGAACTTTAGGGATCTTTACTTTCTCTTGTTCTTGATTCAACAAAACAGTCGAAGAAACAACCTCCCCTTGATTTTCTTTTTTCTTTACCCCCTGCTTCTTCTCGGCTGAATCACTAGCCGTTGGCTGGGAATTTCCCTCTTTAGCTTTAACTTTCTTTTCTTGATTGTTATCCGCCATCGCATCCTCGTTTTACATTAGATTTTATAATCTTGTCCTTCGATGGAACATTTAAACTTTTCCTTTCTTGGCTTCTTTTCTTCTTACAACCCCAATAGTCTTTCTTGGACCTTTTCTTGTCCGGGCATTGGTTGAAGTTCTCTGTCCTCTTACAGGAAGACCTCTGATATGCCTTATTCCCCTATAACAACGGATGGATTGAAGCCTTTTAATATTCTGTTGAATCTCTCTTCTTAAGTCGCCTTCAATAACAAACCCATTCTCTTCAATCACCTGTATGATCCGGTTGATCTGCTGATTGGTCAAATCCTTTGCCCTCATTTGAGGATTGAGTTCAGCTTGCTCACAAATGAGTTTAGCTCGAGATCTCCCTATCCCATATATAACAGGAAGAGCTGAAATTAAAGGCTTGTTTCCCGGTATTTCGACTCCCAATATCCTGGCCATGGTGATTTACCCTTTCAGATAAAAATTATCCCTGTCTTTGTTTTAATCGAGGATTCTTCTTGTTTATGATGTAAATTCTACCTTTTCTTCGAACGACTTGACAATCAGCCGTTCTTCTTCTGACTGAAGCTCTTACTTTCATTGTCTTTCCTAGAGTTATTTAATAAATAAATGCAGAAGGTCTTAAATATTCAAAAAAGAAAAAAATTCAAGAGTTTTTTAATGTATACAACAATCTAACTCTATATCTTTCTCCAACAAAGTCAAAATTTCAGGTCCTTTCTTTGTGACCAATACAGTATGCTCAAAGTGAGCCGACCTTTGCCTATCTTCTGTCACCGCTGTCCAACCATCTTGAAGGATTAACACCTTTGCTGTACCCCGATTGACCATCGGCTCTATGGCAAGGATCATACCCTCTTTTAACTTTGGCCCATGGCCTGCCTTACCAAAATTAGGAATAGGTGGTTCTTCATGAAGTTTACGACCAACGCCATGACCAACAAAATCTTTGACAACCTGGAATCCCTGCTCTAACACATACCTCTCTATGGCTGAAGAAATATCACCTACCCTGTTCCCCACACGCGCTTGAGCTATTCCCACCATAAGGGCGGTACTTGTCACCTCCATTAACCTCAAATCTTCGACATCGACCGTTCCAACCGGATAAGTTTTTGCGGTGTCCCCAATCCAACCATCCAGCACAATACCTACATCGAGTTTGACAAGATCACCATAGCAGATTTTGCGTTTTCCTCCAATCCCATGAACTACTTCTTCGTTAATGGATATACAGATGTTTCCTGGAAAACCCCTGTACCCAAGAAACGCACTTTTAGCCCCATAGGATTGGATAACATGGGCGGCATATTGATCCACTTCGGCAGTAGTGATGCCTGGAGCAAGAACCTGTTTAATTTTTTCGATAACTTCAGTAACTACACGGCAACTGCGCCGCATCGCCTCAATGTCTCTACCTCTCTTAATGGGAATCACGGTTGGATTAATGGGTAAAAAAAATTGATATAATGGTAAAGTTTAATATAATTAAACCATAAGATCAAGGAATTCAAGAACCGTTTATTTTTGATATTTTTTCTAATATTCTTCTTTTTTTACGATTTGCATTATTAGCGACAAGCTTTTTTCTCTTTACTAACCGATCGAGCAAGGATTGAATTTTAGGAAAAAAGGCTAATGCCTCATCCTTCTTTTTGGCTTCCATCAAATCTTTAAGCTGTTTAAGATGCTCTTTAAGTTCTTTTTTTGCTTTCAGATTAAAAATTCTTTTCCTTGAACTTTTCCGTAAATGTTTTTCAGCCGATTTTGTATTGGGCATAGGAAGAATTAATCTTAAAAAATTTTAGCCTATGTCAAGTAAAATAGAGCTTGTTTTAAAATTTTTACCTCGCCTCTTTTTTCTTTCCAGTCATATTTGTAAAAAGATTTTAGATTGGCCTTATAAAAAAAATAGAGATCCTTATGAAATTCCCTCTCGATTTGATTTTAGAATCATTGAAAAACGCCCTTGACCAAAAGTTTGGTCAGGACATTCCCTTTAGCCCGATTGTCGAACCCTGTTCCAACCCTTCTTTTGGTGACTTTCAAAGCAACATCGCCTTTGTTATCGCCCAAGCACTCAAAGAAAATCCAAGGAAATTAGCTTTAGAATTAGCCAATGCCATGGGAGAAAGCTCTGTTATTTTTCATCCTGAGGTAGGAGGCAATGGGTTTTTAAATTTCAAAGTAAAACCCAATGCCTATCTTAAGGCCTTTTTAGCTATGCGCTCCGATCCACGGCTGGGGATCGAGCAGACAAAAGAACCCCAGACCATTGTCCTGGACTTTTCGAGTCCAAATATAGCTAAGCAGTTACATGTGGGCCATCTTCGGAGTACAATTCTTGGAGATGTCCTGCGTAGATTAAACTTGTTTTTAGGCCACCGCGTTATTTCCGATAATCATCTTGGAGATTGGGGAACACAGTTTGGAATGGTTATCTTGGGATACAAAAAATATGGTAATGAGTCCGACCTGCTCACAAGACCCCTGGAATACCTCGAAGAACTTTATGTAAAAATCCAGAAAGAATCTATCGACTCTGGACAACTAAGAGAAGAAGCAAAAAAAGAGTTGCAAAAATTACAGTCTGGAGATGCTGAGAACACAAGGCTTTGGGCAAATTTCGTCAACGCTTCCCTTGGAGAATTGGACAAAATTTACAAACGATTAAACGTAAAATTCGATTTTTCCCTGGGAGAGAGTTTTTATAACCCCATGCTTGGCCAAATTGTCGAAGAGCTCCTTAAAAAGGGGATAGCCCAACAGAGTGAAGGAGCTGTTTGCGTTTTTTTTGGAAAAGATTTTCCCGAATTAACCGACAAGCCCATGCTCATTCGCAAAAGTGACGGTGCATTTCTTTATGCCACAACAGACATAGCGACTCTGCTTTTCCGGATACAAAATTGGAATGCCCAAAGAATTATTTACGTTACCGATGCAAGACAAAAACTCCATTTCAGTCAACTCTTTGCCCTTGCTCAAATTTTGGGGATTAATGTTCGGTTGGAACATGTCTACTTTGGTTCTATACTTGGAGAAGACAAAAAGCCACTCAAAACAAGAGAAGGCACTTCGATAAAGCTTAGAGAACTTCTTGAGGAAGCAGAAAACCGGGCTTATGAGCTCATTGAAGCCAAACGAAAGGATCTATCTGAAGAAAAAAAAAGAGAAATCGCTAGAGCTGTCGGTGTAGGAGCTCTAAAGTATGCTGATCTTTCTCAAAACCGTATCCTCGATTATATTTTCAAATGGGAAAAACTTCTTTCCTTTGATGGCAACACCGCACCTTACCTTATCAATGCCCATGTACGAATCTGTTCTATTTTAAAAAAAGCCTCTTCCCAGGGTTACTATTCTACCCTTGGATTTACATCTTTAAAATTTGAAACCGAAGAACTTCAACCCCAGGAAATAGAATTACTCAAAACTCTATTAAGTTTTAAATATGCACTGAACCTTGCAATTGAAGAAAACTCTCCGCACCATTTATGCAACTATTTGTATTCCTTGGCCAAGGACTTTCATAAGTTTTATGAACTTTGTCCTGTTCTTGGAGCACCCACACCCTATATAAGAGAACGCCGGATCGCCTTCTGCGAATGCACCGCTCAAACCCTTGCCTTAGGACTTAATCTTCTTGGCATCGAAGCACTTCAAGAAATGTAATCTCAACCTTTTCCCCCATCTCAACTGCTTCAAATCAAAGAGGATACCTTTTAAAAAACTATTGCTATAATCTTTTTTATAAGATAATCATTTTTTATTGCCTCATACGATTATTGCCTATATTGTATAAGGAAATCATTTATAAACATCATATTTATTACTCCAAAAATGGAAAATAGTTGGTTGGATGAGGATAAAAAATGCAGTTTAACTATATCCCAATGCCTTCAACATGAAACCGAACCTTCTTACTGCAGCATTGCTCAATGGATTTTTAATGTCATTCACAATATTGGAGAAGGGTTATTGGTCTTAGATAGCGAAGGGAATATTAAACTTTCAAACAAGACAGCTGAGGAACTCTTTGGATATTATAGGATGGAGCTTTACAAAAAGCCTTTTGTCGAATTACTCGCTCCTCCTTATCGACAAAAATGGATGCGTAATTTTTTATCCAAAAAGAAAAAAAACAGGATTAACCAATACGAGCTGCTTGGGCAAAAGAAAGATAAAACCACTTTTTTCATGGAAATTTCTACCAGCGAAGTGGTTTTGCAAGAAGGCAAAATAGTGAGCGTGTTAGTCAGGGACATTAGGGAAAGAAAAGCCCTAGAAAAGGCGGCTTTAGAAGCGAGTGAACAGGAAAGGCAAAGAATTGGTCAAGACATTCATGATAGCCTTTGCCAACTGCTTATTGGTATTGAATTCAAAGCCCAATTTCTTGCTCAAGAACTTCATGAAAAGACCGAAAAGGGAAAAGAACTCGCTACCGAAATAGCTAAGTTAGCTAGGCAAGCAGCTACTTCTGCTCGGGACATTGCAAAGGGCCTTGCACCCCTGGCAATGACCACCTCGGATCTCATTTCTTCATTGATGGATCTTTCACAAAATACATCGAAAAATACTCATATTGGTTGCCAGTTCCATTTGATTGGAGAGCCTATTATCCCTAATCCCTCTTTCATTATCCAAATTTATCGCATCGCCCAAGAGGCCATAAACAATGCAATAAAACATTCCCAGGCTACACAGATCAATATAACTTTTGGAGAGACAGCTGGAACTATTTTTCTTCAAGTCGAAGATAACGGGATGGGCATGAAAATCAAAGAAGGACTAAATAAAGGTTTAGGATTTCGATCAATGCTTTACAGGGCAGCAATGATTGGAGCAAATTTGACTATCGACTCTTTGCCGGGCAAAGGGACTAAAGTCATTTGCAGTCTGCCTTCTTTTGTAAAATCTAAAACCGAATCCCGAGAAAAGGTATGAAGGAAAACCTTGCAGAGACCAACAAAAAAGGAGTTCTTGTTATCGACGACCATGCCATCCTTCTAGAGGGCATAGCACAAATAATTAGTAGTGATCCCTCTTTAAAGGTAATCGGAATGGCTCAGAACGCTCAAAAGGGATTTGAACTTGTCGAAAAACTAAAACCGGATATTGTCCTGGTCGATATTTCATTACCGGGGAAAAGTGGTCTTGAGCTTGTCAAAGATATTCATGCTATATATCCTGAAATACCTATTCTTGTCCTGTCCATGCATGAGGAATCGCTTTTTGCTGAAAGGCTACTGCGGGCAGGCGCAAAGGGTTACCTCATGAAATCAGAAGGAGCGGATAAACTTCTTCATGCCATACACAAAATTCTAGAAGGAAACATATTTGTTAGCGATGAAATTTCATCGCGAATCCTGGAAGGATTTACAGGCAAAAAGAGCTCCCCTTTTAAGTCTAGTCCCTTGGGAAAATTAAGCGACCGTGAACTGGAAGTTTTTCAACTCATCGGCAAAGGGCTAAGTTCAAGACAGATCGCCGATCAACTCCATTTAAGTATCAAGACCATTGAGGCTTACCGGGCAAGCATAAAGCAAAAACTAAAACTCCAAAGTGGAACCGAACTGGTCCATTACGCCATTTCTTGGCATCAAACAAACATTTCTCCTGGCTAATAAAAGCTTGGAATAAGCTTTATGTTCTATTATAAAAAAGGCCTGAAATATTGATCATGTTTAGAGATATCTTCTCTTTTTTAATCACTCTTGGCATTTCAGTGGGCTTGGGTGTATTTTTGAACTTTTTTTTATTTTTCCCCAAGCTCCTGATGGTCATGGATATTAAAGAAGAGGGATTTCAAAAACTCAAAAAAAAGTTATTTCTCATTCTTCTCTTGTCTTTTTTACTAGTCCTTACTGGTTTAATCTTGCTCCGAGACCCCTTTACTTATCCTTTAATTTTAGTCAGTCTTTGTTTTGTTCTTTTTTTTATAAGACTGCAGCAGTTTAAAAGAAAGAAATCTATAGTTACCAAACTCTTTGACCTTTTGTTCAGTATACTCTTTTTTTTAACCGAAGCCTTCCGGCTGAGAGGGTTGGAATCATTCCCTTCTCATTTTTTTTTCCCTTTTCTTGGACTTTTTTGCTTGGAGATTATAGCTGGCAGTTATTTGATCTTTCTTTTTGTTCTTATCCCCTTTATTGAAGAACAACATTATGGACGAAAGCTACTTTGCTTTTCTTTAGCCTATCTTGGAAAGCTTTTGGATCTACCCATGGGTCTTTTCTTCCTAAGCTTAGGCTGGTTTTCCTTTGAGGTTTCTCTTTATTCCACTTCATTTTTTTCCTCTTTTCCTTGGTTCTTGCTCTTAAGTGGCCTGCTGCTCTTTTTTCGGCTCTATCACCAATTTTTTGCTGAACCAAGCTCTACAGGTATCCTTATGCGATCCTTAGGCCCCGATCATTTCTGTTCTTTTCCCATTAACGCTGTTCGGTTTAACAAAATGTCCTCCTTTTCCCTTCCCAGTTATGTTTTAGAGTGCTGGATCGCTTGCATTCTTCTTTTCTTGATCGCTTTCAAGGGGACATCTTTGTTCTCTTTTTCTTCCACACTTCTGCCCTTTCATGAACAGATCACAGGCAAAACGAATATCGTTTCCTTTTCCTTTAATCCCTTTTCTTCTCTTCCTTTTAAATTACAATTTCCAGATGCCAAAATTAACTCTCCTCATTTAGCGCAAAGCGTGGTTGTGATCTTAAAAGATAGGACTAGTCCCTACCACGTTGTTGCCCCGGCTATGAGGAAAGAAAAGGAAACCACTTATTCTTTCTCGGCAACAAATTTTTCTCATCCAGGAAACTGGGAGATTAAAGTGATGACGAAAACAAAAGAAAAGAGCCCTTTTCATCAAGAACTTTTTTTTACACTCAACATTCCCTCAGGATGGAAGTCCTACTCCTATAACTGGACATTCCTCTCATCCCTGCTTTTTATATTGAGCTTTTCCTTGGCAATTATTTTTCTTTTTTTCTATTTGTATAGGTTTAGTGCGCTTTTCGTTCAAGCTACACAAATCTGGAAATCTTACGACCATGAAGCTAAAATTATGATCAACTACCTGGGGCCAAATTTTCGCTCCCGATGCACAACGTTTTGTTCAGCCCTTTTTATTTTAGGAATGGCCTTTTTATTTTAAGCTTGATTTTTATTCATGACTTTGTATTTTCCTTAATTTTCTTGCACCATTCTACTTTGTCTGCTTTGCTAAAGTTATAAGAAGAAGTTTGACCCCATGGTGTAGTGGTCAGCACTCCACCCTTTCACGGTGGCAGCACGGGTTCGAATCCCGTTGGGGTCGCCACATTCTCCCATGAAAAGAAATACCGCATATCTGCCCTTACATGAGGGCAGAGCTCCAGCCTATCTTTTCGAAAGAATGGTTAGGCTTTCTGGAGCAATGACAAGTCTTATCATAGAGGAATACGGCAGCGAAGAAATGCTCCGGAGGCTTTCTGATCCTTGGTGGTTCCAAGCATTTGGTTGTATTCTTGGTTTTGACTGGCACTCATCGGGGCTAACTACAGTCTGTTGTGGAGCTCTAAAAGAAGCCCAAAAAAGATACAGAGATATAGGCATTTTTGTTGCTGGAGGAAAAGGAAGACAATCAAGGAAAACTCCATTGGAGATTATCGAAATTGCTGACCAGATAGGCATAAGCCAAGGGGAAGATCTTGTTCGTACTTCCAAACTGGTGGCAAAAGTGGATTCTGCTGCTCTTCAGGATGGTTTTTCCCTTTATCACCATTGTTTCTTTTTTAATTCTTCAGGATCATGGTGCGTTATCCAACAAGGAATGAACGAATCAACCGGCTATGCACGCCGATACCATTGGCTAAGCGAGCATACCAAAGATTTTGTATGTAATCCGCATTTCGCCATAGAAGACCTTAAAGAAACTAACGAAGATTTTTTAGATCCCTCCAATAGCTCTAGCTCCAATCCTTCCTTTTATGATAAAAGTTTTATACTTAACATGATTTCTTCTGAGTCTGAAAACTCAAGGCAAGCTTGCAGTACTCTTGCACGGGAAAATCCTCAAAAAACTCTAAATCTCATTTCCGAAATGAGGGATGAGTCTACACTCTTTGCTCCTTCCAGGCATCAACTCACCCCCGCTGATTTTTTCCCCACCAGGCTTAAAGCTCTCCATAAAGCCCTTATTGCCGCTTACGAAAGAGACCCAAAAGATTTCCAATCCCTACTTGAAACTCCACTTGTTGGTCCTGCCACGATTCGTAGTCTTGCCCTAATAGCCGAGCTCGTTTTTGGAATCCCTTTTAGTAGGAAAGATCCTCTTGAAAATGTTCCCAAGCGGGTGGAAGGTCGAAGCTGGGCTGATTATTCTTTTGCCCATGGGGGCAAAGACGGTATTCCTTATCCCGTGGACCGTGCCAGCTATGATCGCAACATCGAAATTCTTGAAAAGGCCCTTCAAAAAGCAAAGATTGGCTATAGCGAAAAGAAAGAGGCCCTCAAAAGACTTGCACGGCTTAGCCAAGAAACTATTCCTATCTAACAAAAACCTCTTTCAATATAAAAAGAATAGTAACAAAAGCCGTGGGAATAACAGCCATCTTGAAAAGTTTTATTGGGGAAAAACCTTCGGGGAAGAAATCCCTAAGCAAGGATAAGCCCGCTAGGTTCGGAGCGTTAGCTAAAATCGTTAATCCCCCTCCAGATAAAGCTCCCGCTATGATTGCCCTTTTTCTTGATTCATCCATTTCGGGAACGATCAAAGTGGCCACATAAGACACCAGAGCGTTGTCATTAAAAGAAGAAAGAAGAACAGAAGAAAGATAGAGAGGGAAAAAACTCAAATGGCTTAATAGCCGGTTTACCCACCAAGATTGAAGATTGCCAAATACTTCCAAGGAGAAAAGAAAGAAACCTACCAAGAAAGCCTTGAGCCATGGGACTTCTCCTTGATAATCTTTTGTTGCTTCCATAAAAGCAAAGAAAAAAATAAGTTCTCCAAGCATCAATACAAAATGCTTCGGGATGAGCGTTACGGCTGCGAGAAAAGCAAAATTGACAAATCTGATCCATAAAGGCATTTCTTCATCAAAAGGGGAAAGTAGCTCATTTCCCGCTTCAGCTATAAGACTTTTTCTCTCTGTTTCTAACCTATTAAATTCTTTCCTAAAAAAGAAATAATAAGCAAGATTTGTAATGATCATTCCCAAGATAAACAGCGCTCCAAAATGAATCAAAATGTAAAGACTGTCCCATTGCCATTTATTAGCCACAAGAACGACGGGTGGAGCTGCAAAATTAGTCAGAGCTCCGCCGATCGAAATGTTGAAAAAAAGAAGGCCAATTGTTCCATAAGCGAGCGAGGGATTAGGGTTGAGCACAAAAAAATTTTTTTTTAACAAAAGTGCAGTTAAAGTCATTGCTGAAGCTTCCGTAATCAAAGAGCCAAAAATAGGTCCCAGAGTCAGTATCCAAAACCACCACCTGGCTGCACTTTCAACTTTTTTAGGACAAAATAACCCAATAAGTCTTTGAAAAGTAGAGAGAATCGGATTAGTTGAGGAAATAATCATCAGAAGGGAAACAAAAAAAGCTTCAGGATATTCTCCTTTTAGTTTCATTACTTCGAAGGCTTTGTCCCAGCCGACTTGAAAAACAAGTACGAAAAAAAGGGGAAGGAGCCAGAGCCCAAAAATGATCTCTACTTCACCTACAAACCGCAAGAGCGCTCCCCAAAAATAAACCCTTTGGGGAAGAGTTTTGTGGATATTTCTTTTTTGTAGAGCATAATCAATCATTGAACTGCCCTTGTGAAAAAGGAAGGGTGAAAAAAGGGTATGTACAACGGCAAGAAAAAAGAAGCCGCTAGCCAAGTAATCAAAACTGTTCATAATCAACTTCTAAAATAAGGATAAAAGATTATCCTTTCAATCGCTCCAGCATTTCGCTTAAAAAGAAGAAGAGCTGCTTGGAGGCAAAACATCAGTCAAGGCTCGATACAAGGCCGATACCATGCCTTCAATATCATCCCTAGTAGAGCAATAGGGAGGCACAAGGATAAGTACATCCTTGATGGGGCGACTGACTAGGCCATAGGCTTTTGCTCTTTCAGTCACTGCCCAACCCCTATCAAAATGGGAATCCAAAGAGGAACATTTTTTATCCTTCAAGAGCTCAATGGCCAAAACCGCTCCTTCCACTCTTACATCACCGACAAGAGGATGATTCCAAAAAACTTGAGAAAAAGATTGTAAATCACGAGATAGCCCAGCTATCCGATCAAACGTGTTTTCTTCTTCAAAGATTGCTAAATTTTCATACGCCGCCGCACAAGCAACCGGATTGGCCGTATAGCTATGTCCATGGAGGAAAGCTTCGTTATACCCACCCTTAAAACATTCAAAAATCTCCTCTTTAACCAAGGTTACGGCTATAGGCAACGTTCCTCCAGATAGTCCCTTAGCAAAGCAGATAAAATCGGCATTCACATTCTCTTTTTGCGAAGCTGCGATCTTACTCCCAGCTCTACCCATACCACTAAATACCTCATCGACAATAAAAAAAGCTCCTGCATCCCGAACAAGTTGAAAGGCTTCTTTGATGTATCCTTCAGGGTGCATCCACATTCCTGATGCTCCTTGTATTTTAGGCTCAACGATCATCGCAGCTAGCCTATGGCCATTCTCGGCTACTATTCTTTTTAGTTCTTCAAGACATTCCCAGAAGCACTCTTTTGATAGCCGGGCATCCTTTCCCTTTTCTCTTTTCGATCTATTCCAAGGGCAATGAAAACAGGAAGGCGAAGCAACGTCCAGAGAGTCAAAAAGCAGCTCATTGAACCGGTTTTGAAAAGGAACCGAAGAAACGCTCATCGCTCCAACCGTATCCCCATGATAACCCCCTTTCAGGCATAAAAATAAATTGCGTTGTTTTTCACCTCTTTGTTGTAAAGCTTGCCAAGCTATTTTGATTGCAGCTTCTATAGCTGTAGAACCATTATCTGAAAAGAAAACCCTATAGCTTGTTTGGTTGTCTTCCGAAACCATGGATACAAGTTTTTGTCCAAGCTTGACCGCCCAAGGATGAGTATTGCCAAGAAAAGAAATGTGATCGACTTGGGACAAACACTCAATGATCGCTTTGACAATCCTTGGATGACAATGGCCATGGGTAGTAGTCCATATTGAAGAGTTGCCATCCCAATACTTCTTTCCTTTAGAGTCGTAGAGGTAACACCCTTGGGCTTTCTCTATGACAAGGGGTTCATAAGTAGGACTAAACCACCGATCATAAGGAGTAAACGGATGCCAAAGGTATTGCTTGTCTAAAGAAACTAAGGAAGGTAACATAAAATAACTAGAGTTTTATTCTTACAAAACACCAAGCTTTTTTAGAGCCTCTTTGAGGTAATCGATCTGATCAGCGCGGTGGATAGCGGTAAGAGAAATCCTAAGTCTTGCTTCTCCCCTTGGTACTGTTGGATAACGAATAGGGGGCAAATAGATTCCTTTTTGCTCAAGAATAGCTGAAACCTCAATGGTTTTGGACTCTGTTCCTATTTTTATTGGTATTATGGGAGAACAAAAAAAAGAGTTGGCCAGATTTTCTTCAAAGAAATGACTTATGTTATCCTTGAGTTTTCTTCTGAGCATCGCTCCTTCTTTGGATTGGATAATATCAAGAGCAGAAGCAGCTGCAGCAACGCATGAAGGGCTAAGAGCTGTCGTAAAAATGAAAGATTTTGCGCTATTAATCATCCAATCTATAATTGATTGTTCTGCAGCGACATAGCCTCCTTGAGAACCTAAAGCTTTGGAAAACGTTCCTAAAATCACATCCACTTTGTCCGCTAAGTCTAGTGCAGTAGCCAAACCTCCTCCGTTCTCTCCAAGAATGCCTTCAGCATGGGCATCATCAAGCAGAAGATAGGCCTCAAAATGCTCCTTAAGTTCAACAATCTCTTCAAGTGGAGCTATGTCCCCATCCATGGAAAAAAGGGATTCGGTAATGATCAGAATTTTTTTAAAATCCCCCGCATACCTTTCTAAAAGTTTCTTTAGATTTTTTGGCTCGTTATGGTCAAACACCCGAAGGGTTGCATGACTTAGGCGAGCTCCCTCCCACAAAGAGGCATGACTGAAGCTATCCATCAAAATCATATCAGCTTTCCCCACAAGAGATGATACACTGGCTAAGGCAGCCATGTAGCCCGAGGGAAAAATCAAGGCTTTTTGTTTTCCCTTCCACTGGGCAACGGTTCGTTCCAAGGCAGAAAAAAGAGGATTATTCCCGGAAATGAGCCGAGAGGCCGAGCAGCTTGTACCATATTCTTTTGTTGCCTTAACCGCCCTCTCAATGACCATGGGATGCCTGGAGAGACCAAGATAATCATTTGATGAAAAATGAATGCTTTCCTTTCCATCAAAAAGGGCACTCATGCCTTCGGTAGGCTTAAACTCCCTGAGCCTGCGCAACAAAGACTTTTCCTGAAGATCCTGCAGTCTTGAAGAAAAATCAAAATAAGCCTTTTTCATCTTTTCCTTTCAAAGGGTTTCTGAACAATGCACGATATTGCCATCAACCATAATCATAAAAGGTTTTTTGTCCTCAAAGAGAAGAAATTCCAAGGGATGATTTAAAGAGGCTGAATCGATAAGGGTGATGACCAAATCGGCATAAGCTCCAGCCTTAATCTCTCCCAGCTTACCTTCCATCCCTATCGCCTTTGCAGGATTAAGGGTAAGCATCTTCCACCATTCAACAATCGAAACAGAAGGATTAGAACGATGGGCAACCCAGATCTCTTTTCTCATGTCCAAAGAATCATTAGAGGCAAGACTGTCTGTACCTAATAGAACATTGATTTTCCTAGTCAACAGATCGGCCAGAGGGAAAGGATCATGCCCAAAAAAAGCGTGAGACTTTGGGCAATAAACGACACTCCAAGTGTTTTCTTCAAGCAGTTTGTAATCCGACTGATCCAGGTAATTCAAATGGATGAGCAATGAATTGGGACCTATAAGATCTTTTTCTGCCAGATAGCGGAGTGGACTTGATGCGGTAAAATTCAGAAATTGGGGGTTCAATTGGGATATAAATTCAAAAAGCATCCCTTTTTTCTCTTTAAACATCTGGTATTCTTCAAAAGACTCCGCCACATGAGTCATCACAAAACCCTTTTCTTTTGTACACCATGCTCTTGTCAGCGAATACAAATCCTCACTTGCAGTATAAGGAGAATGGGGAGAAAGGCCTAAGGGGGTAAATGGAGAACGACCCTGAAAAAAAAGAAGAAAACCCGCTAACCTCTCATCAGTCCATATTGGTTTGCTTATATCAATAAGTTCAAGAAAGCTAAAAATGCGCAGCGGAACATGAAAATTAAAAAGGAGAATTTCGGGCATGGATAGGACATCAAATAAACAGGTTGTAGCCGACTCCAAAGCTAACTTCATACCCGTTTTAAAAGAATTGAGATAGTCCCTAGCCGAAAAAGTTTTTTTTAACTGGACAATCCCCTTTATCCATTCCACAAACGACCCCTGGAAAGAATTCAATCTGCCGTCAAAAAGTGTATATTCGAGATGACAATGCGCATTGATCAGTCCAGGGGAAATAATCGCACTGCCCAGATCCAAGACTTTTTCTTTTGGATTGACTTCTAATGATCTTGAAACCTCGATGATCTTGTTTCCCTCGATGCGTACACAGCCTGGAGTCAGGATCAAATCGGGTCTACATATAACGTGCGAAGCTTTAAGAATAGGCATCTTTTAAAATTTAGTCGTTATCCACCCCGCGCAAAGAAAAAACAATAATAGGCTCATAAGCCTGTTTGGGCTTGACTCGATAACCTATCTGTATGCCTTTAATCGATTTGCCTTTCAAGGCCGGAGAAATCCTCCATGCAATAGGTTAGTCTCCAACCAGATGCTTCCACACCATGGTTTGCTATCCATTTGAACCGCCTTAGCCAGCTTTCGCAAACTTGCTGAATTAGCCATTTTCCTTCAAAGATCGTGTGCACTATTAGAGATCTAAGGAAGAGAGCAGAAAGCAAGCACTACAGCTCTACTTCCTAGTCAAAAGTGATCAAACAAATGCTTTCCTTTGTCCTGCTAGAACAGTAAACCATTCCCTACGAATCATTCCCTATCTTTTCTTTATCTCGATTCTTGCTCATTTTTCCATGGAACAGATTGCTATGAAGAAAGCTTTAAGTTTTTATTTATCCTGGGTAGGTGCAAGGGTAAAGTTGGATAGCTACGATGAAGACGAGGAAAGAGTTTCGGTCCATATTTTTCCCAAAACCAACAAATAAAATAAAGAAAAGCATAAGAATAAACTAATGAAATGAGCCAGCCTGCCAAAATATCTGATGGGTAATGAACTCCCATGTAAATCCTCGAATAGCTAACTAACAAGACCCAAAGCCAGATCCATAAAGCAGACAATCCATACACAGCGGTCAGCATAACCGCTGCGGCGGTGTTATTAGCTGCATGGCCTGACGGAAAGGACCTTCCCTTGAGTGACCCTTTTGTTAATGGAGGATTAGAATAGTAGATTTTATCTTGTTTTTCCACCACTCTAACATGAGGAAGAACTTGGAATGGTCTTGGCCTATGCACCAGTTGCTTGATCGTGTCGATAATCAATCGGTCTCCGACAATAACGGAAATAAGGGCTAAAACAACAAAAAGCCGTCCTCTAAATTTTCCAAAAATAAACAACAACAAACCCAAGATCCACAAGGATAAGCTAAAATTGCCCAAATCAGATATAAAAGGCATGAGCCAATCTAAAAAAGGAGAGTGATACCCATTGAGTGAATAAAAAAGAAAAATGTCTAGCTGCATAAAAATGCTATTTTAGAGAGAATGGATTATCTTTTATAAAGCCTGAGGGCATTGCCAATAACAAAAAGATCGGATAATCCCATCGCTGCGGCACATACAGAAGGAGAGAGTTTTCCCATTACAGCAAGAGGAATGGCTAGGGTATTATAAAAAAAAGCCCAAAAAAGATTTTCTTTTATCGTTTTTAGGGTCTTGTCGCTAATCTCCAGCAAAAGAGGAATAATTTCAATATCGGCATTCAGTAGCACAATATCTGCAGACTCTTTAGCAATGTCGCTCGCATTGAGAACAGCAATTCCAAGATCTGCCTGGGCGAGGGCTGGACCATCGTTGATCCCATCTCCAATAAAAGCAACGGATTTGCCTTGCTGTTGTAAGCTCCTTACTACCTTGGCTTTTTCTTCAGGTCGAACTTCAGCGATTATGTTTTCGGAGTTAATTCCTATTTGAGCACCTAACTCAAGAGCAATTTCCTTTTTGTCCCCAGAAAGGATATAGACAATATATCCATTGGCTGAAAGCCTTTCGATGACTTTCTTGGCGGCGGGTTTAAGAGGTGCACTTACTGGATAGTAAGCAACAAGGCTGTCATCCATGGCCAAGCCAATTCCACTCAAAGATTGCAATTTCAACTCATCGATATTTATCCCCAAGCTTTTTAACCATGACAAAGAACCCAATCTCACTACATGGTCTTGATAAAGAGCCTGTATGCCCGCTCCTGGTTTTTCTTGCCAATGTTCTAAGCTAAGCAAAGGATAATTTTCAAATTTTTCGATTACCGCACGACTTACGGGATGCAAACTTGATTTTGCAAGAGAATAAGCCAAGCTGTTAGCAAGAAGTGGATCCTTTAAAAAATACTCAGGATCGCCTACGGTTAACTTCGGTTGGGTCAATGTACCTGTCTTGTCAAAAATCACTTCCCTTATTTTTCCACACTTTTCAAGAGCAGAGCCGTCTCGGATCAATATCCCCAATGAAGCGAGTCGGTTTGAGGCTACCATTATGGCTGCTGGCGTAGCCAGGCCCATGGCACAAGGGCAAGCAACAACAAGAACTGATGCAGCCCTTATTAGAGCTGTTTCCCACTTGGTCGAGAATCCCCATCCCAAAGCCGTTGCAATAGCTATGCCAATGACAAAAATAACAAATACACTGCTTAGTTTATCGACAAAATTCTGGATGCTTGCCCGGCTTTCTTGGGCTTTTAAAACGACCTCCGCGATATGCGCAAGGACAGTTTTTTCTCCCGCTGCACTGACACGCATCACGATACGGGAATTAAGATTAAGAGTACCTGCAAACACCTTTTCAGCAGGAAATTTCTCTATTGGCCTACTCTCTCCTGTAAGCATGCTTTCATCCACCAGTCCTTGACCTTCTATGACTTCTCCATCAACTGGAATTCTCTCTCCTGGTTTCAATACGACCCTTTGCCCAATAACAAGCTCTGAAACGGGAACTTTTTTTTCGATACCATTATCTTCAAGGACAGTGGCGTAAGCTGGAGCCAACTCCAATAGCTTTTTCAACGTCCTATTGGCCCTTCGCGATACTCTTGCCTCCAGCCAATGACCCGCACTCACCAAGGTTATAATCGCTGCAGCTTCGTCGTAATAATAATGCTCTATAATACCAGGGAAAAAAAGTCCAAAAGTGCTAAGTAGAAAAGCTGATGAACTTCCAAGTGAAACAAGGGTATCCATATCTAGTCGGCCACTGCGGATCTGCCTATACGCCCCTAAATAAAACGAATAGCCGCTGACAAGTTGAACAGGAAGAGCTAAAAGGAAAAGGTATAATCCAAAAAAAAAGTTCCACTGGGAATAAAGAAGGGTCATCCATGAAGAAGGAATTGAAAGAGCAAAAAGAATATTACCCAGCCACAGGGGTGGGGATCGAATCAAGAATTGGCTAAGATAAAGAGCCGTCGTAAGTATAATGCCTAGTACCAGGGAGCGTGTCCAACGTTTTGAGGCACTATCTTCATCTTCTCCTTCAATCAATTTTGCCCCGTAGCCTGCTTCTTCAACGGCACCAATAAGCTGGGAAGGTTGGCAACCTTCCTCGGCTGTCACTACGGCTTGTGATTTTTCTAAATCGACATGAGCAGATATAACTCTGGGCACTCGACTCAAGGCATTTCTCACATGCCTCACACAATTATTACAGGTCATTCCTTCAATGCGTAATTTTACTTTCATTTTGAAAATATATGCAAAAGAAAGAACTCTACCCAAAAAAAATCGATACCCTATACCCTTACGAACCAAAACCTGGATTTGAAAGAATAAGTAGCGATTTAATAAAAAATGGCCGTTAAATTCTCATCCCCTTAGAGGAATTGGAGCTTCAACTTGGATCCGAAGTCTTTGCATGGTTTGGCAGAGAATCTAAAAAAACATAGTCATAAATGGCCAACAATCACCTCAGCATAACTTTATGAGCTCTTCTTTGAGCATGTCCCTTAATAGGGTCTTCAGGCTAGTCAGCAAGAAGCTTACTCGCTTTAAAGCGTTTGAGGGTATCAGTTAATCAGGCACTGAAGAATTTGAAGGGCATTCCAGGCTGCACCCTTAAGAAGCTGGTCTCCACTTAAAAAGAATGATATCGATCGAGGATGAGATAAATCTTCTCTAATCCTTCCTACCAATACTTCCTTTTTCCCCGAAGCTTTAATAGGTGTGGGGAACAACCCATTCTGTGGATCATCGATAACCTCCACTCCAGGGGAAGAGGCCAAAATCCTTCTTGTCTCTTCAGCAGTAATTTTCCGAGCTGTTTCCACCACAACAGATTCGCAATGAGCTCTAAATACTGGAACTCGAATACAGGTCGCACACACATTTAATCCAGGGCAATGAAAGATTTTCTTTAGTTCCTGGATGACCTTATTCTCCTCTCCATTATACCCATTTTCAGCAATAGGACTGTTATGTGAAAAAACATTAAAAGCGATCTGCTCAGGGAATACCTCTGGGACAATCGGTTTCCCCTGGACATAATGCCTAACTTGCGTATCCAGTTCTAACAGGGCTTTAGCACCCGCCCCGCTTACTGCTTGATAGGTGGATACAATGACTCTTTCCACGGTTGCTATTTTATGAATCGGCCATAGAGCAACGGAAAGCAAAGCAGTCGTACAATTGGGATTAGCAATAATCCCTTGATGATTCTTAAGATCTTCCCCATTGACTTCAGGAACAACCAAGGGAACTTCCGGTTTCATTCTAAAGAAAGAAGAATTATCAATAACAACCGCTCCATTTTCCTTTGCCTTAGGGGCAAAAATAGCCGAAATAGAACTTCCAGCACTAAAAAATACAAAATCAAGATTCCTCAAAGCATTACTGGAAAGTTCCTGCACTGCGAGCTCTTCCCCTAGAAAAGAAATTTTTTTCCCTACCGATCTTGACGAAGCAAACAAGCGAAGTTCAGAAATTTCTATTCTGCTTTTTTCCAACAGTTTTATAGCTTCAATACCAACAGCTCCTGTTGCTCCAACAATGCCTAACTTTAATCCCATAGTTTCTTATCTTTTTTACTTTTTTAAAATTATTTTTCTTCTCATCCCTTCCCTTCAGCCTGATCAGCCAGAAAAATCAAGATTGGTTAATTTGGAACTCATATCGACTTACATTAAATATTAATATAGGGATAAAGGGAGATTTAGCTAATATTTAGAAAACCATTTAAGAGTCTCTAACCATATCCCACAGGTCTATCTGCCCGAAACCTGACGAATGTCAGATGAAACCGATTTAGGCTCCGGTGGTTTATTAGAAGTAGAAGGTTTTGGGGAAGAAGAATCCTGGGGAGCGGGAACCTTTTTTGGAGGAGGTTCTGTTTTAGGCGAAGAAAGAATCTTGAAAAAGGAACTAAAATTAGGTTTTTCAATCCGATCAAGAAGCAGACTTTCAGAGCGGCCAACAAAAATTGCCCCCGGTTCAATTAAAAGGGAAGAGGTCTTAATGTCACCAAAAACCCTAGAAGTATTAAGGAGTTCTAATCTTTCTTGAGCAAAAAGATTACCTTCGACTTGCCCTCTAACAATAATCGTCTTGGCTTTTATTTCTGCTTTCACTATGGCCTGAGGGCCAATAAGTAAAACCCCATCTTCGGAATGGATATCACCTTCAAGTTTCCCATTTAACTGCAACTGCCCACTAAATCCTACGGAACCTTTAAATTCACTGTATTGATCAAGAATTGTAACTTTTGAAGACTCATCGGTACTCTTTTGTGTCTCTTCCTTCTCTAAATGAGCTAAATTCACTGAAGTACTCCTCTTTTCGAAGTTTCTTTTTCCTTTTATCTTAATCGATTTCGATGTGCAAGTCTTAGAATTAATGAAAAAAGGAAAAATCTTCGCCTTTTCTTTTTCTTTTCTTATATAGCATAAAATGATAAGCCAAAAAGAAGAAAAAGAATTTTTAACATATGTTGTTTGGGGAAAAAAATAATTCAAAAAAAGAAAAAAAAGATCACCCAGCCCGTAACCAAAGATTTTTTCTTGATCTCATATTTAATATTCTGCTCTTTAGTTCTCTTGCTATCTGTTTAATCCTTTCGGTTGCTTACATTATATATCATAATCCCAAAACTTTCCTGCTAGGCATCGCTCACCATTACCATGTCCCACTTCAATTCGAGGAAGCCCAGTGGATATCCCCGCACAGCTTAAAACTCAAGACGATAGAGTTTGGCGAGATAGCCAAAATCAAGGGAGCGGAAATTGAATGGGACTGGATGGAGCTGGGAACTAAACAAGTTATCAAAAAAATAGTCGTTGATTCCCCTGAAATTTGGACTAGTGAATGGATAAAGTTCTTGGAAGATAAAATCGGGACCCAAGAAAACATTGCTCCCCCTAGTCCTGTTGAATTTCATTTTATCCTATGGACATTCAAGTTTAATCCTGTTGTCCGTATACTTGAACTCAGAAAAGCCATTTTAAATATTGATCGACTTCATCCTCAGCTGCCCCCCATTCCCCTTCTTCTTGGCTATAAAGAAACTCCCCTTATTCTTTCCAATGTCCCTTTACTCGACATAGCTAGGCATAATGAAATCCTTGAGCAAGCTACGGGAGGAAATATCGTTTTACTTTCCCCTTACGATCCTTTGAGCAAGATCCTAGAGATAGAGTCCATAAAAGTAAAATTTTCCTGGTCAGGCCTCGTGCACCATAGAGTCGAAGAGATCACAATCGTTCATCCCACTCTTTTCATAGGCCCTGATCTATTCTGGTATGTTGATCAATTTCGTGAATTGCAACGCCAGATAAAAGCAAAAGGCAAAACCGAAAATATCTTGGAGGAGTGGTATATAAAAAATCTGCAGTTGAGATACGGAAAATTGACCATTACTGCCTTTGGAGAGCCTAGTTTTGAACTTCCCTTCATTTTTGAAACGACCGCTCATGATTTTCCTTTGAATAATTGGAAAGAAGTGAGCTTGAAAAACCTGATTCGGGTTGTTCCTGGAAGAGTGGACTATCCCCAGCTTGGCCTTTCTATGGATGTAGCAGGAGGAGAAATCGCCTTTAATTTACCCCCAGAAAGTCAAACAGCTAATAACCTTGTCCACTCTGTAAGGCTAAAAGAAATAAATTGGAAAGGTTTTAGCGCAACAGATGGTTGGTTATCGATCACCTTTCAAAAAGAAGCTATCCATGGATTTTATGGATTCTCTCTTTTCGATGGATATACCCATGGAGGATTTCAAGTGGAGTTCGAAAGAGGATTTCCTTGGGAGGGTTGGTTAACTGTTAGTGGATCTAAAATGGACTCTTTAATAGAAAAGCTTTGTATGGGCAAAAAAGATATTGTATTCAGAGGAAATATAGATGGAAGATTAAGAATGAAAGCAACCGGATCTTATCTTGAAAACCTAGAAGGCTTTTTCCTTCTTTCATCTCCTGGATATATGGACATAAAAGACATGGCATTTCTGACGAAAAATATCCCCCCTTCCTGGAATAAAACTGCTAGCCAGCTTTTTGCTCTGCTCGCCGATTCTTTCCGTAATTATTCATTTAAAAACGGCTTTATTAAATTAAACTATAGTTATCCTAAGAGTGATCTTCTTTTAGGATTATATGGACCTCAAGGTAAGAGGAATTTCTCCATTCATTGGATTCAAGACCCGAAATTAGGCCCTCCTATCGGCCGAAATTTTTATAATACGAGTGAAAAAACAATTTTTTTCCAACCTTAGAATTACTTTATTGTTAAATTGCTTCTCAAAAGAAAGAATTCTTATTCTTTCTCTCTTCCTCTATAGTTGTAGTCCAACCGTAAAACTCACAACCCCCGAGCCTGTCAAAATTAATGTAAATATGGGAGTGGTGGTTACCGAAAAAGAATCTCCCAATCGTATCACACTCGATCCTCAGGTAGCTGACCGACGGAGGTTGCGCTCAGGGGAAGTTCAAAGTTTAAAAAATGCTCGAGTGATTGGAGAAAACCGAGATGGATATCTTGAAATCATCAACCCTCCTAAAGAAGAAAATTATAGAAATTGGGCTAAAAAAGTTGTTTCAGAGGAAAATGAAGATAGGACAAAACTCTACATGACCCAGGCTAAAATCCAGGGGAAGCCCCTTGAGGAGATCGAAAAAGAATATGCAAAAAAATGGCAAGAAATGAGTTATCCTGGAGAGTATATTCAGGAATATAACGGAAAATGGATCCAAAAATGAGACGAAAGAAAAACCCATTTATTTTCTTTTTTCTCTTTTTGGTAGTTTTTTGTCTTTCTGCATTCTCAGAGCATAACCTCTCTGCACAGGATGGCAACCTTGAGACTCAATCCGATTATCCTCTACCTTCACAATCCAATGCCCAAACCCAGTCTCCTCTTAACCCCATTCAATACAATTCTCAATCTCCTCAAGAAAATCAATACCCCAAAAGCCATGCAAATACCCATATTTATGGGAAAAAAACGGACAAAAACTCGCAAACCACTTCCTCTCCTATTGAATTTACCGAAGAGCTTCCTGATCCTACCAATGGGTTAAAATCTGTCCTTGATTCTTTGACTGCAGACCAGAGAAAAATAATTGAAAAAAAGTTTCATCGGGATGCTATTCATGCTTTTGTCGGCAAAACCGATTCCCTTGACAGGAGCTACCTTCTCTTTGCTGAAAAGACCCAAAAAACCGATGAAGCGCTCATACTGGTTTTCGTTTCTAAAAAAGATAAAATTCACTACCTTTTTAGCAGCCTTCATCCCTTTTCTATTCCTCCTCAAATACGACTGAATCCCTACGATCGGCTTTCTCTAACGCTGACCGTGGTTCGTTTTGAAATGGCACAAACCACACCTGAGATCTTTACTCAAACAACAGCCCAAAAGAAAAAAGAGAATCTTGGTAGCCGCTAAAATTCTTCAGTTACATCTCCACAAAGAAGCATCGCCGACCCATAATAGGGATTTCTAACCTCCTTATCTGGCTGAATCCAACTGCTCTGGGCCATTGGGCAAGTCAGAACAAAATACTTACCCGTTTTAATCTTTTTGGATCTTAAAAGCTCTATTAAAATGTCACTAATATCCTTGAAGGCGAGTCTTGCTGAATCAAGATCTTTGGCTTGAGCAAGCAATTTTATTTTTCCAGGCAAAGACTCTGGAAAATAAGAGGGGGTATTTTTCTGAACAATATCTCCCATAGTTGTTGCTATTTGAGATAGTCCTTTAAGAGAATCATCTGAAAGGAGCTTGCCAATTTTAAAATATTCTTGGAGTACAGAATCCAATACAGGAGTTGAACCTTCAGCAAATAAAGGGAAAACCACGCCTAGAAAAACAATAAGAGTAAGGTATTGGGAGAATTTTTTCATAATTTTCTATTCTAGGATACAATAACACCGACTGATCTCTATTAAAACTCAGGGATGAGAAGATTCAAGCTCTTTTGCATATTTTTCATAGACGTCGGCAATGGCTTTCATCAGATCCGCTTTCATTCTTAATTTTCTTGCTGTAGCCTTAGGATTTTTGGCTTCCTCCACTTCTTTTAGAATCTGATCGAAATTATCAGCTTCTCCACAGCAAGATCCCTTAGCGCCTCCCATCATTCCATGACCACCCATCCCATGTCCCATCATCCCATGTTCCATTCCTCCCATTTTATGGCCTTCATGCTCATCCTTTTCTTCGACGGATTGCTTGTCGCTTTCCATTCCTTTATGTTTTTCATGCTGAGCATGTAAAGACGGGCTAAATAAAGCTATCCCCGATAGGAAAATCAAAAGGAAAGCCGACTTTAAAAGGGACCTACTTTTCATAGTTAAATTCCTAATTAAGATTAAAATTCTGTGCTTTTTTTTAATCCACAGAATACATGAACATCATTCCACTGTGAAGATGTTCAAGGATATGGCAATGAGACATCCATTTTCCAGGGTTGGATAATTCTAAAAGGATATCCACGACATCTCCTGCGCCCACCATAAAAGTATCTTTCCAAACATGGTTGGTCTCTTCAACATCATTAACCGCAAGGACCAGAAACCTATTTCCATGGAAATGCATCGGATGCTGCATAGGATGGAGCGAATGAATATCATTGATAATCCGCACCTTTATGTAGCTACCCCGCTTATAATTCCAATCCATGATCGCCCCATTGGTTTTCATGGTCCCTAGGTCAGTAATCTGCCAGGTAATTTCTTTGGAAGTTGACATTTTATTCTGCAGATACATGTGATCTTCCCATTCCACTTTAGCTCCTGTTTTTGCAAGTATGGTTATTAGACCTGGAAAAGCTGAAGATTGAGTAGGTGTAGAACTGCCGGGTTCCGAAAAACGGGAAGCCTCTTTTTTAGAGACCGCTACCGAGAGACGGATCGTCCGATCCGGCCTTGCTGATTTATACTTGGAAACCAAAGGTTCAATTTCATCAATAACTTCTTTATTCTCCCTTAATTGTTGAAATTCTTTTTCATAAGAAACACTTACCGCTTTGTCCCCAACATGAAATGTAGCCAATTCATAAGTCCGGGCACCGACAAGAGGATCAACGGCATGATGAGTCAATTTGTAATCACCTGCAACAGGAAAATACATCTCCACAATTTGTCTTTCCGACGGAGCGATTGTCAAAGTATCAACGTATTGTTCTTTTTCAACCCGGCCATTATCTCCTCCCACTAGCTTCATCTTTATGCCGGGAACAAAGACACGAAAAGGCCTTACACTCGATGTATTGGTCAAGTAGAATCGAACGACTTCGCCCTTTTGTATATCTATAGTGGGTTTTTGCTGGCCATTGATGAGAAACGTATTCCCATACCTTCCCATGAAAACAAAATTTGAATAATCTTGATAGTATTCGGGAAGCTTCCCATCTTTGATGAGAATATCCGTCAATATAAGAGGAATTTCTCTATTTACAGGAGCCCAATAATTAGGATCTTTTGGAATAACAATATAATTCCCATACAGCCCAAGTTCCTGAGCATAGTCATCCCTATAATGAGGGTGATACCAATAAACTCCTGGGTCATCAAACTTCAGTTTATACGTAAAGCTCTTACCGCTTGGAACTACAGGCTGAGTGACCTCAGGCACCCCATCATAGCGATTATCCACTCTAACTCCATGGTGATGGATAGTAGAAGGCAATCCGGTTAAATTTTTAAATTCAAGGGTAATTTCATCCCCCTGATGAACCCAAATAAAGGGACCGGGAACAGATCCATTGTAGCCAAGCATTTTAATCTGTGCATTGCCTATCTTGGCCTGAAGTTTCTGAGCAGTTATCGCATAATTATCCCCATTTTTTAAATAAACCGTCTCGGTTTCTTTAACCATAGGGTATTGATCGGGATCAACAGAAAAATCATACTTAGGCTTAGCACCTTTGAACCATAAAAACAAAGCCCCCACAAGAAAAAGCAAAAGAAAGCCCAAAAGATAAGAAAGCTTAGTTTTACCCTTTGCGGTTTGTAAATTAATGAATCTAAAAAAACCATTCATATCGGCTTATTGTTAATATCATGATATAACATATTTCAGGTTTTTCAAGCTTTACTTGAAGCAATAGGTGATGGGGTGACCTTTTTCTTTCTGGAAAGGAAAACAAAAATACCCAAGCCAACAACTACTCCTCCAAGAACCATGACAATGATGGCCGTTGGACTCGTCAAGAAACTCGAAAGTCCCACATTAATCGGGAACTTGAAAACCATTGGATTAGAGCCATCTCCTTTAACCAAGGTAATATTAGTCATATACTTGCCTGTCTTTTCAAAATTGACATCGATCGAAGCCACGCCCGTAGAATAGAGCTTGGGCGGAACTTCCAAGATCGATTTGCCCGTCGCAAGATCTATGACCTTGACATCCAGAGGGATACTCTTTAAATCCGGGGTTATCAGGTCAAAGACCATGGTCATTTTCCCCGTATTGGGGATATTTTGACAGTAGGTCTTAAATTGTCCCATCCGACCATAAACATAAACATCAAGATGTATGGCATAACCTCCCTGGGAAAGTATTCCACATTCCATTCCCCCATTATCACTACCCCCATGCCCAAAACAGAGGAGAGGAAAACTTGCTAAAAGAAAAATAAATACAGCTAACTTTTTAATAGACATAAAAATAAAATGAGTTCTCACCCCTTTTTTTCTTTCTTGAGGTTGAAAAGATTGATTGTTTTTACACTCTGCTCTTGATATAGGAAACATAAATATCTCCATCTTTCTCCTTTCGATGAATATAATAGGTTAAAATGAAAAAAATTTTAATATCTAGACTAATAAACAGAAATTCCAAAGAAAAAACAATTGCAAAATTCTTTAAGCCTAAAAAATATACCCTAATTAAAAAATAGTTTTCGTTCCTAGGGAAAATCATTACGTCTCTTAAAAAAAACCCTTAGGCAATCCGCAGCTGTTCCTAAAACTATGCCTCCAAAGTTATTCAGCCATGGGTAAATTTATTGCTTTGCGTATGGTTTCCCACTGGCAGAAACAGGATCTGGCCACAGAGTCTTTGTATTTTGGTTCAGGGCAGGCTTGCGGTTAACTTTCTTCTGCCATTCCCTCAAGTCATTCCAGCTGATGTTCTCCCATTCTTGTTTTTATCTCTAATCAGGCCTCTAAAGAACAAGAGCCGATGTTGTTCTTTATATATTTTTTCTACTTTTCGTCAATCTCTTCTTCCTGTTTATAGGGTGCTTCTAAAGCATTAATGAGTATTTTTGCACCCGGAGGAGGTTTAATGTTTCCAGAGAGGATCTCCGAAGGACTGACTTCCCTATTATAATATTCTCTATTTGTATCGGGAGCCTCGACAATCGCTGTACCCTCTATAGATATTCCTCCAAAAATGCCTTGGCTTTGGCTATAAGTATAAATGGCAGCCATTGGCATTACACCCGCTTCAGCCGTTCTACCAATAGGACCTGCGGTTGCACTAATGCTTCCTCCAATATTAAAATTTCCTCCTTTAGCAAAGGCTTCCACCGCTTCAGGGGTATTAAGTACAAGAATAAACTCTGTTGCATTTACTCCAATTTGAAATCCAAAACCGACTCCTCCAACCGATATGGCTGAAGGGCCAGACCATCCTTTGGAGGTTCTTGCTACAACTAATCCTGTTCCTCCTCTGCCACTAAAAATAAATCCAGCCTTAATCACCGTCAAAATAGCAAAACCCTTAGCATCCCTAAAAACAGATTGAGGAATGGATTTTTCTGGCATCTGCTTAAACCTCCGGATGATCGTTGCCGCTTGATTAACTGTCTTTTGCAAATCCCAAGCAAACGCCGGTTGAAAAAGAAATCCAAAAATAAAAAAAAGAAAAACACGCGTCCTTGAAGCGTTACACCAACGAAAAGACCGGAAAAAAATCTTTTCTTTTTCTACCCAGTAAGTAGCCCCTGTTTTTTGAATTAAATGGCTACTTTTCACAAACCTTAAAAACCGATTCTCAAAAGCTGGGAATATTTTCATTAAGGGGAAAAAAATGCCCAAAATAAAATTTTCATTGAGTGGCACCGACAACTTCACAAAAAATATTCAAGATGGGATTCCCTCAACCGAGTTGTTCACAATGCCTTGATGAATAGCCATAGATTTAAACAACCCTTCTTGGGTGATCAATTCTCCAAAGGTCCCTCTCTGGACAATTTGACCTCGATCGATAACAAGAATTTCATCGCAATCGGCGAGCGTGGAAAGCCGGTGGGCAATAATGAGTACGGTTTTACCTTTTTCCAACTCATAAATCGCTTGTTGCACAATGGATTCACTGTGAGAGTCGAGGCTCGATGTGGCCTCATCAAGGATAATCACAGGGCTATTCCGAATAAATGCCCTGGCTATAGATAACCGCTGTCTTTGTCCTCCAGAAAGCTTAACCCCTCTTTCACCAATGAAGGTATCGTATCCTTGAGGCAATTTTTCGATAAATTCAGCTGCTCCTGCCAACTTGGCTGCTTGTTCAATTTCTTGGCGCGTAGCTCCCGATCTTCCTACAGCAATGTTTTCGGCAATAGAGCGATTAAAAATAACAACATCTTGACTCACAAGGGAAAACAGATTTCTCAGGTCTGCTATCTTAAGATCTCTTAGATCTTCTCCATCGATCAAAATGGCACCAGAAACCGGATCATAAAACCGGAAAAGCAGGCTTGTCAGTGTCGTTTTTCCCGCTCCGCTTCTACCGGCTATCCCTACTTTTTTCCCTTTCGGAATAACAAAAGAAAGATTTTTGATGACCAGCTCATTTCCATAACTAAAAGAGACGTTCGAAAATTCAATCTGCTTTTTGAATGTTTTAATCGGTTTTGCTCCAGGTCTTTCAGTGACTGTCGATTGGGTATCGAGTAAATCCGTAAGCCGCCTTGCACTTAAAGCCCCTTCCTGGATTTTCACATTGGCATCGGCTAACCTTTTGATTGGTGCAAAAAAGAGAATCGCTCCGTTAGCTATCGCCGCCATATTGGCGATGCTAATATTTTGCCATATCACACAGAGGATTAATAATGACAGAGCTAGGCTAGCTACAATATCTATGATTGGGCTGACCATGGAGCCCGCTATGGACATCTTTGCCGCATGCTTGGCTAATTCGTTGGCCTGGTGCCTAAAGGTCTCAATATTTTTCTTTTCAAGACAAAAGGCTTTAATGACATGAATACCAGACAAGGATTCAAAGAGCAAATTACTCTGTGCCACTGAAGAGGATATGATTCCCATCGATGCTTCTCTAGCCTTTTTTGCCAAACTTACAGCTGGAATGATACATCCAGGAACAAGAAGAATAGCAAGAATGGTTAGCCTCCAATCGATAAGCGCACAGGAAAAAAGAATGGCCGCTATGGTAATCGGATCTTTTGCTACATCTGTAAAAAGGACACTCACCGAATCGTAAAAGGCTTTAGTGTCATTCAAAATACGAATCGCTAGATCACCCGTGGTTGATTTATGGAAAAAATCGATGGAAAGAGAGTGTAACTTGGACAATATGGCTGTCTGGAGATCGGCAACAATTTTTGCCGCTGCAAGTGTCATAAAATAAGAATTAAGTAGCCTTAATGCACCTCGTACCAGAGCGATTAAGGGCAAAATGAAAATACCCCCACAAATCCTTTTCCAATCAAGAGGTTCTTTAGCTTTGGGAAGCCATCTTCCCAGTTCATCCATAGCCTGTTGGTAAAAATATTTTTTTGAAGGACTAACCGAAGACGCTGTGGCCTGCGGTGGCGGTGAAGAAAAATTATCGATAGCCGCCTTAAGGATAAAAAGATAGGCTCCATTAAAGGCTCCAAACAAGAAACCCGCAATCAATCCAGAGAATATCAAGGGCATGCGTCTTTTTAAAAAGGGAATAGAGAAGATTATAATCTTTTTAAGCTCTTGCATTGAATATATGCTGTTTTAATCACGCTCTGGATCGCAGCAAATCCTTCTCACTACCTTATTAATACAACTCGCTCTGCTGCCTCGATAAAAGTGATATCTCATATAACCATAAAAAGACAAAACCTTTAAATAGAACCAAGCGACATGATCTGTCAAGTGAATAGAGTATTTTGCACCTTTTCAAAAAAAAGGCATAAAAGGTCGCAAAACTCTTTGGGTTTTTCATAATGAACCCAATGTCCAGTTCCTTGAAGCCTAACACAAGAAGCTTTGGGAAAATAAAACTTTATTTTAGGGATAAATGAAGGATGAAAATAAGAGGATTTTTCACCAAAAACAAAAAGGCTTTCTCCATTGAACGAGCTATTTATTTCAGGAAAAGAATTTAATTTTTCAATCGAATTTTCGATTCCCTCCCATTTTATCCTCCATGCATATTTAGCCTTTTCATAAATAAGGTTTGTAAGGAGGAACTGCACAATCGACAAATCGTCGATTTCTTTAAAGAGCAATCGTTCAGCCTCTTTCCGAGTTTTTATATTCTCTATAGGTAGCTGCTTCAATGCCTTAAGTATTTTCAAATGCAACTCCAATCCTGCCTGTCCATAATCAACTGGAGCGATATCCTCGATAACTATGCTTTTTATCCGGCTTTGAAAAACCAGAGCCAACACCATTGCCAATTTACCACCAACTGAATGACCCACAACATGGACGGGGAAAATATCAAGATGACCAACTGTTTGCAGGATATCTTCGGCCATAAGTTGATAATCCATAAAAGTTGCCGTTGGAGACAGCCCATGGTTTCTTAAGTCAAAAGCAAAGACCTGATACAACTGGCTAAGATGACTAGCAATTGAAGCCCAATTAAAACTACTGCCATACAAACCATGAAATAAAAATACACTGTTTTTAGCTCTCCCTGTTTGTCTGAAAAAAAGCTTCACCTTGATTGAACAAATTTTTGAGGATTGTATAGTCTCTAGGTTTTATTTCTTTTTCCGGGATCGGCCTTCTTCTAACTCTTTTCTTTTAATTACCGAATAAAGGATCGCCTCTTCAAGATATTTTATCCATGGACCTTGAGGCACGTCTTTTTCTGAAACGAATCGCCAGCTTACTCTATCAAACCCATCAAGACCCAAGTATTCTTTAACCGCAGGAGAAACATCAATCCCAGACTTCGATTTGGGTCTACAGGATCCAAAAACATAACAGTAATCGTCCGCAACATAGGGACCAACATCCATCCATTGAGCATAGACCACTCTACCCCATCGATTTTTGATCTCCACCCAATGTCCTTTGCACTGAGATTTGCCATAGGAAAAGCCCCCATCATACCAAGGAATCCACCTTTTAGCTATCCGTGGATAAGCAAGGTCATTAAAGGGAAGAGCTACATAAAAGGGATTGAGAGTAGCCGCATGCGTTCCTGGAAGTAAACCGGCCCTTGCTTTAGGACTATCTTCTCCTCCATAGTTTCTAATCCAATGCTCATCCCAAGCACTTCTAAAAATGCCTTTTGGGCTCCACTGGGTGATGTCAGTTCCTATCCAGAAGACAGTAGCGGGTATATCCCTATGCCAATGGCCTTCGGGTAAAGGATCTTGACAACAATTTTTAATGCCAGCCCCTTTCTTCTCTAAAGGGTAAACAAACTCGTATAGCAAAAGGTACATTAAACCAAGAAAGAACAGACGAACTAAAAGCTGCATCACCTAAAAAGAGAAATGAATTCCCTTCTGACTTTTCTCCATGAATGAACAAGTTCCTCTTCGGCAGAACGACTTCGATGAGTTCTTCTCTTTTTAGGATGGGTTTGTGAAGAAGAGATTTGAGAGCCGCTTTTTAGCTGTCCAGGTTGTTCTTTTGGATTTTCCTTCACTTCTTTTTGTTCCAAAGGAGGAGAAACTTCCTGGAGCTGCTCTGATCTACTTTCCGTACTAGGGAGAGCTAGGGAAGATGAGGATTGATGATTTAACCCCAGGGGTTGATTCCTTGCCAACATCTTTTCTTTTTCTTTGGCTAATTGCTGTTCTAACTCTATAACCCTTTTCTGAAGGGCAACGTTTTGACTCGTAACAGATCCCAAGAGTTGCTCCTCTCTTTTTTTACTCCGAGCAAGTTCTTCTTCAAGTTTGTTGACCCTGCTTTTCAACGCTTCCATCTCTGTCGCATTTTCCGTGGTCCTTGTTTGAAGGCTCTGAATCTCACTCTTCTTGGAAAGCTTTTCCATCTGCTGCTCAATCTTCTGCATATGTTCTTTTAAAATATTAAGCTGTTGGTAATCCACTAGGGAGGGATTAAGTTGGGCCATCCGATACTGCTCCTGCTTAGCTTGAGCAAGTTCTGTTTCCAACTGTTGAACTCGCTCTTCAAGAAGGACTACTTGTTTGGCTTTTGTACTTTGTTCCAGGTTTTTTTGTATAATCTGGAGTTGTTCATCCTTCATATGCTGAAGAGCAAGCTCAAGGGATTGCACTTTTTGGGTAAGATCCCTCATTTTGGCCACTTCACTTTCAGCCAGCTTGGCATTTGTTTTCATCGCATTTGCCCTTCTTAATTCTTCTTCCAACTCATTGAGTCTTTTCTGCAGGCCGAGCACTTCTGACTTGTCCCTATTTTGTGACTTAGCTTGGGCCAGCTCTTTTTGTAAAGAACTCACCGAAGCGGTTAACTCATTGATCCTTTCTTGCTGAGCTTCAAGTTGCTTTTTTCTGGCCGCCTTAGCTTGAACAAGTTCTTTTTGAAGGGTTTGAAAAAGATTTTGAAGTTCCATTGCCTGCTTGTTCGTTTCAGGGTTCGTTGAAGACTGGGATCTCTCTTTTTCTAAACTAGCTAACTTATCTTCAATTTCCTTAAGCCTGTTTTCTAAAGCCTTATTTTCAGCCGACTCCTCCGCTATAGAGGGTTGCGTCTCGCTAACCGGCAGGCCTGCCAACCTCTTTTGTATTTCTTGCTCTTTATCTTGTACATATTTCAAGCGGTAATCCACTAGCCTTGGTTCCCATTTTGGGTTACTTTTCTTCAATTCAAGGAGTTTACTCTCAGCTTCTTTATACTTAGAAGAAGCTTCCCTATAATCATGCTTTTCTAAACTTCTATCTCCCTCTTGAATAGTCACATAGATATCCAAAAAAAGATCCTGGGGAACAAGAGGTGAACTTTTAGATGAAGGAGCAGAAATTCCTTGTTGAAGAGACAAACAAAACACAAAAAACAATTGTAGAATAAAGAACAAAAAAAGTCTTTTAATTACAAATCTACCCATACATCTCTTTCATTCACTAAAAATATAGCCATCTGTGTTGAACAACAATGACAAAAAAGAAAAAAAAGAGCGGGTGAAGGGAATCGAACCCTCGCTTCAGGCTTGGGAAGCCCGTGTTCTACCATTGAACTACACCCGCTAAGAGGAAATTCCCCAGAACTATCCTATAGGCATAGTTTGTCAAAATCTTATGGGTTTGTCAAAACTCAAAGCCGATCATTTTCTTTTCAGTTCGTCATTGCAGTTTTTTTAGCTACTGCATGCAAATCGATTAAATCCTGGCATAAAATTAGCTTGTGTATTATTTAAAAAACATGTGTCTTTTATAAATTACATATTTTAAAAAGTCTATTGTAATGAAAATTTTATTTATCTTTACGCATTTGAAGATCAAAGATCTTTTTTCTCTTTTTCTTGCCCCGCAAAGAGCTGTTATCATTTTTTTAAGCCTCTGCTTTTGGCCCTCAAACCAAGGATATCCGGATAATACCTCTTCTTTGCCCCTGAATCCAAGTGCGGCTACAAATAGTCCAGATTCAGCGGACACAACAGATTCGACCGTTGGAAGTGATAAAAAAACAAAGAATAAACAGACCAATTCCCTTCCAGAAATTACTGTAACAGCGGTAGGACCCAATGAAAATATCTTGCCTACCGCCCATTCCAATACCTCGGTCTATGCCATACCCCTGGATGTCATCGATATTCCTCGAAATGTGACACCGATTTCCCATGGATTGGCACAGTCAGCTGGCATAGGGCAGTTTGGATATCTAGATCCGCTTTCTACAGCTTTCATTGTCCCTGCCGCTCTTACTCAAATAAACTACGGTATTGCCAGTGCCCCCACCATCCGTGGACGTAACGGGCTAACCCTAATTAATGGGATTGAAGAAACTTTGAACAACAACTCCGAACAAAATATCCCATGGAACTACAACATGGTTGAATCCATGGATATTGTTGAGGGACCTTCTAATGCAGTCTTTGGAGCGACACAAGTTTCTGGAGGTTACATCAATTATATCACCAAGCAGCCCTACTTCGACAATTTTCGAGGTTACGTGTGGGATACAATTGGAATGTATCAAGAATACATGTGGGGAGCAGACATTGGGGGGCCTATCGACAAAGATAAGAAATTGGCTTACCGGTTTAGCTACATGGGACAAGAAAACGGCAGTTATTACCAATATCAAAGAAATGATCAGCAAAATTTTTATTTAGCTCTGGGTTATCATCCTCAAGACTCTTATTCTATAGACCTCTATGCGGATTTAGGAACCTACGATTTTACCCCAATGTGGGGAATGATCAATAGACCCACTCAACAATTAATTGATAACGGTCTTTATTTCCCTGGAGCGCTCTCCCCTACCCTTGCCAACACTGGGATAGTCAACAACCCTCCAGCCTCTTCTTACCTAGGTACTCCCGTAGGGATTAGCCGCAGAAATGTCCTACTCAACCCAACCGATGGAGGCTATGGAACAACCGGGCTTACTCAAGTCATACAAAGGCTTTCCATCAATGAAGACTTCCAAATCATAAACAATACCTTTTTTTGGTATCACAACGATCAATGGATCCTCCATCCCCTTTTTTACGACGAATCTTGCCGAGGTGATTATGAAATTGACAACCGGACTGAATGCCGACTTAACATTTACAGCCTTCCTCAAGAGAATGGAGAAAAGAGCTATCCTGTTATAGGCCATCTCCTTTTTTCCCATGCCCTAGATACAGGAATAGAAATGCATTATCAAAAAAATCTCGATTACAATTCCGACTCTTTTATCGTGCTTAATAGTTATAGTCTTATCAACCAAAATCCATTGCTCTGGAATGCGGAACTATCAAAATATTTTCAAGCACGGATTGGTAATCCCAAAGCTCCTTTTGGGGGTGAATGGCCTATTCCGGGGGCTCCAGCTGGATACTATTTTGAGCCAGCCAATTTGGCGGCTGGAAGCACAGACTGCCATTATGGAGCCGTTTCTCCTTTCTTGCTGGATAATATAAATATAACCGATAAGCTTTCTCTCATTCTAGGAGCCCGGGCAACAGGTTATTTTATTTCTGCACAAACTCCCCCTGGAACCCCCCCTATCCTCTTTCAACAGCTTTCAACTACTCAACTTACTCCTCTTGTGGATGTGGGAACAGTATACAAAATTTTTCCATGGTTAAGTGCTTATTTCGATTTTAACTGGGGATATGTCGTAAATGCCGCAGACATGGGAGGGTTTTCCCCTTTTTTCGGTCCCTCACAGTTCCACTTGCTCAACGAGCTTTATGAAGGTGGTTTTAAATTTGATCTCCTCAATCATTCCCTGTTTGCTGCCGTGGATAGCTTTTCCCAGTTCACCTATCTTAACAATAGGACTGGACCAGCCACCCCATCCACCGTCAACGGTTTTGAGGCCAGTATAAATTACCAACCTAACCGCCATTTCTGGGCAAAGCTCGGTTATGCCTATATGCATGGTACAGAAGACTGGACCTCTGTGGGGCATGGACCTCCCATGTATCAAACTTATTCGACAGCTTTGGCCCTGCAGTCTAATCTCCCCTTGAATAACAACCAGATGTATCCAGCAGGTATTTACAATTTTTTAGGCTTTCCAGATCAAATTTTCAGCGGCCTTATCACCTATAGACACGATAGCGGTATTGGAATAACCATGGGAGCGCTTCTCATGAGCGAACAGTATTTAGGATACAACTATACAACCCACATCCCTACGCAGTTCATCCTCAATTCCACCCTTTTTTATACCGCTCAGAGATGGGAAGCTAGGCTTTATTTTTATAACTTTACTAACGAACCCTATTGGCTTGCTTTTGGCATGGGAGCAAACGGAACAAGAACATTTAATTATGAAGATATTGTAGCCGGAATGCCTTTTTGGATTCAAGCCACTTTGGTTTATAAGTTCTGATATAAGCCACCAGTGGATAGTTTATTCGAATACTAGATTTAATCGATTTTTCTGGCTATATTATTGAGTGAATAAAAGTTTAATCTTTTTGATTTTCCCTTTTTTGTTCATTTGTGGAAATGTCACAAATCCCCAGAGTACTGCTTATAATATGGAAGCGATTAAACAAAAAGTGTCAGATTTTCTTTATAAAGATCTATTCCCGGAAGCGGGCGAAAAATTAACTATTTTAAACATAGAAACGAAAAGAAAGAAAAACTCAGCCGAAGTATTCGTTTCATGGCGTGCACATCTTGTAGATGATGGGCTTCATTATAAGCCCCTTTTTCATCCTCCATCGACATTAGACACTGAAGAAATCAATGGAGCTGGACGATTCCAATTAAAAGATAACTCTACCCTTGATTTCAACGCTCCCATAACAAAAGAAAGCCTAAAAAATTGGCATCAAAAACTTCTCAAAGTAAGGGATCTGATGAGACAAGTTGTTACGCTTCGGTGCATGTATTTTTGTCGGCATAATTATGGAAGCAATACAGAAAGCGACTTAAATCATGCCCTTGAAGAACTCCACAATCTTTCCATTAAATAAAAATCAAGAAAAACTTCAAAACGCTTCAGCTAAATCTTTTTTTCCTTCCCTCAGATAACACATGGGCAAAGGATTAAAAGATTTCTTTTATTTTGAAACAATAGAATTTTAAGCTATTATGGAGTTTTGTTTATACTACTCGTTAAGAGGGATCAAAAAAAACAGTAAATTGATTAGAAAAAAACAGAGCAATCTAGACTTGATTTCTTTATGATAAAATAATAGTGTCCTATTCCTTCATTAAATGAGAAGTAAAAATTATGGCATCCCTTGGCATTCTTAAAGAAAAAGTCCCCGGTGAAAATCGGGTTGCCATAGTCCCTGAAGTTCTTCCCTCTTTTTTAAAATTAGGATTAGAGGTTTTTATTGAATCTGGGGCTGGAGCTGGTGCAGGCTATTTCGACGAGTCCTATGTCGATAAAGGAGCTAAAATTTTAGCTCATGGCTATGATGTCCTTAAAAAGGCAAACATTATCTGCCTTATTCATCCTCCTCGCTTAGAAGATATCGCTTATTTCGCTGAAAATTCCATTCTGATAGCCTTATTATACCCACTGTTAAATCTTGATCTAGTCAAGCAGATCGCTGCCCGCAACCTTACCGCTTTCTCTCTTGATCTCATCCCCAGGATTAGTAGGGCACAGTCTATGGATCCCTTAAGTTCTCAAAGCACCGTTTCTGGTTACAAATCAGTTATTCTAGCAGCCCATACTCTTCCTAAATTCCTGCCGATGCTCACCACCCCAGCAGGAACGATCCCTCCCTGTAAGGTCTTTATTATTGGCGCTGGAGTTGCTGGCTTACAGGCCATTGCCACAGCCAGGAGGCTGGGCGCTTTGGTGGAAGCTTATGACATTAGACCCATAGCTAAGGAGCAAGTTGAAAGCTTGGGTGCTAAATTCGTTAATTTACCCATTACTGCTCAGGATGTTGAAGATCGATCAGGTTATGCCAAGGCTCAATCCGAAACATTCTATTCTAAGCAACGCCAGCTTATTATTGATCAATGCAAAAAGGCGGATATCGTTATTACCACCGCTCTTGTTCCAGGAATAAAAGCTCCAAAGCTCATATCCAAGGAAGCCGTTGAAAACATGAAACCGGGCACTGTTATTGTTGACCTTGCCGCAGAACAGGGAGGAAATTGTGAACTGACTGTCCCTGGGAAAACGGTTGTTCACAATCATGTTGTCATTCATGGCCCCTTAAATCTTCCCTCTTCTATGGCTCCTCAAGCAAGTCTATTTTATGCAAAGAATATCCAATCCTTTCTTTCACTTTTTTTTAAAGAAAATAAATTATTTATTCACTGGGAAGATGAAATCATAAAAAATACATTGGTTGTTCGAGAAGGGAAAATTGTCCATGAGAAAGTTCTCGGTGCCTTGAACCAAAAACTACATGAATAAGTTTTTATATCACAAAGGAGGATTAATCCATGACATTGGGTGATTGGCTTACCGATTTTTACGTCTTTGTTTTAGCCTCATTTTTGGGATTAGAATTAATACGCAATGTTTCACGTCTGCTCCATACCCCTCTGATGTCTTTGACCAATGCTATCTCTTCGATTTCTTTAGTCGGTTCCCTTGCTCTTACTGGAGAAGGAGAAAAAACATGGGTAATTGTTTTAGGCACTATAGCTATCATATCTTCTTCGATTAATGCTGTAGGGGGTTTTTTAATTACCGATAGAATTCTTAAGATGTTCAAGAAAAGCAAATAAGCTTGGTGGAGGAAAGGGGTCATGGAGAACATCATTCAATTCGTTTACATCTGCTCTGCTGCACTCTTCATTCTTTCCCTTAAATGGATGAGCGAAGTCAAAACATCGCGCTGGGGAAACTGGGCAGGAAGTGCAGGCATGGCATTGGCAATTGTGGCTACTCTTCTTAAGCCCGATATCCACGGCTATCTCTGGATAGCCATAGGAATAGTCATAGGCGCTTCTATCGGTACCCCCATGGCTGTACTTATGCCCATGACGGCTGTTCCCCAAAGAACAGCTCTATCCCATGCATTTGGAGCCTTGGCAGCAGGTCTTGTAGGAACAACTGAATATTTTCTCAAGGCCAGTCAGCTTTCTCTACCCCAACTGGTTGTTTTGTCCATAGAGGTGTTCCTTGGGTTTTTGACTTTTACGGGTAGTCTACTGGCCTTCGGAAAGCTTCAAGAAATTATCCCTACTCGACCTATTCTATACCCGGGAAGAAATTATGTGAGTTTTTCAGTTTTTGCTTTCTGTTTGCTCCTCAGCGCCTATATGATTTTTCAAGCTGGCTATCATCCCCTGCTTTTCATTTCTTTAATCATTTTTTCGCTCCTCTTTGGAATCCTTTTAGTATTGCCTATTGGAGGAGCGGATATGCCAACAGTCATCTCGATTCTTAACGCCTACGCTGGGCTTTCTTCTTCGTTCATGGGCTTCTTACTTAACAACAAGTTGCTTATCATTGCTGGTGCCTTGGACGGCAGTTCCGGTCTTATCCTTTCAATTCAGATGTGTAAGGCGATGAATCGCTCCTTTACGAATGTTCTTTTTGGAGGAATGGGGCAGGTCATTGACGTTGTTGACCCTTCAAGAGATGGTAAAGTGGTCAAAAGCCTTTCTCCTAAAGAAGCTTCTATTTTATTTGAAGCGGCTAAAAAAGTCGTCATTGTCCCTGGATATGGTATGGCCGCTGCTCAAGCACAGCATGTGGTCAAGGAATTGACCGATGTCTTAGAAAATAAAAGTATCGATGTCAAATTTGCGATTCATCCAGTGGCTGGCAGAATGCCTGGTCACATGAATGTTCTATTGGCTGAAGCTGACGTGCCTTATGATAAGCTTGTCGAAATGGAAGAGATTAATCCGCTTTTTCCAGAAACAGATGTTGTTTTAGTTGTTGGTGCTAATGATATTACTAACCCTGCTGCAAGAAAGAATCCTGGATCCCCTTTATACGGCATGCCCATACTTGATGTTGATAAGGCTAAACAGATTCTTTTTATTAAAAGGAGTATGTCAACGGGATTTGCAGGAATTGACAATGACCTCTTTTATTCACCCAAAACGATTATGCTTTTCGGAGATGCAAAAAAGGTTCTCAATGATCTTGTTGTTTCGATCAATTCCCAATGAATAGAGTTCTTAAGTTTTTCTGATATATTCTTAATCTTTTTCCTTGATTAATTTCATCTCTTTTCCTATTTTTCTTTCACTATTCTCCTCCACCCATGAATACTAATCTTAAAGAACTGACCCAGTCCATTCTTGAGATGATTCCAACCCAATTAAGGTTTAACTCCCATGATGAATCGGTTTTTCAAAGATTAAAACCTTTTCATGAAAGAATTGCAGAAAAAGTCGTAAAAGGATTCTATGATGTTCTTTTTGAATACCCAACCACTCAGACTATTTTCAAAGCTGGAGAAAGACCCTTACGTGAACCCGATTTACAACATTGGTGGCAGAAAACTATAACGGGCCCATTCGACCTTGGCTATTGGTCTTGGCAATCAGCAGTTGGAGTTATCCATATTAAAAGAAAAGTCAAAAACCCAATGATGCTCTCCATTTGGGGTTGGATTTTAATGACCCTGCAAAAAGAATTTGCAACAAACTTTTCTCCCCATGAAGTCTTTGAATTCATGGACAGTTGGCATAGGCTAGCCATCACGGTTGAATCCCTCATTGCTGAAAGCTTCCTACATAATTATATCGTTGCTTTAGCCCAATCCACTGGAACTGAGCTTGCTCTTCTGGATAGACTTGTAGCCATTGAAGTTGCAGATATCGATCCAAAAAAGTTAGAATAACTGTTTTTTTTAAGTTGTTCCTTGGTACTATCCCAATCACTTGGCCTTTCTCTCCAGGGATTTCTACGTCAAAACCAAAAAGAGAACCTTTTGTAAAGAACAACAAAGAGGCTTCTTCACAAAGTCGGTACGGATAAAAACAGCTATTTCTTTCTTTAAAAGTATACTCGCCCTATAAGCCCTTCATCCGATCATATACCTAGGAGATAGAGACCAAAAATAGTATTTACTGAGTTAGGAAATCGTTTGCTTTTTATATAAATGCACTTCTAATTTTCTATCCTTTTTGGTTTAGGCTAAATAAAGGGAAGAAATGGATATGCCCTGTCACAGGGCAAAAAGGCAAAACTTTATGGATGAGAAGAAGGATATCCAGCAGGGTTTGGAGCCGGTACATATCCTCCTGGTTGTGGAACAGATGGTTGAGGATTCGCAGGGTAAGAAGGGGTTGAAACAAAGGGAGGGGTTGGATAGGCATTAGAAGGAGAAGGATAAGCGGGAGTGGTACTGAAAACTGAACCATTGCTCTGAAGTGTATAGGGAGAAGGATTAAAACCTGAGAGCACTAGCATTCGATTTTGAGCATTCTGTCTTAGTTCTTGGGCATATTGTTCAAGAAGTTTTTCCTTTTCCTCCCTTGCCCTTGCCTTAGCCCTTCTTATCGCCGCATGATAAGCAGCCACCCTATTACGGTAAGCACTTTTTTCTTTCTCATAAGAATAATAACCTCCTCCGAGTCCTCCAAGGATAGCTCCACCAAGAGCACCCCATCCAGCCCCCGCACCTCCTCCAGCTAGTCCTCCAATAAGTGCACCGCCAGCTGCGCCTATCCCTGCTCCTTCGCCCGCTGTTGTGGGCCCGCCCGTACCTGGTTGTAAAAACTTAGGCTTTCTCCCCGGTCCGGATATTCCAGAAAGTTCCTCTTTATAGGTTTGTGTTGCCTGTTGATCGATTTCCTTTAAACGATTCACATAGTCAGTCCATTGGCTTTCTTCTTGTCTTAAAGCCAGGGATAGATCATACCCATTACGCAAAACAGTTTTTTCGCTACCGGGTACTACAAGGTCTTGTTGCTGGTTCCAAGGAAAGATGTTCTGGTCATTTAAAAACTTCCAGCTTTTATCTGGCTGTTGAACGGCTTTAGCTTTCCACAAAAAAGTGACATCTTGGTTCGGATCGAAGCCCGTTCTCTTTTGATCCATGTAATAAGTCATGCCCGGTTCTTGATCCAGAGTAAAAAGAAGCTCCTTTAGATGAGATTTTGCCCAATCATAGAGATCTTTAGGTACTCCTCCTAGACGCTCCCTTCCAGAAAGGACAGGTCCTACAGGCACCCAATAAAAAGGAGTCGAAGGACGGACCGTCACATCATAGGCTAAAGTCCAGCTACCATCTTGGTTTTTGATGGCACTCTTTTCTTTAATGTCTACAAAATCAAAACCTTTAAGGAGTTGGGCTTTTATTGCTTGTTCGGCCTGAAGTAAGGATGGTTTTCTTTCAAAAGCCCTGAATAATCCATTTCCCCCATTGAATAAACCATTGATTGAAGGGGTTAAAAAAAATATGATTAAAAGAAGACTTAGAACCACGCCTGCACTCCATAGGAGTGGTGATAAAGGACGCTTAACAGCTCTTTGGGGTATCTCTACTAGAGGATGATTACAGGATGGACAAACAAATTCTTCATTTGATGGAACTTCTATAACCTTGCCCGCTTCTTCGCATTGCTCAAAATTAACACACTTTCCTTTCCGGATAGAAGAAGCGCTTTTATTTGATGTAGCCTTCCTTTTTTCATCAAATACATCTTCGTCAGAGAGCCTGTTTTTATTTTGTCCCTCTACCGAAGATTTTTTTAGAAGATTATTAAACCTTATTCTCATTCTTTATTTAAGTTTTACTCATTGTTAAATTTTTATTAAAAAAAGTCACGAAAAAAACAAATGGCAAAGTAAGCTCAATAATAAGTTCTAATTCTTTATCTTCTTCTAGGAGAAAGTTTCTAAGTATCGACCCTTTTTTTCTTCTGCTGTCTTATTTGAAGCTCTTTGTTGTATCGCGCTGTGCACATCCAAATTAAAACAAGAGGCCAAAGGAAATCCAGGCAGTTTCCAGGCACAACCAAAGAGGGATCTCTTACAGATGTGCCTGCAGTAATAGCCTCTTTTTAAACCAACGTATTCGTAAAATTCTACTTGTCATTTTTTTTCTTTAACTAGGCTTCTCACAGTCTCTTGAAAAAAAACTTTTTGGTTTTCATCGAAAAAAAACATATTGGATCAGTCTTTAAATCCAACACGAAAAGCTTTAAAAAACTAAGAGATCAATATGTTTCCTCAAGAACCTCAAAGATCCTTAAGCAGTTTATTTAAGGCATTCTCCAAAATTATTAAAGAACTCTAGAGTTAAGCAGCTAAACATCCCTTTTGATTTCAGATGTAACTTGTCCGTCAAAAATTCAATCGAGGCGGGGGTGGGAATCGAACCCACGCATAGGGCTTTTGCAGAGCCCGGCCTTACCACTTGGCTACCCCGCCTTTTCCCTTTTCTCTTTAAAGCCAACAATTTAATCTAAAGTTTCTTTTTTGGCAAACAAGGATTCATAATCACGAAGATACTGACTAAAAGCATCGTTGCCATAGACTATTCGGGCCGTATCAAGAAGTTTTTTTTCTTCATTATACTTTTTACGCATGCGACAAAGGGCTGCTTTGGCAAAATAATATCCTGGAGAAGATTCATCAAAAGCACTTAGACCGGATAGTAAATTTTCTGCAGCATCCATTCTTCCCAATCCTATCGTACAATAGATTCTTTTAAGAAGGATTTCTTTGCTAGACGAATCGTGCATCGCAGCCTGCTCAAACCGGTATAGGGCCTCTTTATAATCCTTCTTAGCATAAAAAACTTCTCCTAAATATTGGTAGGCAGCTCCATAATCGGGTTGTAACTTGAAAACCCTATAAAGCTCTTTTTCGGCTTTATCGTACTCTTTTTTTTGTAAAAAAATCCGTGCAGCCAATACGATAGCTTTTGGATCTTTTGGTTTGAGCTCTTGGGCTTTTAAAATTGATCTTTGTGCTTCATCCAAATCCAGTCTTTTGAAGGCTACCAAGGCATCTTGATAAGCTTTGGCAAAAAGACCCTCTTGTTGGTCTTCTAAATCAGCACTCCATCCTCCTACTTTTAAAAAACAAATTAAAACTCCAAAATATAGCCACAAAACTCTAGATGTTTTAGCTCCCAGATTTTCTATTTTTTCTATTCCTTTAGGGTTTTGTCTTCTTTTGTTCACTACAACTTAAATCAAGAGGAATGATCTTTAAGCCAGATCAACAGTTGTTTTTGAGTAGTGAGTTTTGCTGCAGGAACGTCAGTTTGAAATGAAAGGATATCCTCAATAATCTTTTGCTTTCTGTTGCCTGAAACTAAAAACCATACCTGAAGGGCCTGATTCAGTAAAGGGAAAGTAAAAGTTACTCTGATCTGGCCATCAGAAGGATGTAAAGAAATGGAGGTATATTTCTTATTCTCTTCTAAGACTTGACTGCCTGGGAAAAGGGAAGCTATGTGACCATCCTCTCCAATACCCAAAAGAATTAAGTCAAAAAGGGGAGGATCACCCATTTTTTCAATCATTAATTTCTCATAGAGAGAAGCTGCTTGTTGAGGGTCATGAGACAGGTGCCAGCCATAGAAACGAATTTTTTTAGAAGTTTCTCCAAAAGCCCTTAAAATCATTCCTTCGTTGCTTTGAGGGTCATAAAGATCTACCCAACGTTCATCACCCAGCCAAAAAACTATTTTTTCCCAGGGCAAATGTTCCTTGGATAACCGTTCATAGAAAGGAGTAGGCGTACTCCCACCGGATAAGGCAATGTGGCATACGCTCTTGTTGGTCAACGCAGTATCTATAACTTTCTTAAAAGAAATACAGAGATAATCCAACCATGCTTCTTGCTTTTCAAAAATGACCGTTTCTATCCGCTTCATAAAGCAAGTCAAACGCTTAACTTTCTCCATTTCCTATATCTTCTTCTTCTTTGGGTGGGGGTCCCCAGTATCTTCCATCCCTACGCAACAATTCGTCAGCTTCAACAGGGCCCATCGATCCAGGGGCATACAGAGGAATTGCATCACAATCCTCCTCATTCCAAGCATTTCTTAAGGCATCGATAATTTTCCATGCATACTCCACTTCATCAGAACGGGTAAAAAGGGTAGATTCTCCCGCTAGAGCATCTAAAAGCAATCTTTCGTAGGCTTCTGGGAAATAATGACCACCATATTTTCGGTAGTAAAAATCCATTTTTGCTTCTTCCAGAGCAGGTTGATTAGGTACCTTAGTATTAAAAAGAAGATGTATGCCTTCATTGGGTTGAATGCGAATCTTCAACCAATTTCTCGCTACTTTTTTAGTACTATTTGCAAATAAGACGCAAGGCGGGCGATTAAAAACAATACAAATTTCACTAAATTGCTTTGCTAATGCCTTTCCTGTTCTTAAATAAAAAGGGACGCCACTCCATCTCCAATTATCCACCTCCAGTTTTACGCACACATAGGTTTCTGTTAATGATTTTCGGGATACTTTGTCTTCCTCCCTATAAGCTTTAACTGTTTTTCCTCCTAATATTCCTGGTCCGTATTGAGCACGAACGCTATTATGAATCCATTCCTCAGCAGAAGGAATAGGAACGGATTTTAAAACTTTAACTTTTTCATCCCGGATCGACTCCGCTTCAAGAGAAGCAGGCGGCTCCATGGCAATGAGGCTAAAAAGCTGCATCAAATGGTTCTGTAACATATCCCGAGAAGCTCCAGCGGCATCATAGTACTCCCCGCGACTCCCAATGGTCTGAGTTTCAGCAACCGTGATTTGAATATGATCGATATACTTACGATCCCACAAGGGCTCAAATATAGAGTTGCCAAACCTAAAGTAGAGAAGATTTTGTACCGTTTCTTTACCTAGGTAATGATCGATACGATAAATACTTTTTTCTGGAAAATATTTTTGAAGAATAGCATTGAGTTCTCTAGCCGAATTTAAATCTGTTCCAAAAGGTTTTTCTACAATGAGCCGTCTTTGTTCCAACTCACCCGCTTGAGGGTTGAGCCCCGCTTTGGCTAGATTCTCAGCTACAACAGGAAAATACTTAGGAGCCGTCGCCAGATAAAAAAGATGATTTGCTCTGTAATATTTAGCTTCAGGCAAAGTCTCTAGAAGGCGAGCCAGTTTAATATAATCTTCAGGATTTGCTAGATCCCCTTGCAAGTAATATATGTTCTTTTCTAACCAATGCCAAACTTCCTGATCAATCGGATGGGTATGGGAGAAATCCTCTAAGGCCTGCTTTAAAAGCATTCGAAACTCTTTTTCACCATAAGGCCTCCTAGCAAAACCGATAATGACAAAGTGCTCGGGAAGTCGATTATGTAACCGAAGATGATATAAAGCAGGTATGATTTTTCTTTGTGTTAAATCACCTGTCGCTCCAAAAATGACAACAGCCGTAGGATTGATTTTTGGAACAGAAACGGGCACTACTGATCGGCTGGTTTTTGGGCTTGCCATAAAAACTTTTGATTCATTTTTGTCTAAAAAAAACAAAAAAGATTATAAAAGTAACGATTTATCAAATGACAATCCTTTAAAGGGAACGAAACGAACAGTCCTTAGCTTTTATTCGGCTTCTTCATCTTCTGCCATCTTTTTCATTCTCCATTTGACTAAGAATGAACGTTCGTCATAAAGAAGGAAGCCAACAATAAAGGTAAGAAGCAACAAACCCATTCCCCATGATGCTACCCAACCCAGGGTATATTTTTGCATTCCAATTGCAAGAGGAAAAACAAAATCTATATCCTGTGCTAACTGTTCCTGTGTAATAGACTCGACCTTATTAAGAAGCTCTTCGGAGGCGGATTTCGGAACATGAACGATAATTTTATAACGACCAGGATGGCTAAAGGTTACAGGAATTTTAGCAATCCCATTTGCATAGACTGTTGGAGGGATAGAGGTGGTAATACGATGCAAAGGCTCCTCATAGATCTCGATACGGACTGGAGTATGATTGAGAACATTTTGAACACTAAATAAGTCAAAAACCAGAGTCATATCCCCAACAACAGGCACTTCATGGCAGTAAACCGTCCCACATTTTTCAAGATCGGAAAGTTTTGAATGGGGAAAAACATCCATATGAATAGCAAAATCCCCTTTCTTCTGAATAGGGCATAAAGGCTTTGGAGGAACAAGCCTACCATGAGCAAATCCTGAAGGAATGATTAAAAAGAAAGAAAATAGCGTAAGAAATAAAACGATTAAAGTGGATCTCTTTTTATGATTGCTTTTTGGAGAGCTTTTCATTTTAATACTCCTAAAATTTCTTTTTTTAGGTGGAGCGGGAAGCCCTGGCAAAAATAATAAGCTTCCCGCCCTTTTTTTTCAACTTATATTTCGCACAATTCCATTTTTGTTACTTTTTCTGGCTCATTCAACACAACCGCAGGAGAGGTAGCCGGCTTGCCATAGTAGACCTGCTTGATCAGTTCTAATACTCTTGGGCAAGCTTGCAGCCACGTTCCCAGGATTGCCAAAGCTCCCCAGCCAAACATGACGAATCCCCAGTGCAAGGGTGCCACAAACAGCTCTTCCATGAACCAACGGGTATGTCCAAATTCGTTCAATCCCACGTTGGGGAAGATCATCAACGGAGAGCCTACCAGCACCGCATAGGGCACTGAGAAAGCTCTTGCATAGGCTGGAAGCCTGGTCATAGCATACACCATTGATCCTACACCAGCTATAATATAGATCGGATAGCTTTGATAGAACTCAATGATGTGGCTCGGTGTGAAGTCTGTATCCCTTATCACCGTCTGGTGCCACGTGCCGTCCTGCTCCGTATAGTAGCTTGCTCCCCAGTAAAGCAGTACGGTATAAACCACCACAAATAACCCCAGGTTCCAATACCGCCTTAACTCCTCAGCAGGAGCAAGATTTTCCATCGCACGATCCCTGGTCACCCATAACCAGGAGCAAAGCGCGATGAGCGTAGTCGGCTCGAGAATCAGCTCGGTATAAAGGATGCTCATCCAATAGGTCTGATATTCCGGAGTAAAGTAGTCCAATCCCTTGGCTATAGCAAAGGTCCGCTCATAGACGTTAACGGCTATCTCAAAGACCGTTATAATCGCCAGAGCGATCCAGAGGTTTTTCCAAGAGAAGGCCGACTTATCCGGAATCGATATCGATACCGTTTGCGTTGTCGCTTGTGCCATTTATCAACCTCCTTTTCTGTCTCCTTGTTCTTTTGGAGACTACAATAAATCAATTAATCCTTTTTAAGGTTTCAAATAATCTTTTGGAGTATTTAAAATTAGGCATATATCTGTGCAATAGTAGGGATATTAAAGATAATGATAAACTTTTTATAAATAATGATATTCAATCTGGAAAATTAACAATTTATAATCTATAAAATATATTAATTATTATATATATAAGCATATCTTATTATTCGTTATCATTTTAACGATTAATTTATAAAATATTTTTTCTTTCCATTTAATACATAACAGGTTATGTCTTTTCCCTTACCAACACATTGGTTTCCAATTATCCCATAAAATACATTCTATTTAATCTTCTTTTCATGTCACAAACTGGCGATCAACTCATTTGCGGATATAAGACATTGAACCTATCGAGATTTAAAAACAAAAAGAAATAAGACTACGTAGAGAAAAATGTAGCTCTATTGGGACTGATTGGCCTATAAGTTAAAAACAACTAACTAAGACTCCAACAAGGACCATGCTGAAATTGTTTATTGTTTGTTAAAAAAAGCTTTGTCCCATGGATAACCTAACTATCTCATCTTTTGTTATATGAAATTGTCTTAAAGAAAACCTAACTTAAGGGCATTTACATTAATGAATTTCAATACAAAAAGCCAAACACTTTAAACTGTTCTGGCTATGTTTAAACGCTTAGGCTAAAAATATTCTCTCTTTCTTTTAGATTTAGAAGTTCAAAAATAGAAAAAAAAGAAACTGAAAAGTTGAAAGCTAAATAAAAGCCTGTTCAAAAGCAGCCCTTACTCAACTCTTTTTACATAAGGCAATAAAAAAGCCCACCTTCTTTTAAAAGATGGGCTTTTTTTATTAGAATATATATATTTTTAGGCTTTACATTCCTCCACCAATTGCCCCACCGAATTTCGGAATGACAATCTGGTCAGCAATTGCAAAGACCTGACGAGTTCCGGAAGTATCCGAAAAGAAGAGAAGTCCTCCAAACCGGTTCGTCGACTCATGATACATCGTGAGTCTTTGATTTTCCCATTCTGCACTCTGCATGGAAACTTCAAGTGTTTTAGTCTCACCTGGATTAATGGGTTCAGAGGGCGTAACTTTCATAGGACCCCCGTTGACTTCAGGGTAGTTTTCATTCCATGTATTTCCAGGAACATCAGGGTTTAAGAACCTGACGTTTGCAGTCAAAAACTCTTTCAAAACGACAGGTTTATCCCCAACATTCTTGACTTGGATATGGAATGACAGGGTTCTTCCGGGAACGTCATAGGTAGCATCGGTAACTTCGGCTTGAATAAGGGCCGGTTCAGGAGGCAAAGGTTTGATATAATACTTAGTTTCCTGAATCGGAATGGTTATAGGATACTGAGCCTTAGTTATCATTGCCGCAGCAGCTACAAGGACTATCGTACCAATGGTAAAAAGAAAACATACCTGTCTATCCATTGGGCTAAACAGATCTTCTTTTCTACCCGCTGCCACAAGCCCTAGTCTTCTTGTAAAGGGCTTGGAGCACCAATATATGAGCCATGCTACAGCAATAGCCGATGTTAGGAGCGTCCACATGATCATGCGGGCTTCACCGTAATTTTCAAGATCGATCGTATTGCCTAACAAGGTCTTTACAGGATTGGTAAATCCTGCATTGGATCCTTCGATCGTTAAGTATTCTTCAGGTCCGATGAAAGGCCCCGCTTCCTCCATGCTCACCATGGGACCAACTGGCCATATTCCCGGTGTACGAGCTTGATTAATCATTTTATATTCGTACACCCCTCCTTTTTCCAGGACCACCGAGTTGAACTGGAAGTACTTCTCGTTCACAAATATCGCCTTTCGAAGTACTTGAGGCCCGGGAACGAAGAAGTTAAAGAAGGATATTCCTGAAAAAGGAATTTCCTGCGGCCATGTTGGCATCAGCATCACTTTTCCTGTGCATGTGAATTCATCCCCGACTTTCACTCTATTAGACGGAGTAAATGAAAAACGGGTATCGAAAAAGGTTACGGTACGCATTCTCAAGAAGGCTTCTTGAGATTTAGCCCCCATTCCTTGCACAGCAAAAAGTGAGGATAAAGGAGTGATCATCAGCCCAGTGAGTAAAAAGGCAGCTCCTACTCTGACTAGCTTTTTCATCCCAGTTTCGAAGTTTAACTTTTTCACTTCAATATCTCCTTTTGTTTGAGGGGAAGAGTATCAAATCTTCCCCTCCACCTTTAATTTTTACACCTTCGAATGTTTTACAAACTTCGTCCATCCGAAGAAGTATCCGAAGTACCACCAGATGAAGTACATGATTACAGAACAGAATCCCGAGAAGAATGCTGATACTCCAAGAACACCCCCAGCAAAGCTTCTCATTGTTCCTGTCTCAACCATGCGGATATACTCAGGAGTGGAAGTTCGGATATACTCATATTGGATAAGGTCTGCTACGCTCATGAGCTGTCCATAGTACTCCACGGGAACGTGGTATGGAGCAATCATGGGCCAATTTGAAGGATAGAAAAGCCATCCCCAAAGCTCTCCTCCAATCAGGGCGGTTACAACGAAGTTATTGGTGATCATTAACACACCATCTAGAACAATCGCCTGCGGAAGAAGAGTTTCAGGAAATACGAAATTCAGAGGATAGTGAGTCCACCCCCAGAAATTCCAATACCGATTCATCCACTGACCAAAAAACAATCCCGCACAGCTAAATGTAGCTCCTATGGGTGCTTTAAATTTTGTCCATAGGATTGCCTGACATGCTGCCGGAAAAGTTATATCCATAATGGGTGCTACCACTGGCCACCACATCCTGTCTTTCCAGTCTATCCAGAAAGACCAGTCACCCGCTGTCAGCATCTGGTGAATATGAAAGCCGGAGAGGATTGCCAAAAACATCGAAACGAGTACGACAATGTCGAACTTCCTTTCGAGTGATCTTGCTTCGGCTTCTGCAGCTACTTGTTGCATTTTTTCCTCCTTTTCTATGAAGCGGCGGGCGTTTTACCCGCCACTTCATTCGAATCCTTTTAATTAATATCAGATTTCACAAAGAGCTGGATCCGCAGCTTTCTCAGGGTCGTTCAACACAACCGCAGGAGAGGTAGCTGGCTTGCCATAGTAGACCTGTTTGATCAGTTCTACTACTCTTGGGCAAATCTGCAACCAAGTTCCCAAGATTGCCAAAGCTCCCCAGCCAAACATGACGAATCCCCAGTGCAAGGGTGCCACAAACAGCTCTTCCATGAACCAACGGGTATGTCCAAATTCGTTCAATCCCACGTTGGGGAAGATCATCAACGGAGAGCCTACCAGCACCGCATAGGGCACTGAGAAAGCCTTCGCATATTGAGGCAACCTGGTCATGGCATACACCATTGATCCAACCCCAGCTATAATATAGATCGGATAGCTTTGATAGAACTCAATGATGTGGCTCGGTGTGAAGTCTGTATCCCTTATCACCGTCTGATGCCACGTGCCGTCCTGCTCCGTATAGTAGCTTGCTCCCCAGTAAAGCAGTACGGTATAAACCACCACAAATAACCCCAGGTTCCAATACCGCCTTAACTCCTCAGCAGGAGCAAGATTTTCCATCGCACGATCCCTGGTCACCCATAACCAGGAGCAAAGCGCGATGAGCGTAGTCGGCTCGAGAATCAGCTCGGTATAAAGGATGCTCATCCAATAGGTCTGATATTCCGGAGTAAAGTAGTCCAATCCCTTGGCTATAGCAAAGGTCCGCTCATAGACATTAACGGCTAACTCAAAGACCGTTATAATCGCCAGAGCGATCCAGAGGTTTTTCCAAGAGAAGGCTGACCTATCCGGAATCGATATCGATACCGTTTGCGTTGTCGCTTGTGCCATTTATCAACCTCCTTTTACCGATTGTTGTTTTGTTGTATCAAGGATGAGGTTTCTTTTAGGTTCTAGTAGTTTATTTGACTACCGTTTCTTATCCATTGCCCCCACCCCTCTAACATTCCAAGTTAACGTTTGCTAACTCGAATGTTCATGGCAACCGTAACTCATCATTCTCTTTGCTGACAATTAGACCATAAACGGTATTGTATCTAGTGCTTATGCCTTAATTCAACTAGTAATAAATCCTAGTATTATTCGTACTAAATAAAAATAAACTATGAAATTCATTAATATCCTTATAATCTAGATTTTCATCTTATATTCTTTAGATCATTATATTTTTTAATTTTATCAAAGCTGACAAAAATTCTTATTTTTGTTTGAAAAAAATCTCTCTTCCCACGGGTATTTTCATTGATAACCTCTTCATGATTAAGAAGATTGCTGATTTTTAGACTAAAGAAAAAACCCTTCCATGAAAAATTCCAAGGAAGGGTTTTTAAGGAGTTGTTTTAATATAAGAGGATTACATTCCACCCCCTACAGTACCTCCAAATTTCGGAATTACAATCTGGTCAGCAATTGCATAAATCTGTCTTGTTCCACTCGGGTCAGTAAAAAAGAGCAGCCCACCAAACCGATTGGTTGTTTCATGATACATGGTCAGCCTCTGGTTTTCCCATTCGGCACTTTGCATCGAAACTTCAACCGTTTTTGTTTCCCCAGGATTAATCGGTTCCGAAGGACTCACTTTCATAGGCCCACCATTGACTTCAGGGAACGAAGGATTCCAGTTGTTTCCAGGAATATCAGGATTTAAAAACCGCACGTTCGCTGTAAGAAATTCTTTCAACACGACCGGTTTATCCCCGACATTTTTAATTTGGATATGAAAAGATAACGTCCTTCCTGGAACATCATACGTCGCATCCGTAACTTCCGCCTGGATCAATGTGGGTTCCGGAGGAAGAGGTTTAATATAATACTTGGTCTCCTGAATAGGGATAGTCACCGGGTATTGTGCTTTGGTAATCATTGCTGCAGCAGCCACAAGGACAATCGTCCCCACAGTAAAAAGGAAACAAACTTGTCTATCCATAGGATTAAACAGTTCATCTTTCCTGCCTGCTGCTACAAGACCTAATCTCCGGGTAAAAGGCTTAGACAGCCAATAGACTAACCAGACTATTCCGACAACAGTCGTTAATAGTGTCCAGGTAATCATCCGTGCCGTACCATAATTTTCCAGATCCACCGTATTTCCCAACAAGGTCTTCACAGGGTTTGTAAAGCCCCCCCTTGTCCCCTCAATGGTGAGGAACTCCTCTGGCCCAATAAACGGCCCAGCTTCCTCCATACTCAACATTGGCCCCATCGGATAGGTTCCAGGGTTTCTGGCTTGCAACACCATCTTGTAAGCGTAAGTTCCCCCCTTCTCCAAAACCACTGAGTTAAACTGAAAATATTTTTCGTTTACCCAAATGGCTTTCCTTAAGACCTGAGGTCCAGGAACGAAAAAATTAAAAAAAGAAATCCCTGAAAAAGGAATTTCTTGCGGCCATGTCGGCATAAGCATCACTTTTCCTGTACAGCTAAACTCATCACCCACTTTTACCCTATTTGCTGGGGCAAAGGAAAATTGGGTATCATAGAAAACAACCGTCCGCATCCTTAAAAAGGCCTCCTGTGATTTAGCACCCATCCCCTGTACAGCAAAGCTGACTGAAGAAAAGCTACTACCTATTATAACTGCCGCTAAACCATAAAGTATTTTTTTTATCTTTTTTTCCCAATGACTTGTCACATTATTCATCTTTTATCCTCCATTTGATTTTTATTCCCCTAAACCGACGAGTGTTTGACAAACTTTGTTGACCCAAAAAACTTCCCAAAAAACCACCATAAAAAGTACATACAGGCTGAAACAAATCCCGAGAAGAATGCCGATACACCCAACACGCCACCTGCAAAGCTCCTCATCGTTCCCGTCTCCACCATACGGATGTATTCAGGGGTGGAGGTCCGGATATACTCGTATTGAATAAGATCAGCCATACTCATCAATTGGCCATAATACTCAACAGGCACATGGTAAGGAGCGATCATAGGCCAATTCGCTGGATAAAAGAGCCAGCCCCAAAGTTCTCCCCCCACAAGGGCAGTGATGACAAAATTATTTGAAATCATTAAAACTCCATCCAGTACGACAGCCTGGGGGATTAAGGTTTCTGGAAAAACGAAGTTTAAAGGATAGGTTCCCCAACCCCAGAAATTCCAATACCGGTTCATCCACTGGCCAAAGAAGAGCCCCACCGTTGAAAAGGTCGCTCCGATTGGCATTTTAAATTTCGTCCATAAGATCGATTGAATGGCCGCTGGAAAAGCGATATCGGCGATTGGCGCAACCACAGGCCACCACATCCTATCTTTCCAGTCGATCCAAAATGACCAATCCCCAGCCAGAAGCATCTGATGAATATGATATCCACCAATAAAAGCAAAAAACATCGAAACGATGACCACAATATCAAACTTTCTCTCAAGGTTTTTTATTTCCACATCCGCTTGTGAAAGTTGCATTTTTCCTCCATTGTATTGGGGCGGGCCTTAATTTCCCGCCCCTTATAATAGTTGATTTTTTTCTTTCCCGATTCCCTTACACTTCACAATAGATTGGATCAGCCGCTTTTTCAGGCTCATCCATAACTTTTGTCGGTGATGCCGCAGTCTTTCCATAATAGACTTGCTTCATGAGCTCATACACCCTTGGACAGGCCTGGAGCCAAACTCCCATAATGGCCAAGGCTCCCCACCCAAAGGCTACAAATCCCCAGTGCAAAGGAGCCACAAAGAGCTCTTCCATGAACCACCGGGTATGGCCGAACTCGTTGAGCCCTACATTGGGAAAGATCATCAAGGGAGATCCGACAAGTACCGCATAGGGGATAGAAAAGGCTCTAGCAAACATGGGAAGGCGGGTAATGGCATACATGAAAGAACCTACCCCAAGGATTATATATATGGGATAGCTCTGATAAAACTCGATAATATGACTTGGAGTAAAGTCAGTATCTCGAATAACAGTTTGATGCCACGTCCCGTCTTGCTCAGTAAAGTAACTGGCTCCCCAATAGATTGCCACAGTATAAACCACTATGAACAATCCCAGGTTCCAATATCTTCTGAGTTCTTCAACAGGGGAAATATTTTCCAGATTCTTATCCCGAGTTATCCAGAGCCAAGTACAAACAGCAATGAAAGCCAAAGCTTCCAATGCCAACTCTGCCAAAAGCAAGTTCATCCAATAGGTCTGATACTCAGCGGAGGTATAATCCAGTCCTTTTGTAAAAGCAAAAGCTCTTTCATATAAATTGACCAGTATATACCAACCACTCAGTAGACCCACGCCCAACCACATCCTATTCCACGAGAAAAGAGACCTCTCGGGAATAGCAATAGTCGTAGCAGTTGTCGTTTGTGCCATAGAATTCCTCCTAATTAACAGTTTATGTATTTATTTATATCCATATAAGAATGTGGATAATTTGAAGCCGGTAAGCCAACCGAACTTCTATGGCAACCGTAATATTCTTGAAAAATAGATGCAATCAGTAATATGGAGGGAAAAAAAGGATAACAACCTAGGGAGACCTCTCCTATAAAAGAGAGACAAAATAACCATGTTATTACGACCAAACGAAAAGGGATATTTCCAGAACATATTATATTAAATCTTTAGATCAATTTGTTACTATATAAACTAGCTGTTTTTACTCTATTTATCCTATGATACTACAAGAAATAAATACTTATACTTTTATATTAAATAATATGTATTTTTTTTAAGCATAATCTTGATTCCGTTCATTAAGGACAAATGATACAAAAAAAAGGGGATATGCCTAAACCATCTATAGGCATATCCCTTAATATATTCTTCCTAAAAATTCTAGCCTTTTATTTTATAGGAGTTGATTCAGAATCAACACCACTTGTTTGAGATTGTTGCCAAGAAATGGCATAATGAACAAGTTGCGGTCCACTTTTAAGATATAATTTTTGCTTAATACTTGCTCGATAAGCTTCCACTGTTTTAACACTTAAGTTCAATTGCTCAGCAATTTGCCGGCTCCCATAGCCCTTCCCGATCAATTGGAACACTTCAAACTCCCTATCACTCAGGGCTTCGATAGGACTTATGGACAAGGCTTTTCTCTTTCCCGATACACCTTGAAGGATACGGTTTGCGACTTGATCACTAACCGATATGCCTCCGGCAAGAACCTTCTGAATAGAAGTGATGAGTTTTTGACCTCCCTCACTTTTCATAAGATATCCACGTGCTCCAGCGCGCAAAACCCTTTCTGCATATAAAGACTCTTCGTGCATGGAAAGGACAAATATGGCGACTTCGGGATAAGCTGCATGAATATCTTTTATCAGTTCCAGTCCACTTTTTCCAGGAAGAGAAATATCGACCAAGACAATATCAGGCTTTGTTTTAGCAACGAGTTCAAAGCCCTCGTGAGCGTTTTGAGCAGCCCCGCACACGCTCAACCCAGCAGTAGAATTTATAAGCTGAATTAAACCCTCCCTTAAAATAGTGTGATCATCTACAATTAAAACTTTATATACTTTTGGTTCACTATTCATAGAAAATCCATCCCTCTTTATCCTATTATACGTTATAATTAATATAAGAATCAAAGCTTTTCATGGCATAATAGAGTTTTTTTCCAAAAAAAATATATAACTAGTAGAGTCTTCTTTTAAACAGATACCAGCTAAAACTCATGCTGATCAATCCAATGAAAAATAACGGAACAAATTGATCCCACAGGCTCTCTAGCCCTCTACCCTCCAGAAAAACACCTCGAATGATGACCAGAAAATAGCGCATCGGATTAAGAAAAGTCAGGTACTGGATAAGCTCGGGCATATTTCGAATGGGCGTGGAAAAACCAGAGAGGATAATCGAGGGGACTAAAAAGAAAAAGACTCCAAACAAAGCCTGCTGCTGAGTTGCGGAAAGCGAAGATATAGCCAGTTCAATGCCAATGATGGCAAAAAGAAAAAAAAGAAGCCCCAAGTAAAGGATAGCCACGTTGCCCCTAAAAGGAACCTTGAACCAGAAAAGAGCAGCAAATAAGATAAGGGTCGCCTCTCCCATGGCAAAAATCAATCCCGGTACGGTTTTGCCTACAAGAATTTCTATAGGACGTAGGGGTGTAACCAGAAGCTGATCGAATGTTCCCATCTCTTTTTCCCTTGCGATGGAAAGGCCAATGGTCATAGCCGAGACAACAAAGGTTAAGATAGCGATAAGTCCAGGAACAATAAACCAACGAGAAAGGAGATTAGGATTGTAAAGAGCTCGAAAAGAAATCTGTGATGGTAAAGAACCGACTGCCCTTTTTTTTATCCAATCCGCATTGAAATCAGCAATAATCTGATTGGCATATCCAGAAAGAATGGCTGCAGTATTCGAATTTCTTCCGTCTATGATCAGTTGGACTTTTGCACTTCTGCCCGCTAACAGATCACGATCAAACCGGCGATCTACATGAAGAACGAAAAGGGCTTTTTTCCTCTCAATTTCTTCTCTAACCAAAGAGTCCTTAAAAATTTCCTTCTTTAAAATGAATATAGGAGATCCCTGAAATTTTGAAATAAACTCTCTTGAACTCAACGTCCTGTTTTCATCGTACAGGCAAAATGAAACTCTAAAAAGGTCAAAGGTAGCCGCGTAGCCAAAAACAAACATCTGGACAACCGGTGGAACGATTAAAACAAATCGGGTTCTTGGATCTCTTATAAAAACAAGAATTTCTTTTATAATCAGCCCTATAACACGATTCCACATCTTTTTTCTTTTACTCCCCTTTCAATTAAAAGGTTGCTTAAAGCATCACTCGATCCTTTTTTTCCACAATGAATAGGAAATCCCATTAATAATCCCTGCAAAAAGAACAAGAATCATCAGGTTGCCGCCGATCACGCTCCACACGTTTCCTGCAAGGAAAAGGGTTTGAAGAATAGCAATAAAATATCTGGCGGGGAAAAGGAGGGTAAAAAACTGAATAGGTTCAGGCATAGAATGGATATCGAAAATAAAACCAGAAAGCATAAAAGCGGGTAGAAAACTTGTCACGATCACGATCATACAGGCGACAAAAGAATTCCGGGAAATATTCGATATTAACATGCCAATACCTAAAACGGCCAAAAGGAAAAAAAAAGAAGCGGTTAAAAGAATCCAAAACGATCCTCTAAAAGGAACTTTAAAAATAAAAACAGCAAACAAAAAAGAGAAAAACATCCCTCCCATACCCAATGCAAAGTAAGGCAACAGCTTGCCTATAAAATGTTCCCGCTTAGTTAAAGGGGTTGCAAGCATAGCTTCCATAGTTCCCCTTTCCCATTCCCGGGCAACAACGAGTGCCGTTAACAAAGCTCCAACAACTGTCATGTTGACGACGATTATACCGGGGACCAAGTAATCTCTTGTTAATAAGGCAGGATTAAACCAAACCCTGATTTCCGGAGAGACAGGTAGAGTTCCGTTTAGGTTTTGATCACTATTTTCTCTTTTAAGCCAAGTTGACCAAACTCCCAACAGATAGCCTTCGATGAGCCTTGCAGTATTGGCATCGGTTCCATTCACAATCGTTTCAATATTGCCATGACCGAAAGCTAGGGTTTCCCTATTCCAGTTTCCTCTCAGCCAAACGATGCCTAAAAGCTGGCCTTTTTCAAAATCAGCTTCTGCTTTCTGAATCGTTGAATAGGATTGGGGTGAAAAATAGATCGAATTTTTTAGACTTGATTCAAAACTCGAAGTCAGTCCTGTAGGGTTTTCAACAACCACGCCAATCGGCAGGTGCACGGCATCGAGAGAAATACCGTAGCCAAATAAAAAAAGTAGTATTGAAGGAAGCACAAATGCGATTCCAAAACTAGAAGGATCTCTAAGAATTTCGATCCATTCCTTGCGAATGAATCCCAAAAGCCGTTTAGTAAAAAAAAATTCTTTTTTCAATTTTCCTCCGCGCTTCGCTCGATCAGCCCTATGAAGGCATCCTCAATGGTTGGATTTGGCTTTTCGGTTGAACGAAACTCCGCTTTGATCGAATGGGGAGAACCTTCCATCAATATTTTACCGCTGGAAATAATGATTAGCCGATCACAATATTCGGCTTCTTCAAGATAGTGGGTGGTAATAAGCAAGGTGGTGTTTTTCTGGGCAAAGCGTAACATTCTTGACCAAAATTCCCTTCTACTCAGGGGATCCATTCCTGAAGTAGGTTCATCAAGAAAAAGAATAGGCGGTTCGTGCAGGGTTGCGCAAGCTATGGCTAATCGTTTTTGAAAACCCAAAGGAAGACCTCCTGCATCCCAGTCCAGATACTTGTCCAGTTCATATTCATTGACCGCCACTGCGATTCTTTTTTCTGTGGTTTTCCTATCCAGGCCATAGGCTCTTGAGAAAAAGAGGAGATTTTGCTTGACACTTAAGTTTGAATAAAGAGAGAACTTTTGGGAAACATAGCCAATTTGTGCTCTAGCCTGAGCTGCAGAGGTTCTTAAATCAACCCCTCCTACCCTAATCTTCCCTTCAGTGGGAGGCAAAAGGCCGCAAAGCATCCTGAATGTCGTTGATTTACCCGCTCCATTAGGACCGAGTATCCCAAAAATTTCCCCGGTATAAACGGAGAAACTGATCTTTTTTACAGCTTGAAATTTGCCAAAAAACCGAGAGAGCTTTTCAACAACGATGACTTTTTCTTTTGGCAATTTTTTAAAGCTAATTTCAACCTCTTTTATTTCCGGTAAAAAACCGGTCGCCCTCCCTAAGTGATAATAGGAAAGAACACAATCCGAGAGCATTCTTTCCGCGGGTAGAGAAGAAATCTGGACATCCTGATATTGCCTTAAAAACTCTTCTTTTTTATCTTTTTGGATGACCACTCGGATATAATTTCCTTCGAAAGAATAATCGATCACAAAAGGACTGGATGCGATTTCTAATAAGAGATCTCTTGAAGATAATTTCTCAGAAGAAATCAACAATACAATACTCTTTGCATTTTGTTCTAAAAAAGAAGGACTTCCTTGAATGAGCTTGCTGCCTCTATCGAGAACAATGATATCCTGACAATATTTGGCTTCGGCTAAATAAGAGGAACTAACCAGTACCGATAGACCTTGAATTTGAACAAGAGAATGCAATATTTTCCAAAGCTCTCTTCTAGATAAAGGATCCACACCAACCGTTGGCTCATCAAGCAGAAGCAACTTTGGAGAAGAAAGTAGTACCGCACTAAGAGCAAGTTTCTGTTTCATTCCACCCGAAAGGCTTCCAGAAAGCCTTTTCATAAATGGTCTAAGTCCAGACATGTTTAAAAGCTCTTCATATTTCTTTTCTCTTTCTTTTTTAGCTATGCGATAAAGCTCGGCATACAATTCGAGATTTTCTTCAACCGTCAGATCCTCATAGAGCCCAAAATTCTGGGGCATATAACCTATTTGCGTAGAAAGGGCTTCTTTGTCTTGCGCGGGATTTAAACCTAGAACTTCTATTTTACCATGGTCGGCAATTAACATACCCGATAGAAGGCGCAGAAGAGTAGTTTTTCCCGCCCCATCCGGTCCAACTATCCCTGTTATTATTCCAGAACGTATAAGAGTAGAAAATTCCTTTATGGCAAAAACCCGCTTTTTTGCAATCACAAAGGATTTGCTTACTTCTTGGAGTCGAATACAATAGCTGCCTTCATCCATAGGGCATTATTCCATGGTCAACGGAGGTTTTTCTGGAGGATAAGATTGTTTTAAGGGGATGCGTACCGTGGCGGGCATTCCCAGTCTAAGCCTATAATCGGAGTTCTCACTATATACCCTGACTTGATATACAAGTTTTGTCCTCAAATCAGGTGTTTCGACGTTTTTGGGAGTAAATTCAGAAACCGGAGAGATAAAACCGATCCAGCCATGAAATACTTTTCCAGGATAGCTGTCTGTAAGGATTTCAGCTTTCATCCCAAGAAAAATTTTCCCAAGATAGGATTCGGGAACATAGGCTCTTACCCAAACGGGTTGGTCAAGGGCCATTGTAAATACAGCGGTTTGGGGTGTCACCATGTCTCCAGGTTCAAGAATCCTATCTTCAATCACCCCGTCTTGTGGGGCATAAAGTTTGGCATCCTGAAGTTCTCTCTTTGCAAGGGAAAGGCGAGCTTCATCGGCTTTGAGTTTGTTACGGGCTTCTTTCAAAGCCGCAAAAGCATTATCCCTTTCCTGCAAAGAAACAAACTGTTCTTTTGCTAATGCCTCGTCCCTTCGGTATGTTATTTCAGCATTTTCCAAAGCAGCCTTATCAAGCTCTACCGTATGTTCGGCTTCTCTCACAGCATCTTCGAAACGTACAGGATCAAGTTCAGCGAGTAATTGTCCTTTTTTAACCCTTTGTCCTTCCTGGACATACATTTTTAGGATTCTGCCTGTATCATAAAAAGCCAGCTGAACTTCCCGAATATCCACATTCCCATAGATAGTCAACACTCCTTGAGAATACAAATGGTGGCGAACATATACAAACAACCCAAATCCTAACAATAATAGAAAGCTAATCGCTAAAACTAGCTTTAGATTTTTCTTTTTCACGGCTCCATTTCCTTATTTTTTAAGGATACTATTGAAAGCGATAATATCTTCTTGGCTCAGAATGCCCACCGCAGCTTTCAGTTGTGCTCGAGAAACAATATGATTATACAGCGCATTGTAATAATTTCTTTTTGCGTTGGACAGATCTGAAATCACAGTCAAAAGATCGACGATCGATCGCGTTCCTATTTCATAGCCTTTTTTTGTTGCTTCATAAGAAGTTTGTGAGGAGTCCAAGGCGGTTTTTGCACTTTTCAGCTGAAGCACACTACTTTGCAAATTGAGAAAAGCTTCTTCGGTGTCAAGTTTTGCTTGATCAGATGTATCGCGTAAAGTTTCAGAAGTCGCCTTTGCCTGGGCTTGAGACTGTTTGATCCTCTGATCAATCTGTCCATCATATAGAGGCAAAGAAAGGGTCAAAAAACCTGCAGCAACTTGCAAATTGACCGGAACAGCATTCACCGCTAACTGGCTTGATGCACCCACAAACGACAAGACAGGCCAATGTTCTCTTTTATTTTTCTCAACCTGCGCATAAGAAGCATCTAAGAGTGCCTTTGCCTGTTTAATCAAAGGTTGATTAGCCATAGCCATATTTACCCAGGATTCTATTTCGTTGGGAGTAGGGTTCATCGGTGAAATTTCTACCACGTCAACCAGTTCAGTGGCCGGTTTATGAGTTATTCTTTCTAATATCGCCTTTGCAATATTCACTGCATTTTTTGCTGTAATGAGATTAGATTGGGATATATCGTAGCGGGCTTTGGCTTCCTTCACAGCAACCACATCCCCTTTCCCTGTTTTTAAAAAAGCTTCCGTTTGCTTTAGAATTTCTTCATAAAGTTCTAGCTCACTTTCCGCTACCCTTTCGTTCGCTTCCGCTTGCAATACCCCAAAATAAGCTTGTACAACTCGTAAAATGAGCTGTTGTTTATGGTATTGGACAGCGGAACCCTGTGCCTGTTGTTGATATTTTGCCGCTTTCAAAGCCGAAAGCTTTTGTCCATCGAAAACGGGTTGAGTCAAAAGCACCGTATAGAACTCAAAAGAGGTCCCCGTTGAGAGAGAAAAGGAATTGATATTGACATCGATAAGGCTTCCTTCCCCAGCTGCTGCATTCACTGAAAGGGAAGGGCCCAAAGCGGCTCGAGCAAGCGAAACCCCAGCCTGAGAACCATTAAAAAGATAACTTTCCCTGGAAAGAAGGGGATCAGATTCCAAGGCCTCTTGAAAAACTTGAACAATATTCTTTGCACCAAATAAGGAACAGGAAAGGAAAAAATTCAAACAAAACCAGAAAAAACCAAAAAATAAACAAGATTTCTGGAAATGTCGAAGTAGCATACAAAACGCTTTACATTAAATCATAACAAAAACAACTTTATTTTTCCATAGAAGGCATAAACAAATGGTGATGGGTATGCGGACAGAGTGGGATTCGAACCCACGAGGGAGCTTAACTCCCTAGCGGTTTTCAAGACCGCCCCGATCAACCACTCCGGCATCTGTCCACAGCAGCGACATATTCACCAAAAAATTTTACTGTATAAGCATCGCTCAGACAACATATTATGAGAAAATCAAGAAGAGTTCATTGAATCGGCCCTCCCATGAAGGGCTGCAAAAGGACAAGTGCATCTTGCCATTTGTTTGGACTATCAAGGATAACAATAATGAGTTTTTTATTCTGCCTCTGACAGAAGCCTACAAAAGTATTTCTTGATTCCGGAGTCCAGCCTGTTTTTCCAGCAACCATTCCCTGGTAAAGGTCAAGCAACTTATTTGTATTCATGAGGTATTGGACCGGTTTACCATCCAAAGTGGCTAATTCATAACTGCTCGAGCTTGCTACTTTCACTAATTGGGGAATATCCAAAAAGGCTTCAAAAATTTTTCTCAAATCATTGGCAGTCGTCACATGCCCTGGATAAGAAATACCGTGAGGATTTTGAAAATGGGTATGAGTGCAGCCAAGGCTTTTGGCTTTTTTGTTCATTTCATCAACAAAACTCATCACCGTACCACAAGATTGCCGTGCTAGAGCCATTGCCGCTTCATTACTTGAAGACAGCAGAAGAGCATAAACTAGGCTCCTTACCGCATATTTTTCACCGGGGAAAAACCGAATAACGGGATATTCAGTTAAACCAAGATCAGCAGGTTGGATCGTTACCGTTCCTTCGAGTTTAGTTTTTTCATAGGTTATAAGAGCGGTCATCAGCTTTGTTGTGCTCGCTGGATAATATTGAGAGTCAGCATCACGGCTAAAGAGATCTTTTTTCTGATCGCTATCCCATACTAAAGCCGATCTGGCTTGTAAGTTTTTGTTAATAATAGAAATATCTTCTCCCTGAGCGGAGATAAGAAGTAATAGAATCAAAGGAAAAGGAAAAATAAAAAGAAAAAAATTTAATTTAAAAACGCATTTATTTTTCATGGTCATTAATCGATCGGATAAGCTTTTTTACAATTTCTTCTCCATTCCACATCTTTGGAGTATATAATAAATGGCTTATACATTTGTTGGTACAATCCGTCGAGCCAAATCCTGGAAATGGAGCTTTTACATTAGGCAATTTGTTAATGGCTTTTGCAAAAACGCATTCTAAAGAAATGATCGTCTCGCAAAAACATAAATATAAAAAACGGGCATGAGGAGTTAAATAGTCTATATGCCAATAAACTTTCTTTATCTGGTCCAGGTGCCTAAGAATGCGTCTTTGCAATCCTCCTTTGCCCAATGCAGAACCGCAATAACAATAATAGCCTTCATTAACGATAAGTTGGGTGTTTTTAAAATTCAAAGTTAACTGATTTAAAAAGAAAAAAAGGCTATAGGATCCTGGGGTTGCTGGAATAACTTCAGGGCTAAAAGTGGGTAATAAAGACACAAAATTGACATCCTCCCCGGCCTGAAGGCCGGAGATTCCTACGGCGCTCAGGGGTGGCATGGCGCCTCTCCTGGGTCGCTTCGGTGGGTTCCTGCTTCCGACCGCCAGCGCGGTTCGATCCACAGGCCATCCGGGCTGACGGCTTGCGCCATCCCGCTGCAAGCGTGCAGCGTGTCCTGCCCTTCGTCCCGCAACATTTGCATCCCACAAGAGAAGATGTTGATTGCACCGACCACATCGGCGTTGACCTCAAAACCACATTCCACACACGCAAACCAGGCCTGCGTCTGGCGGTTGTCCGCCGAAACGTGTCCGCAGCACGGGCAGGCGCGGCTCGTATTCTGCGGCGGCACGGCGATCAGCCGGCCGCCCCGCCATGCCAGCTTGTAATCCAGTTGGCGACGGAACTCGAACCAACCTTGATCCAGGATCGACTTGTTCAGGCCGGACATGGCCCGAACCTTTCGGCCTGGAGCCTCGACAGTGCCCGCCGCCGACCCGGACATGTTCCGTACCTGCAAGTCCTCGACGAAGACTACAGCGTGGTTTTTGCTGATCGCGGTCGAGGTCTTATGCAGGAAGTCGCGGCGGACATTAGCGATGCGTGCGTGGATGCGCCCAACTCTTGCTTTTGCCTTCCTCCAGTTGTTGCTGAATCTGACCCTGCGGCTCAATGACTGCTGCGCCTTGCGCAACGCCATCTCATGCCGCCTGAAGCTGTGGAGCGGGGCGTAGAACGTGCCATCCGAGAGCGTAGCGAAGTGGGCGATCCCCATGTCGATGCCAACCGTACCCCCTTGCGGAACGATCTGCTCGACCTCCCGCTCGGTCTGGATGCTCACGTACCACTTACCGCATGACTGGCTTACGGTGACGTTCTTGACTACACCGAGCACCTCCCGGCTGTTGCGGTAGCGCAGCCAGCCGAGCTTGGGCAGAAAGATGCGGTTGTTGTGCTGCTCCAGCTTGATCTGCTTCGGGTCGGGATAGCGGAAGCTATCCGACATGCCTTTCTTCCTGAAGCGTGGGAAACCAGCCCACTTGGCAAAGAAGTTGGCGTAGGCTCGCTCCAGGTCTTTGAGGGATTGTTGCAAGGGATGCACCGGAGCGTCCTTGAGCCATGCCGTCTCCGCGCTGTTGCGCCACTCGGTGAGCAGCTTGCACAACCCAGCGTAGCCAAGTTTTTTCTCGCCTCGCTCGTGGCGCTCCTTCTGCAACGCCAGCGCCCTGTTGTAGACGAACCGGCATGAGCCAGCAAAGCGGCACATTTGCCGCTCTTGCTGGCCGTTTGGCATCAATTCGTACTTGAAGGCTTGGCGGATAAGCATGGAAACATTATACTTAGCCTATGGCGCAAAATCAAGATATAAGACATGGACGGCACTATGTCTTCAAGATGCACGTCCATTTGGTCTTCGTGACGAAATACCGCCGCAAAGTGTTCGACGACGACGCCATCAACCGGCTGCGCACGATCTTCGCCAAGGTCTGTGCCGACTTTGAGGCGCAACTGATCGAGATGGACGGCGAGGACGATCACGTCCATCTACTCGTGGAATATCCACCCAAGGTCGCCGTCTCCAACCTCATAAACAGTCTCAAGGGCGTATCCAGCCGGCTGCTGCGCAAAGAGCGGCCCGACATTCAGAAGCGTTACTGGAAAGGCGTGCTGTGGTCGCCGTCGTACTTTGCTTCAAGCTGTGGCGGTGCGCCGATTTCCATCGTGCGCCAGTACACCAGGGCAGCTGCAGACGCCACACTGAAAACGGGCCAAAGGCGAAGTTTCGGCGAAGCCAAACCCAAGGACGGCTACGCCCTCCGCGCTATCCTTCCCCGCCCCAAGCGGCGGGGCAAGCCCGCGCACTTGGTCAATTTCCCATATCCCATGAAAGCAAGATAGGTCTGTCGGCTAAGCATTATTTTTTTCTTTCTTTTCCCTTTTAAGAAAAGATAAAATATAGATATCAAAAAACCCGATTGGAACACCCTTTTTAATATTTTAGGCTATATTATTCTTTTTAGCAGCATAGCCTATTTGTCTCTTCATGGGCAATGCTCCCCTTTTAAATTTTAATGTTATGCCTACTCAGTTTTTTAAAAAACCTTTAGCTACCCTTCTTATTTTTCTTCTCATTTTTTCGCTACCTTCGATTAATCTTTTCGAAGTTCATGCAAAAAGCCTCAAAGATACAATGAAGGAATACATTGAAGCCGTCAGAGAAACAAAAGAGAAAAAACTCATCCATTTCTTTCCAAAGAAAAAAGCTGTCCCATTGCTTATTTACACACAGGGAGATCTTTCAAAACCGCATTTTCAATGGACTGTTAACCAGACCCAGCTAGAAAAAGATTTCAAGTCCAAAGGTCCCCTATATCATCTTTTTTTTGATAAGACAAAAACCACTGACCATTCTTTTTACCATTCCAAGATGGAAGGGCCTACATATCATGAGTTGTTCGACACCAAGCATGCAGCTGGATTAACCTACCATGACCTTCTCAAAAAAGAATCTAAAGGCAAATGGAAAAAAAGGGGGAAGAGTTTTCTTTTAAAAAGTCCACAAGTATGTGATTATATCCGGTGGGAAAAAAAACAGGGAAAGTGGGTTATAGAAGAACTGGCTATTACCTCACCTTAATCTTTCTTCCATCTAAGGCAATAGCTTTAGCTCTTTCCATCCGTCAATAACACTATCTTGCTTTCAATCATTTTTTGTCCCATAAAACCAAAGACACTGGTCCAAAACACTTATTTTAAGTACAACTCCAAAAGACAGACCATGAGATGAGAAAATCTTGTCTTGTTTTTTTCTTTGATTTTATCAAAAAGAAGCAGATAAATGGTTTGTCTTGATATTCATCTTAATTGCCAAATATATTCGAGCGCAAATTAAGGATGCATATTTAAAAATTCTGCCTATGAACATAATTATAAAGAGGATAGTAGGCTCTTTTTATTCTTCATACAATTTGGCTCAATACCGATCTAATCCTTTCTTCAGTTGCACAACAGCTAACCTTTCTATTCATAAAAAAACAACACCCAACCGAGGACATTGACTATGATATCCATCGGCTTTTTCACTCTTGCGCTAGTTCTTTTAATTCATGGAATCTATCGGATGAGTCTAATACTAAGGTTATGGGGAGGATCATCTCAATGGGACCAGCAATTACAAGCCAACCTTCTTTCCTATCCTTATCCTGAGGTAACGATACAACTACCCGTATACAATGAAAAATCAGTTGTAGAACGACTACTACATGCAGTTTGTGAAATCGACTATCCAAAAAACAAAATGCAAATACAGGTCATTGATGATTCTACTGATGAAACCACAGCGATCATAGCGAAATGGGTTTATGAATATAAAAAGAAAGGATTTGACATATCTCATTTGCGCAGGGGTAGCAGGGAAGGATTCAAAGCTGGTGGATTGCAGTATGGCTTGGAAAGGGCAAAGGGAGAATTCATCGCCATTTTCGATGCTGATTTCCTTCCCCCACCCTCTTTTCTTAAAGAAACACTCCCTTATTTTCATTCTCCGAATGTAGGCATGGTCCAAGCCCGGTGGGGATATTTAAATCGGGATACAAATCTCCTTACTCGCTGCCAAGCCTTATTTTTAGATGGGCATTTTCTGCTTGAACAGCCAATCAGGTATAAATACAACCTGTTCTTCAATTTTAATGGAACGGCCGGTGTCTGGAGGAAAAAATGCATTATCGACTCTGGAGGATGGGAAGGAGATACATTGACTGAAGATTTAGATCTCAGTTATCGTGCTCAATTCAAAGGATGGAAATTTGTTTATGCACCCAGAATGGTTGTTCCGAGTGAACTGCCTTCTCCAATCGTTGCCTTTAGAACGCAACAGCACCGCTGGGCAAAAGGAGCTATTCAAACAGCAAAAAAGCATCTTTTTTCCTTACTCAAAGGATCATTTTCTACAGCTTCTAAAATAGAAGGATTCTTTCATCTTTTAGCTCACTCCATTCACCCTATTGTTGCAATATTGGTTATACTCAATGCGATTACCTTTTTTTGCTTCCCTTTACCCAAATCTGGCGCCCAGGAATTTTTAGGTTTCCTTTTTTCCATTATATCTTTATTTTATCTTTTTTACCTGGCCGTCATTATTTTCTTAAGCAAAAAGCTCCAGCTCAGCACACTCGTTATCCTTCCTTTTTCCATGGCCATGTCTCTAGGTATGGCTTTCGCTAATACAAAGTCGGTAATCGATGGCTTATTTGGCAAAAATAACGTTTTTGTCAGAACACCTAAAAATGGCTCCTGTAATTCGCAAAAGCCCATTTATAAGATCGATCACAGTCTAACCCTTCCTCTTATAGAAACCACTTTTTCAGCCATTTTTTGTATCGCCCTCTATCAAGCTATACAGAAACATTTCTGGTTTTCCTTGCCGACCCTTTTCATGCATACTCTGGGCTTCGGTTATGTGGGTATTGCTACTCTCTATTCAATCGCCAAGATGAAAAGGGGGTAACTCGTCAAGCCGTTTGTTCCTTAAGCTTATCTTAGGGAGGAAAAAATCCCCCATTTTTTCTACCGAGGGTACATGGAAGAGCTCCCCTTCCCGATTTAAAATGCCATAACCCAGTCCGTAAGCTGGTCCATTGATCACACAGTAGTCTGAACCACTTCGCTCTATCTGCCTTTTCCCCTTTAAAAGAACTGTATCGTAGTCAGCCTCTACTTCATATTTCCAACCCGCAATCAAGGCGTCTGGAAAGATGGTGCGCAACTTGTCGATGAGTTTTTCTGCAGGCACAACTTTAATCCAATATTCCCTATCACTTGTAATCTTTGTTTTAATCGCTTCTTCTCCATATTGATCTACAATCTGTTGGACTCTGAAATCGCAGAGAGCTGCCGCGTGAAAAATTGCATCAAAAGAATGACTCTCTGAAAGCTTTTTTATCTCTTTCCATAATCCTTCATTCGTATCGAAAAGGTAAAGAGTGAATTGGGGACTAATTGGGCGTAAAGAAGAATGGCTACCCAGCAAACACACTACTTCCATTCCCCATTTACTGAAGTAAGAAGACAACTCAATGCCTAGCTTGCCCGTAGAGAAATTCGTTATCCTTCTTACCTGATCAATAGGTTCAAAACTAGGGCCACAGGTTATCAATACCTTCATCAAGAGTTATTATTCAAAAGCTCTCTTTTTATACAACCGTTATTTTTTTTAATAAATCAGTTGATTGTTATGAAAGTTCCTCATTAATTGACTACCTATGGAACAATCGCTTATGAATAGAAAGCCTCCCTGGCTAAGAGCAAAAATTCCCGGAGGAGCTGCATATAATGAAATCCGGCATCTCGTCCATTCCTATAATCTTCACACAGTCTGTGAAAGCGCCCTTTGTCCCAATATAGGAGAGTGTTGGAGTAGGAAAACGGCTACTTTCATGATTCTTGGGGATCGTTGTACCCGAAGTTGCCGATTTTGTGCCGTAACGACTGCTAAACCTCTTCCCATAAATCAAGAAGAACCTAAAAATGTAGCCTTAGCTATAAAAGCCATGGGACTAAAATATGCGGTTATCACTTCGGTTGCCAGAGATGATTTGAAAGATGGAGGAGCAGAAGCCTGGGCTCAAACAATCAAAGAAGTCAGGGCATTGAATCCTCAAACGAAAATCGAAGTTCTCATTCCTGATTTTCGGGGAAATAGAGAAAGTCTCATGAAAGTGTTGGATGCAAAACCCGATGTATTGAACCACAACATTGAAACCGTGCCCAGACTCCAAAAACGGGTACGTCCACAAGCTCGCTACGAAAGATCGCTTGAGGTTCTCAAGCAATCCGCAGAACAAGGATTTCCTACAAAAACTGGTCTTATGCTGGGCATTGGGGAAACAAAAGAGGAAATTGAAAGTACTCTTTTAGATCTCTACCATATCGGCGTCAAAATTCTCACCCTAGGTCAATATCTACGTCCCTCCCCAAACCATCTACCCGTCGACAGGTGGGTCAGTCCGGAGGAATTCAAGAGCTGGAAAGAATTTGGCTTAAGGCTAGGTTTTAGCCATGTGGAATCTGGACCTTTAGTTCGCAGCTCCTATCACGCCGATGAACCCTGGCAATCAGGCTAAATGAAAGCAGCAGGGAAACTAAAAAAAGATAATCTTATTTGACCAAGTTTTTATTGGTTTAAAAAGAAGGGGAAAAAACATCCATTTTGCGCAGCCATAACTACCTATGGACCTTAAAAAGCAAGCATTAGAAAAAGTGAGTTGTGAAATTTAGTATCCACTCAAGATAGATCTCGATCTTGTCTAAGTTTTTTTTGAATTTATAATGGCTATTTAAACAAAAAAATCGCTATTGAGTTGTGAAAAATATTGCTTGGTTTGTTGTTTTCTTTTTTCTTTTTTCTCCATCTTTAGTTTTGGCTATAAAGCCTTTTTCTAAAGCTCTGATCGACCCTGGACACGGTGGTATTGATTCAGGAGGCACAAGCGGGAAAAGAGTAGCCCATTACCTGGTAGAAAAAGACTTGACCCTGGATGTTGCAACAAGGCTTGCTTATGAACTTCGTAAATCTGGACTAAAAGTCATAATGACGAGAACAGATGATCGATTTGTCGATCTGGATGATAGGGTCAAACTCGCCAACTCTTTAGGTAAAGACACAATACTGGTAAGTATCCATTTCGATGCGCTTTCTGACCGCCACCAAAGAGGAATTAAAACTTACTTCTGGCACGCGAACAGTTTTGGGTTGGCTACAAGAATCCAACGAAGCCTGGTCAGAATAACAGGACAAAAAGACCTCGGTGTAATCCGTCGTAGGCTACGACTTACACGCAATTCTGTGATCCCCGCTGTTCTTTGCGAATGTGGTTTTATGACTAATCCTCATGAAAACAAACTCTTAGCTTCTCCTTCCTATCGAAAGACATTAGCGGTCGCCATCGCCAAGGGAATACTAGAAGAAAACCGTCTCGGAGACTATGGAATTACACCGGTTGCTGAAATCTGGGCACCGCTTTCCAAAGCTTCCGACTCCCCCAGGCACGTATTTCATAAAAAACACAAAAGAAAAAAGCATGTCAAAAAACTCGAGGCTTCTCTTGAAAAAAAGGGAACTGCTGAGAGACAAAAAAAATATTTTTTAAGCTAGATCCTTCAATTATTATTAAAAAATCAAAGCGCACCTGTTTTTACGAGGGTATATGGGGTTAGGTTTTTATTTTTATTTTTTAGTGCTATTTCTTTTCCTTTTAAAAAGCTCCTTAGTTTTTGGGCTTCAGGTTGATAAAGCCGCTACTTATTCAAGACAACACAACCATCTATCTCTTCTCATCATCAAAAATGGACAAGTTATTCACGAAGAATATTCTGCCGGAAATGGTCCCTTTATCCGTCACCGGATATTTAGCGGCACAAAAGGTTTTTGGGGTATAATCGCAATGAAAGCCATAGAAGAAAAGTTCCTTTCATTGCATGAACCTGTTTTCTTAACGATCAAAGAATGGAAAGAAACAACCGATCCAAGGAAAAAAATTACAGTTTATGACCTGCTCCATTTCATCGATGGCATAGAACCTGCCTTTTACCTTCACAATGATGGTTTCGTGGATCGGAACTTTCATGCCCTTTTTTTAAAGCCGATCAGGGCCCCTGGTTCCATCTTTACCTATGGTCCTAGCCACTTGCAAATATTTTGCGAACTTCTTAACCGAAAGCTGAACGCAGCCGGTTTAACCGCTTGTGAATACATGGAGAAAAAACTGCTGTTGCCCTTGGAAATTCATAATGTGGAATTTAAAAGAGACGGTCATGGCAACCCCCTTCTAGCTGCGGGTTTTCGGCTCACTCCCAGAGAATGGTCAAAACTCGGAGAACTCATTCTTCATAAGGGTTGGTTCAAAGGAAAAAAAATTATCTCTTGGGAATATTTAAAAGAATGTTTCCAAGGAAGCCCTATTAATCCTCTTTATGGAATAGGATTTTGGGTCAACTCTTTAGCTCCCTACGGAAGAGAAATTGATGTTGAACAGGAACTGAGTAAACCCTGGTATAACGAAAACTGGAAAAATGGTTCCCTATGCAATGATGCCCCTGCCGATCTTATTGAATCTATTGGATCAGCCAACCAAAGAATGTTCATCATTCCCTCAATGGATTTGATTGTGGTTAGGCAATCTCATGGCGGAGGTTTTTCGGATAGAGTATTTCTTAAGCTTCTTTTAGGGAGAAAAGGGCTAACAGCAACTTCCGAAGAATAAACCGAAGGTTTTTTAAGTTTTTGGAAAAAAATTTAATTTTCAACTTTAACAGAAACGATCAACCCGGCTTCCTTTGGATTCCATTTATAACCAAAGCCAAAGGGAAGAGGCGATTGATCTTGCTTTGAAAAAGCCTCTTCCAAGTCTTTTTGATAAAACTCCTTGAAGATGTTTAAAGGCGGTGTATAAACTCCAAAAAGAGCGACCTTTCTGCCTTCTTCAAAAAGATAACGGTAAGGTATCCCACTATCATCCTGAACTATCGCCTGGCTACGCGAAAGAAGAAATCCTCTTAAAGAAGAAAAACTCCCTCCATGTAGAAGGTAAGAAGCAGATTTAATTACGGTATTGAAAGGACCTAGTGAAGAAAGGAAATGTTTCAGGCTACCCTCGAAACCCACATTAGACAGGTCTGATTGAAAATAATAAAGGGTTTTGAGTTCTCCATTGATATAAAACCGGATAGTTGCATTGGAAACAGTTGTTTTACATTCAATAATTTTGCCTCCCGATCGAACAATCATGATAAGAAAAAGAGGAACATTACCCCCGAGCATTGAAAGATCTTGTCGCAACTCCTTGGTCACGAAATAACCTGCTTTAAAGTAACTGTGCAAGGAAGTTAAAATCAGCGGAAAAGTTCGTTCAAAAGTTTTTACCGACTCCGTCGTTAGGCACCTTCCCGAAAATTCTCGGCTAGCCAAGACATAGGTAGTAGCCTCAGGAAAAAGACTCAGAGGAAACATCAAATCTGGGCCACTAAAAGGGTAAAAAACTGGCAGCGAAAGATCAGTTAATCGACTGAGTTTGGCTTTGGAAAATTCTCGAATAGGTTTCCATGACCATAAATCTCTTTTTTGCCATAGTTTTTCTAAGGATTGCGCATACAACTGCCATGACTGGGTCTTTTCATAATCAAAAAGGAGTTCCGATTCCTTTTTTTCAACCGGAAGCCCACCCAAAAATAAGCTGATTGTATTTATACTTTCTATATTTGAATTGCTGAGCGGGGATAAATCTTCCTCTTCATTTTGAGCAAAAAGAGCTTGATAAGAAAAAATAACAAAAAGAAACAAGACCGATCCGATAATTTTCAAATAATTTTGAAGATTTTTTTTTCTATTCCTCATAAGTTTTTTCAACACAATGACTACCAGGCAAGATAGGTTATTGGAAACTCGGTGATAATCCTTATCTCCTTGCTATTCAAGACAAAAAATCCGACTATGAAAAAAGTTAACCTCCCATAAAAGATTCATTGTTAAGGAGCAGTTCTTTTTACAGAAAAAAAATAAACAATGATACCCAAAGCAAAAGTAGATAATCCAAGCAGTGATTCGATAGGACGTTGTCTAAAAACCTGCAGAAGGATTACGGACTCAACGATAACATAAAGAAGTGGAGTAAAGGGATATCCCCAAGTAGAGTAAAACCGTTTAAGGGTAGGTTCCTTGAAACGCAAAACGATAACTCCTGCTACGGTGAGAACCGTGGAAAGCCCCAAAGAAAATTCTACGTAAGTGATTATACGCGCAAAGGATGAGCTCAATAGCAGAGAAAACATGATCAATGCTTGTAATATTAAGCCCATATAAGGAACGCCTTTACTCGAACGTTTACTTAATATTTTGAAAATAGGATAGTCTTCACCGATGGCTGCAGCCACTCTTGGGCCTGTCCAGGCCATGGCACTCAAAGAAGAAAGAAGGCTAATACCAATCAGGAAACCGGCGAACCGGCTTCCCCAATTCCCAAAAATTTGTCTTGCCACAATCGCTCCGACCTCGATTTGACCTGAAATCTGTTCCTTGGGAACAGAAAAAACAAATAGAGCATTAAGTAAGCTGTATATAATCATAACCACGGTTGTCCCTAAGATGAGGGATAAGGGGATATTTTTTTTAGGATTTTTTATTTCTCCAGCAATATAGGCTGCAGCATTCCAACCCGAATACGAATAGAGGGTATATATAAAACATAAGGCGAAAGGAGGGCTAAAAAAAACCGAAAAATCTCCAGCTTGAGGTAAAAGATTAACCTTTTCTACATCAATATGTCCAAAACCATAAAAAATAAAAAATAGGATTAGCCCCATTTCTATGACGATGAAAATATTTTGAAAAATTGACTCCCATCTCACACTCAAAAGATGAAAAACATAAACGAAAATCGATAGAAAAAGGGAAATCCAAAGTGGCGGGATGCCAGGGAAAACATAACTAAAATATTTTCCCATAGCCATCGCCGTTGCAGCAGAAGGAGCAGCAAAACCAACGGTCACTGAAAGCCATCCCGCCAAAAAACCTATGATCGGATGATAAATCTTACTTAAAAAAAGATATTCTCCTCCCGATCGTTGAAAAATAGCTCCTAGTTCAGCATAACAAAGAGCACCACTCAAAGCAATGATTCCACCCATTACCCATATAGAGAGAATGACAAAAGGAGAAGAGATCTCTTTAATCTGAAACCCCACCGTCGTAAAGACCCCTGTTCCAATCATGTTTGCAACAACGATTGAAAAAGCGGTAAGTGGGGATATCTTTTTAAATCCGATCATAGTTTGAAATTTTCTCTTTTTTAAACGCAAAATTCCAATCTATTCTCCCTTTCTTTTGGGTTACCCTTACAGTAAGTTTACAGCTTATAAAAATGGACAAGGCAATGATCCCTTCCTCTTTACATTTCTTTAAACCCCTAACCGATATCCCCTCCTTATCAATAGAGAAAGCCCATGGCATTTATCTTTACACCAAAGAAGGGAAGAAGATCATTGATGCAGCTTCAGGAGCCGTAGTTGTCAACATCGGTCAAGGGAGAGAAGAACTTGCAGAAATAGCCCTGGAGCAGATAAGAAATCTCAATTACATCTTTCCTCTCTGGACATCAAAACCTTTGGAAGATCTGGTTAAAAGATTATCCAGTTGGTTTTCCCAAACTTACAGGTTTTATTTTACAACTGGTGGAGCGGAATCTGTAGAATCGGCTTTGCGTTTTACTTTTTTATATCAGGCAATGGAAAACAAGCCTTGGAAGAACAAAATACTTTCTCGATATACTTCTTACCATGGAACTACTCTTGGAGCATTGTCCGCAAGTGGAAATTTTTTAAGAAGGAAAAATCTCGAACATTGTCTATTCGATTGGCCTAAAATCCCACCTCCTTATTGTTATCGCTGCCCATGGTCAAAGACTTATCCATCCTGTGGCATTGCTTGTGCAGAAGTTTTAGAAGAACTGCTCAATGAAGAAACCGCAAAGAGTATTGCTGGCTTCATTGCCGAACCCATAATTGGTGCTAGTGGTGGAGCCATTGTGCCTGTCGATGAGTATTGGCCAAAAGTTGCTGAAATTTGCAAAAAACATGAACTGCTTTTGATCATCGATGAAGTCATGACGGGTTTTGGAAGAACAGGCAAACGTTTTGCCTTTGAACATTGGAAACTAGAACCCGACATCATCGTCTGTGCAAAAGGACTTTCCAGTGGATATAGCCCCATGGGAATGATCGCCGTTAAAGAAGAACTGGTTCAAAAATGCGAACAAAAAGCAAAAAGTTTTATGTTTTATACCTATACTTCCAATCCCCTAGGTTGTACAGTTGCAAACAAAGTTCTTGAGATTATAGAGTCTGAAAGACTCATTGAACACTCCAACCGTATAGGGGCCTTTTTAGGAGAGTCTTTAAAAAAGGCACTCTCGGATCATCCTCTAGTGGGAGATATTAGAGGAAAGGGACTCTTTTGGGGTGTAGAAATTGTTCGCAATAAGCAAACAAAAGAACCCTTTGATCCAAAGGAAGGTTGTCTAGGCAAGATCATAACAAGCGCTCTGGAGCTAGGGGTCTTTTTCTATCCTTGTCAAGGAATGGTCGATGGCGTTTCAGGAGAAGCTTTACTTGTTTGTCCTCCTTTCACTGTTACAGAGGCAGAGATCATAAACATCGTAGATGTATTGAAAGAAAGCCTTGATCGTCTCAAACAAGCTTTAGCTATGACTTAGATGAAAACAAAAAGGTAGGATTTGCTTGCTCAATTCCAGAACCTAACAAAGGGGTAAAACTGCCCTGCCCAACGTCAATGACGCTTTTGGCAAGTAAAGGAATGGTTGGCTAGGGTTTGAGGAACGGCTTGAACGAAAAAAAGTTCTGGTCTATATGCAGACATTCAAATCAAACAGACTTCAACAAGGCAAGAAAGCTCGGTTTATTGATACTTGATAAAAAAAATAGATTTGCCTGACAGAACGAGTAGGCTCTAATTGAAATAAAGTTAGGTTTTGGACCAATGGGCTGAAAACCAATCTGCTGCAAAAGTTGCAACTCGATCTAGAGTACCCGGTTCTTCAAAAAGATGAGAAGCCCCAGGAATAACTATCAGTTCTTTTTCGCATCGAAGGGAATCCATTGCTTGTTCATTGAGTCTTAAAACAAATTCATCAAGACTACCCACGATGAGAAGAGTTGGAGCCTTAACCTTTGGAAGAAATTCTCCCGCTAAATCAGGTCGGCCTCCACGAGAAACAACCGCTTTTACCTTTTCTCCAAGCTCAGCAGCAGCAACCAAGGCTGCTCCTCCCCCGGTACTCGAACCGAAAAATCCTATTGCATAACCTTTGGTCACTTTCTGTGACCTCAGCCAATGCGCTGCACCTACAAGCCTTCGAGCAAGCAACCCGATATCAAATCGATAAATACCGCTAAATTCATCTTCGGCTTCTTCATCAGAGGTAAGAAGATCAAAAAGAAGGGTAGCTGATCCTTTTTCTCTCAATGTCTTGGCTACAAACTGGTTCCTAGGACTAAAACGACTACTTCCACTTCCATGAGCAAAAAGCACAATACCCCTTGCTCCAGGAGGAATTTCTAATGTTCCAGGTAGAGAAATATCACCAATTATGACATTGACTTCCTCTTTGAAAGCTTCGTTGATCACAAGACTAACTATGAACTCTAAATGGAGAGAAATCAAGAAACGACTGAACAGCCCTATGAGTTCTGTTAGAAAAAAACATGATGATACAGCCTTAGGTATGCATGAGTTTATCCTTTGGGACGTCATAGGCGTTTCTACCCGAGCCCACGCCGCAGTGCTCCACCCATAATCGGGCGGCGATTGAGGTGGTGATGAAGCGGCGCTATCGTCCGTCAGGGCGATCAGTCCGGCATGTTTTGTCCCTCGATGTATTGTTTCAGGACTGCAAGCGGGGCGCCACCCACGGTGATGATGCAGTAGCTGCGGCTCCAGAAGAGGGGCTTTTGGCAATAGAACTTCCGCAGATGCTTGGAGAACTCCTTGCGGATCAGCCTGGAAGTGACGGTCTTGAGGTTGTTGACCAGAGCGGAGGGCGCGGTTTTTGGTGTCAGCTCCAACAGGATATGGACATGATAAAACACAGTGGTATAGTTGCTTCAATGGTTGTTTTTCCATAGCAACCTAATATCATTCAAGCCATGGTGCATCGTAAAGTTACCTATCGATTGTATCCCACCCTGCGCCAGATCGAGGCGCTGGAGTGGTTGCGCTGGGTGCATTGCCTGCTGTGGAACAGGGCGATGGATGAACGCCGCAGGGCCTGGATTCAGCAGCAAAAATCCCTGTCTTTCTTCGATCAGTGCAAAGCATTGACCGACTGGCTGGCCCAATCGCCCTTGCTTCGGTCGGTCAACGCCCAATCCGAACAGCTGACGTTAAAGCGCCTGGATCTAGCCTTCCGGCACTTCTTCGGCCGGGTGAAGAACGGTGAGAAGCCGGGGTTTCCCCGCTTCAAGCCGCTGCATCGTTTCAAAGGATGGGGTTACAAGACCCACGGAGATGGCTAGCGCTTGCTTTCTGGTCCTGGGATGAAACACGGCAAGTTGCGCCTCTCTGGCGTTGGCGAGCTGCGCATCCGAGGCAAGGCCCGGAGGGTTGACGCGCCCAAAACCTGCGAGATTCTGCACCGCCGCGGCACATAGTACGCCTCGGTTACGGTGGAGTGCGAGCCCGAGAGATTACATGGGGAACGGATCGGTGGCCTGGATTGGGGTGTGGAAACGTTCGCCACCCTGGCCACGCCGGAAGGGGTGGAGCGGATCGAAAATCCCCGGCATTTGCAGCGCTCTCTGGAACGAATCGGCGCCGGACAAAAACGCATCTGCCGCAAGGAGGAAGCGGTGAAAAAGGCCAGCGGCAAGATGAAAGGCTTTCCCCTCTCCAACCGTCTGAGGAAAGAATACGCCCTTTTGGGCAGGTTGCATGAGAAGGTGACCAACCAGCGCCAGGATTTTCTCCACCAGGCCAGCGCTTGGCTTGTGGCCACCTTTGCGGTTTTGGGGCTGGAGCAGTTGAACATTCGTGGGATGACGGCCTTGGGCGGCGCGTACAAGAGAGGCTTAAACCGCGGCATTTTCGATGCCGCAGCCGGCATGTTCCATCAGATGCTCAGGTACAAAGCGCAAGAGGCTGGTGGCTGGGCGATGGAGGCGGATAGCCGCAAGCTTAAGCCCAGCCAGCGCTGCCAGCTGTGCGGCAGGCTGGAGAAAAAGCCCTTGTCGCAGCGCTGGCATGATTGTCCTTGTGGCGCATCTTGTTCAGGTGATGAGAATGCCGCCAAGCTGCTTTTGAGCTGGGTCATGAAACAGATTGGTGGCCGGGAACCGGCCAAGGCATGGAGGGAGGTAAGACCGGCAAGCCTTCCAGGCAACCCGGAACTCCCGTAGAAGCGCGAAACTCACGCCATACCATCAGGTTGGCGGGAGTAGTTCATTTGCAGCCAGCTTGCGATAGCAGATTGTCAGATTCTGCCTTCAGCTGGTGGGAGATCTCAAGTCCGAGCTTTTCGGCAAAGAGAGAAGCAGCCCGCAGCGCCCCCGCGTTGAATATTTGTTCATCACGCTCGGCTGCAATAGGGTCATGTCTTGTTGAATCGAGCACGGTTTTACAAATCAGCTCGACAATAGCGCGAGTGTGGTGATCATTGTGGTCTTCTGCTCGTTTAATGTTCTGCGTCACTGCTGTCGCCGCAAGACGAGCTAAGAAATATTCCCATGCCTTCATTTCATGCCACTTCACACTTGAATTTAAAAACAACCATAACCAAGATATCTTTTTATTTCAAGTGGGCATTTTAATTAAAAATCGATCATGCTATACTTCCCTTAAAAAGGGATCTTTCATTATATCCAGTCTTTCCTCAAAACCTTCTGGCCTTTTGCTCTGCAGGTCAACCTCACATCTGTAATATTACAAGCTCACTAGACTACGCTTTGCTGAAAAAACATCTTCCTAAAAAAAAAAGACCCTCAAGCCTATTGATACTGTGAATGCTTCGAACTCATTCAGAAAGTACTCTTCACTGGCTACAGGGTTAAATAGTAAAAGAGAAAACTATTTAGCTATTTTCCTTGTTGAGAAGAAGCAATTGTCCTGAGTCGTAGAGAATTCAGACGAATAAAACCTGTTGCATCCTTGGGATCATATGCTCCTTGATCAGATTCCATCGTCGCAAGTTTAGGGTTATAGAGTGAATAAGGACTTTTCCTACCCAAAGTTGTGAGATGCCCTTTATATAGCTTAAGGCGAACAACCCCGCTTACAAAATGTTGACTTTGATCAAAAGCCGACTGGAGAAAATATCGTTCCGGGGAAAACCAAAACCCATTATAGATTAACTCAGAATATTTAGGAATTAAGCTATCGCGCAAATGCATAACTTCCCTATCTAGAGTCAGCGTTTCAATCTGCCTATGAGCAAAATGAAGAATTGTTCCTCCAGGACACTCATATACTCCTCTCGATTTTATGCCTACAAACCGATTTTCTACAATATCCACCCTTCCAATTCCATGTCTAGATCCCAGTGCATTAAGCGATCTTAATATTTCGACAGGCTCTTTTTTTTCTCCATTGATTCCTACACAATTACCCTTTTCAAAATCCAATTCGATAATCTCAGGACAGTCCGGTGCCTCTTCGGGGTTTTTCGTTAACCTGAAGAGATCCTGCGGAGGCTCTTGCCATGGATCTTCAAGCACCCCACTTTCATAGCTGATATGGAGTATATTCCTATCCATAGAATAAGGTTTTTCACGACTTACGGGTATTTCTATACCCTGTTTCTGCGCGAAGGCTATTAAATCTTCTCTTCCCTTAAAATTCCACTCTCTCCATGGTGATATGACTTTTAAGTCCGGGGCTAATGCAGCATAAGCCAACTCGAACCGAACCTGATCATTGCCTTTTGCTGTTGCTCCATGAGCCAAATAATCCGCTCCCTCCCTCCTGGCTATTTCTACTTGTTTTTTAGCAATGAGCGGTCGGGCAATGCTCGTTCCTAAAAGATACTGATTCTCATAGATGGCTCCGGCTCTAATCATTGGATACACATAATCGCTCACAAATTCCCGGGTCAAATCTTCAATAATGCATTTCGAAGCTCCCAGTTTTTGAGCTTTTGCTTCCAGACCTTGGAGTTCTTCCTCTTGTCCCAAGTCGGCACAAAAAGCGATAACTTCAGCTTCATAAGTTTGTTTGAGCCATCGCAAAATAACAGAAGTGTCCAATCCGCCCGAATAGGCCAAAACGATTTTCATATTGTCCCTGTTAGGTTCTCAAGCAATTTCAAGAGTCGTGTCGGACTTAGAACGACGCAAAATCTTCAAGGACTGTTCCAAAGCATTTTCAACAGTAATTCCATATTTCTTTCTCAAAATGTCGACTTTACCATGTTCTATGAATTTATCCGGCCAACCAATTCTAACGACAGCTGTTCTAAGTCCGAGTTCTTGAAGTTCCTCAAGAATAAGGGAACCAAATCCCCCCGCAAGTACATGATCTTCAATAGAAACGATCAGATCCACGCTCCTTGCAAAAAACTCAAGTGTACCCCGATCGAAAGGTTTAACCGTTCTAGGATTAATCAACGCAGCTGAATAACCTTGTTCTTCCAGCTTCTGGGCAAGCTCTTTGCCCATTTCAACCATGACCCCTAAGCTGAATATGGCTACATCGCGACCATGTTTAATCACCTCTGCCCTTCCTATGGGAATCATCTCGGGCCGTTCTTTAACAGCGACCCCACTTCCCGTTCCCCGGGGATAACGAATGGCTACAGGTCCTGGATGATGCATCGCTGTAAATAGCATATCGGCCAATTCATCTTCATCTTTGGGATGCATAATCGTAATATTGGGAACCGTTCTTAGATAGGCTACATCAAATAGCCCGTGATGAGTTGGTCCATCATCCCCTGATAAGCCTCCTCGGTCAAGGCAGAACACGACAGGAAGTTTCTGTAGACAAACGTCATGAATAATGGGATCGTAAGCTCTCTGAAGAAAAGTTGAATAAATCGCACAATAAGGTTTAAATCCTTTTGTGGCAAGCCCCGCTGCAAAAATTACCGCATGTTCCTCAGCTATGCCGACATCAAAATACCTGTCAGGAAATTTTGGTTGAAACTTATCCAGAGCTGTCCCATTAGGCATTGCTGCGGTAATGGCAACTACATTCCTGTTCATATCAGCAAGCTTAATCAAAGTCTCTGCAAAGACTTCTGAAAACGTCTTTCTTGGATTAGCAGGTGTTTCACCAGTAATTGGATTATAAGGACCAAGCCCATGGAATTTCTTTTGTTTTTCCATTGCGGGAGGAAAACCTCTTCCCTTCTGAGTGATAACATGAAGTAAAACCGGATATTCCTGGTTCTTCAGAAACTCAAAGGTGGATATTAACCGGCTGATATCATGACCGTCGATGGGACCATGATAGGTCAGCCCCAGTTCTTCAAAAATCACACTCGGCCACAGGAGACTTTTAAAAGCTTCTTCGGCTTTTCTAGCCACTTTAAGCACATTTTTCCCTGGCCATTTTTCCAGGACCTTTTCTACCCTATCGCGCAAGTAAGAGTAGGCAGGATTAGTAACGATCTTGTTGAAATAACTGGCTATAGCTCCTACGTTTTTGTCGATAGACCATTCATTATCGTTAAGAATGACAATGAGTCTTTGGGTTGTTGAAGCCACATTATTTAAAGCTTCGAAAGTTATTCCACAGGTAAAAGCGGCATCTCCACAAAGGGCGATCACATGCTCCTTGCCTCCTCTTCTGTCCCTTGCTGCCGCCATACCCAGGGCAGCAGATAAAGCGGTTCCCGCATGCCCAGCTCCATAACAGTCATATTCACTTTCTTCGCGACTCATGAAGCCTGAAATCCCCCCATGCTGCCTGATCGTATGAAATCTATTCTTTCTTCCCGTAAGGAGTTTATGAATATAGGCTTGATGACTTACATCAAAAACAAAATTATCTCTAGGAACATCAAAAACATAGTGTAAAGCAAGAGTGAGTTCCACCACGCCTAGGTTTGGTCCTAAATGACCACCGCATTTTGAAAGGACCGTGATCATTTCCTGCCGAATCTCTTCAGCCAGCTTCGTCAATTCTGGAATTTGAAGTTTCTTGAGATCTGCCGGACTATCAATACTATCAAGTAGCCTTTCCATAATTTCCTCCTCGATTAAAAAAACTCCTTAGCTTAATCATCCTTGTTCTGAACCCCGTTATTTTCCCTTTGGGATAGCACGATTATCCTTTGTTCAGCTTGATTAAGTTTCTCATCGCAGATCTTCAATAATCTTTTTCCCTCTTCATATTTTTGCAGAAGATCTTCCAGGGGTAGTTGGCCTGACTCAAGACTATTAACGATCTCTTGAAGCTTTTTAAAGGCTTCTTCAAAACGCATCTCCTTTTCTTCTGAACCGTTTAGTTCGTTAGGGCTCATAAATCTTAAGCTACAGATTGATATTTTTCTATTTTAAATCGGCTATCTGAAGATATTAAGGATCCAAGAGATTTCCATCTCATGCCTTCCATTTCATAAAACCCTTGTAAATATATAGAAACGTATAGGTGAGGAAATTCTTCGAAAAGAATATCGACAGCTTGTTGTAAAATTTCATTAGGCGGTTCATCAGGGATCTCTTCAACAACACCTTTTTCATCGTGAACTATTCCCAAAAGATCCAACCAACGACACAACATTGGACTTTGGGTTTCTATTAACCAATGAGAGAGAAGATAAAAACTCATGGTTTCACTTCGGGGGTGAGAAAGTACCCTTTTACATAAAAGATGTCTTTGGGTTTTTGGCATTTCCAATAGCTTGTTAATCCGGATGCCCATCCCTTTTGAAACCATATCGAGCAAAAGACGATAAAGCTTTTTATCAGATTGATGAGCACATAAAAGAATTTGATGCGATAAATCATCGGATATAGAATCCCAAATCAAATAGGTAGGCATAGAGTAATGATCCATTTTAGAAGAATATTTTAAAAAAACAATCTTATTCTCTTCGTTCTAGTTGTTTTCATTTTAAGTTGGTCTATTTTACTAAAGAATTGTTGAGGGGCTTTAACTGTTTGTTAAGGAGTTGCGTAGCGTTGAGCGTTGTTATACAATTTGAGCATGTCCAGAAAGCCCTCCAGCAAGTTCCGCCGGGATGTGAAGCCTGTGGAAAGAAAGGCCCTGAGGTAGGTCGCAAGAGCTATGTGAAACAGGCCTTGAAGAAGCAGGAAACAAGCCTCGTTCCTGTATGAGCAGCAATGTGCAAGCCTGGTGGAACGGTTAAAAATAACCCATTATAGACAAACGTTGGGAAATCATTCCCTTTTGTTTCTATCGATGATAAAATAGAGCTGATGCATACTGATGATATTTTCCCCAAGGCATACGAGCCAGCTACCGTTCAAGATCGACTTTACAAACAATGGCTAGAGCAAAATCTCTTTCATGCTAACGAACATTCATCTAAGCCTTCTTTTGCCATTGTCATGCCTCCACCCAACATCACCGGTGTGCTTACTCTGGGCCACGTCTTAAACAATACCATCCAGGATATTTTAATTCGCAAAGCCAGAATGGAAGGCAAGGAAGTTCTCTGGCTTCCCGGACTGGATCATGCAGGACTTGCCACTCAAGTGGCCGTACAAAGATATCTGCTTAAAACCAGAAAAATTGATCCCCGAACTTTGTCCAAAGAAGAATTTTTGAAAATTGTGTGGGAATGGAAAGAAAATCATTCCCAAAAGATATTGGAACAGCTTCAAAAATTGGGATGTTCGGCTGATTGGCAAAGAACCCGGTTTACTATGGACCCCGCTTATAGTCGAGCCGTTTCGAATGCTTTCATCAAACTTTATCATAAAGGATTGATCTACAGAGGAAAACGGATGATTAATTGGTGTCCTGCCTCACAAACAGCTCTTTCAGATGAAGAAGTCATTCCCAAAAAAATTGAAGGTATCCTTTTTTTCGTTCGTTATAGACTTTTAGACGATCCCTCTATTTTTTTAACCGTAGCCACGACTAGACCTGAAACGATACCAGCTGATTCAGCTTTAGCCGTTCATCCTGAAGATACCCGATACCAAAGGTTTATTGGAAAGGCTTGTCTTAGGCCTTTTCCCAAAGAACCCATACCCATTATCGCTGATCATCGAGTAGATCCCCAATTCGGAACGGGAGTGCTCAAGATCACTCCAGCTCACGATAAACTCGATTTCGAGATCGGAACAGATCATAACTTGCCGATCCGGGATATTCTGACAGCAGAAGGGAAAATCAACTGTCCAGAAGTAGCCGAACTCCATGGATTGGACCGATTTGATGCCCGTAAAAGAGCTGCTGAACTTTTATCTTCACTTGGGCTTTTAGAGTCCGAACAACCCTATAGTCATGTCGTCGGTTTTAGTGAAAGAGCCGATGTAGCTATCGAGCCAAGAATTAGTGAACAGTGGTTTTTAAGGTATCCAAAAACTCAAGAAGCCTTAGAAGTTGTTAAAAATAAAATCGTCTCTTTTTTCCCCTCGTACTGGGACAAAGTATACGAACACTGGATAAAAAATATTCAGGACTGGTGCATTTCCCGCCAAGTATGGTGGGGGCATCCTATTCCGGTATGGTGGAAAAACGGTTCTTTTATGTGCCAGTTGGAATCTCCAGGAGAAGGATGGCAACCCGACCCTGACACCTTGGATACTTGGTTTTCTTCATGGCTGTGGGCCTACGAAACCATGGATGAAGGGACAAGGAAAAAATTTTATCCTACCGATGTTTTGGTTACTGGACCAGATATTATTTTCCTGTGGGTTGCTCGAATGATCATTGCAGGATTAGAATTTAAGCCTAGCCAGTCCGAGGAAATAAGTCAGAATATCCCTTTTCGAAAGGTTTATTTTACGGGTCTTATTCGGGATAAGCAGGGAAGAAAAATGTCTAAATCTCTAGGCAACTCTCCTGACCCAATCGAGCTGATTCATAAATACGGTGCCGATGGCTTAAGATTCGGCCTTTTACGAATTGCTCCGCAAGGTCAGGATATCCGCTTTGACCAGTCCCAAATTGAAGAAGGAAGAAATTTCTGTAACAAACTTTGGAATGCCTGCCGATTCCGAAGTCGTTTTGGGAAAATCAATCCTCATGCCAACCCCTGGATCCATCCGAAATCCTCTTTCTCTCATGAAATTCTAAGAAAACTCGGCCAAGCCTCTTCTCTGTTAAATGAAGCTTTTAAATCCTTCGAATTTAATCAGGCTGCAATTATCCTTTATGAGTTTGTTTGGAATGAGTTTTGCTCGAAATTCATCGAAGCAATGAAATGGGAACTTACTTTTGATTCCAAAGAAACTCATTTAGGGGCTTTTGAAGCTTTTGACTATTCGATGTCCATTATTCTGAGATGGCTTCATCCTTTCGTTCCGTTTGTCACCGAAGAGTTATGGCAGAAAATGGGTTTTGGCCAATCGACAATCCAAACCGAAAAGTGGCCTGAAGCAGATCTCCTGGACATCTTAAAAAAACCCCTCTATGACCCCAAATCCGCCTCGACCGCAACGGCTATTTATGAAGCAGCCACAGCCACCCGTACCCTCAGGTCTCTTTACTGTCCTAATCTTAATCAGAAAATTAAATTTTTTATCAAGAAAGACAGAGAACTTTCTGATCTTGAAAAGGCTGTCTTTTGTGGTCTTATTGGAGCTTCTTCACTTCTATCCATCGATACCCGGCCAACGATCAAAACTCCAGCCGTGTTAACTCCTCTAGGAGAAATATTTTTGCCTTTAGAAGGCCTAATCGATTTTGAATCTGAGAAACAACGGATCGATAAAGAACTAACACGATTAAAAAAAGACCAGTCCCTTTTGGATAAAAGGCTATCCGATGAACAAACTCTTTCCAAGGCCCCTAAAGAAAAAATCGACCAATGGAAGGAAGAAAAAATGGCTATTGATTCAAAAATAAAAAGACTTGAAGAGCAATGGAGTTATCTGAGCGATAAAAACTAATAACAGCTTGCAAACAAGCTGGCCATGGCTAAACCCAGCACAACGCTTCCCCTAGTTTCTCGCAGCAAAAGAAGAGTTGTTTTTGAAAATCTTTTCTTTTGTTGCCGTCTCAAGTTTGGCAAAAAGATTAGCATCAGATTTCAGAAGGCTGACAACCGCTTCCCTTCCCTGCCCCAGTTGATTCCCCTCAAAATAAATCCATGAACCTCTCTTTTCGACAATTTGTTCTTCAATGGCCACATCGATCAATGATCCTTCCCTGGATATCCCTTCGTTATAAAGAATATCAAATTCACATTCAGTAAAAGGAGGAGCCACTTTGTTTTTTACAACTTTAAGCTTCGTTCTGTTTCCATAAACTGTACCATCTGTCCCCTTTAACTGGGCCAATTTCCTAATATCTATCCTTACCGAAGCATAAAACTTCAAAGCTTTTCCCCCTGGTGTTGTCTCTGGATTACCAAACATAACTCCAATCTTATCCCTGAGCTGGTTAGTAAATATACAAACGGTTTTAGCCTTGCTTATCTGGGCAGTGAGTTTCCTTAATGCACTGCTCATCAGTCTAGCTTGAGCCCCAACAACAGCGTCTCCCATTTGTCCTTCTATTTCAGCTCTTGGAGTCAGCGCAGCAACGGAATCAATGACAATCACATCCACCGCATTAGAACGAATCAGAGTCTCGGCGATCGTCAAAGCCTCTTCACCTGAGTCGGGCTGAGAAATAAGCAGTTCATTCATGTTGACTCCCAATTTCCTGCAATATTGAGGATCCAAGGCATGTTCAACATCAATGATTACTCCTACTCCTCCTAATTTTTGAGCCTGCGCAATGACCGTTAGAGCCAAAGTTGTTTTACCCGATGACTCAGGACCATAAATCTCAACTATTCTGCCTCGGGGGAATCCCCCTACCCCTAACGCCTTATCGATAACCAGGCATCCCGTTGGAATGGTCTCGATTTGAAGCCTGGATCGATCATCACCTAACCGTAATATCGAACCTTCACCAAATTCTTTAGCAATGGATTGTATAGCCAGCTCTAGGCTTTTATCCTTTAAAGGCGTTTTATCCTCGATTTTCGTACCCATATAACCGTTCTCCTTTACCCTAATTTTAGCAGAGTTGACTATCCAATCGAATCTGTTTTTTTGAGATATTTGTTTTATTTTTTTTCCTGGTAGTCAGTCCCCACCCTACAAAAAAGAACTAATACTAAAAGCCATCCTTTTAAAGACAAATATGTTGATAAAAAAGCTTAAAAAAGCTTATCTATTTCAAGGAATCCTTTCAGATGACGCAATCTTGTAGGATGTCGCATTTTCCTTAGAGCTTTAGCTTCGATCTGCCGAATTCTTTCACGAGTGACCCGAAACTGCTTGCCCACTTCCTCAAGGGTTCGTGGATAGCCATCTAACAATCCAAACCGTTGCTCAATAACGGTCCTTTCGCGTTCCGTCAATGTCGAAAGTACATCCTTAATTTTCTCTCTTAACAGGGAATAGCCGGTCATTTCAGAGGGATTTTCAGCAGCTTTATCTTCAATAAAATCTCCAAACGTCGTATCTTCGCTCTCCCCCACCTGTGCTTGAAGAGAAATGGGATGTTGAGCCATTTTAATGATCGTTCGAATCCTGTCCACGCTCATCTGGGTTTCATCCGCTATCTCTTCAGGGGTAGGCTCTCTACCGAGTTCCTGGATCAATTGTTTCTGAACACGCATCAACTTGTTAATCGTTTCAATCATGTGGACCGGAATTCGAATCGTCCGAGCTTGATCAGCAATGCTCCTTGTGATCGCTTGCCTTATCCACCATGTGGCATAGGTCGAAAATTTATAGCCTCTTCGATACTCAAACTTTTCGACCGCTTTCATCAGCCCCATGTTGCCTTCTTGAATCAGATCCAAAAAAGAAAGTCCACGATTGCTATATTTTTTTGCAATGGATATAACAAGCCTTAGGTTGGCCTCTACCATTTCACTTTTAGCCTTAATCGCTGTACTCAACCAGTTTTTTAATTCCTGATGTTTTTCTTTATAAACACAAAGAGGAAGTTGAATCTGCTTTTCTAGTTCCTTGAGTTTGGATTGAATGCACTCAAGCTGTTTCTGTTTTCCCTCCTCATCCACCCCATCATCCTTCTCGAAATTTTCCAAATCTTTTTCTACTCGGATAATCTCTTGATAGTAGATTTCACTGGTTTGAACGAAATCCTCGATAACCTTCTGTTTAAAATAAAACTTTTCAAATAGCTTTTCTAGGCATCCCTTTTGTCTTTGGATCTCTTTTTCCAAGCTCTTTCTTTCTTTAGACTTTTCCGGATATTCGATCAGCTGTGAATAAAGAAGCTCTTTTTTCTCGATCAACAACTCCAACCTTTCAATGAGATCAGGCAGTGTAGCCAAATATTCTTCGCGACATTCCACATGTTTGTCTTGGATAACGCGGTCAAAGCGCTCCTTACCCTGCATCAATTTTTTAGCCAAGTTTAAATATTCTTTTGCAATAAAATGAAAGCTATGCAAACAGCTTTTGACCATCGCTTCGGATTGCTCAATCCTCTTGGAAATTTCCACCTCCTGTTCGCGAGTCAAAAGGGGGACTTGGCCCATCTGCTTCAAGTACATTCGAACAGGATCATCAACGATATCGAGTTTGGATTCCTTGCCTTCAATCTCCTCTGCCTCTGAAACGGCTACCGGTTTAGCATTGTCAACATCTGAGCTGTCAATAATTTCGATTTCAAGGGTTCTTAGGAAATCATAAACCGCTTCAATTTCCTCCGGATTATTTACACTTTCAGGTAGCGACTCATTAATATCATCATAGGTTAAGTATCCCTGTTCCTTGGCTAATTTAATCAATGTCCTTAGCTTTTCCTGTTTATCGGGGGATTCTTCCCAAATCTTGGCAAGCCTAGAAGCGATCTGCCGATCTTCCAGAACAAGTAAATTAGATGAACAATTCTTATCCAAGGAAAAGTGGACGGGTAGTTCCTCTAAACTTTTTTCTTTCTGTTCCTCATTTCTACACTTATCTTCAGCCTCGAGGGGAGAGTTGTTTTGATGAGAAGTTGAATGGTTTGAAGACAGAGAGACAACATCATTATTTTTTTTGCTTTTCTTTTTCATAGAGAAGAGCTTTTGGAATCAGTCTTTGGACATTGACAATGAGTAGTAAAATTATAGAAGCTTTTTTCTTAAGTCAACAATCTCCTTCAATTTTGTGGAAATTTCTTTTCCCGATATTTTACCCAACTCGATTTGGAGTTTTATTTTCTCAAGACGTTTTTGAGTCCATAAAAGAAGCAGCTGATCTTTAAGAATCATAAAATGTTCTTCTTGTGCATAGCCTTCTTGATTTTCCCGAGCAGGATCAAACATAAAGGAAACTACGCTTCTTTTTTGCTCTAAGGGAAGAGTTTCAAGAAAATGGTTAACATCCATCCTTTTGACCGACTCCTTGCCGCTATCATAAAGTCTTAGGAGCAAATCTCCTCCAGGTATATCAGATAGAACATCCGGAGCAAATATTTCTTTGAAACGGGCAATATACTCTGGATATTCCATTAAAAACCAAAAGCTTTCTAATATGGCTGGACATATCTTTTCTTCCCAAACCTGCTGTTCTTCTTGATCTTCCTTATCGTGTTGCAAAAATTGGCTGGTGGTTGTGCTTAAATGTTCTAATTTTTTCTCGAAAACTTCCAAGCTAATTCCTAACCGAGCAGCTACCTCTAAACAAGCTGTATGGCGCCTTATTGGATCATTGATTTTAACCAGAACCCCAACCATCTTTTCAGCAATTTTACTCTTGCCCAAGGCTTGCTGGGGAGAATATTCCATGCAAGCCTTGTTCAACACAAACGAAGGATAAGGAAGAGCATTTTCAATCACCTTCTCAAAGGCCTCTCTTCCATTTTTAGAAATGAGGCTATCGGGATCTTCTCCGGGAGGCAGTTGGGCTATTTTAACTTCAAGACCTTCAGCCAAGAGTATATCCAATGCCCTAATCGCTGCATCTTCCCCAGCTCTATCTCCATCGTACGCTACAATCACCTCCGAACAAAATCTTTTCAACAAAGCTGCTTGATACTCTGTTAATGCGGTACCCTGGGTCGCCACAGCCATTGAAAACTGGACGGCATGCAACCGGATCAGATCAATATGTCCTTCACACAGAATCGCCTTCCCACTCTCTGCAATCGCCGTTTTTGCCTTATGAAATCCATAAAGAATTTTACCTTTCGTAAAAATAGGACTTTCAGGAGAATTGAGATATTTAGGTCCTTTGTCTCCTTCGATAAGCCTCCCACTAAAACCTACTATTTTTCCCGTTTCATCCGATATCCTGAAAATAAGTCTTCCCCTGAAACGGTCATATATTTTGGAACTCTCTGTCCGGACAACAAGACCTGCTGGCTCAAGCAACTCCAGGTAATCCTTTTTCCCTGATGCCCATCTAAGCAATCCATCCCACTTGTTTGGGGCATATCCAAGACCAAAGGCTTTGGCTATTTCCAAATCAATGTTTCTTTCCCTCAGATAGGCTCTTGCAGGCTCTCCAGAAGGCTCTTCAAATAAAATCCTTGTCCAGTATTCAGCAACGGCTTCATGAAGTTCCCATAATTTCAGCTTTTTTGTCAAGGGCTCATTTTTTTCTTCAGACCGAAAAGAGGAGGGAAAACTCAATCCAGCCCTTCGGGCAAGATGTTTTAATGCCCCCATGAAATCAAGCTTTTCATAGGCCATGATGAAATCAAAGACCGTACCCCCATAACCGCTACTAAAGCATTTAAAAAGTTGTTTTTGAGGATCGACAAAAAAAGAAGGCGTCTTTTCTCTCTTAAAGGGACTGAGAGACTTATACTTGGACCCCGCCTTTTTCAACACCACATATTCGCTTACCACTTCAACAATATCGTTGGCTTGACGTACTCTTTCGATGAATTCCTTAAAATCGATTTTATCCATCTAGAAAGTAGAAATGAGCGGCTCTATTGTTTCTTTTTGTTTTTAACCAATTTAAGTTATTATGAATAAAAACCGAACAAAAATTATATTTTTTTGCTGATGACCATTGTTTACCTCATATTGTTTTGTTTTTTGGCTTATCCCCTTTATTCAATCCAAGCTGCTGAAAAACACCGGGTGATCGTTGTTGAAAATTCGGCTTCAATCAGCGGATACGAAGTCAATCCTTCTCTAGTCAAGGCTATGTTTCAATCCGCGCTCAAAAGCTATACCTTGAAATCCTCGGTGAAAGAAGCCTGGACAACCTTTTTCCACATTAGCCCAAAAGATGTGATTGGCATAAAGATAAACGCGACAGGAGGAACAGTGATGTCCACAAGAAAAGCACTGGTTAACGCCATCGCTGAAAGCCTCATCGAAGCGGGTGTCCCTTCCCAGCACATCATTGTCTGGGATAAATATGAAGATGACCTTTATAATGCAAGCTATCTTCCCCTGGATGAAAACAGCCGTTTTTTTGTCAAATCGGTTATCCCGCAAACGGGTTTTGACCCTAAGGTTTTTTATGTTAACGAAATTCTGGGCAAACTTATATGGGGAGACATGCTTTTCCAAGGGCTCAAACCTTCTCCCACACAAATCAAACAGCCTTCAGACTCCGAAGAAAACGTCGCTCGATTATACGAAAAGGGAGTTCCTGTAAGTAGCCTGGAAAGACGCGTGAGTAATAAGTCCTTCTATGCAAGACTTGTTACACAAATCTGTTCTAAGATTATCAACGTACCTGTCCTTTCAGATAGTTCCAACATAGGGCTGAACGGCTGCCTGGCTTCACTTGCCCTAGGCATGGTGGATAACACCCGAAGGTTTCAAGGTGAGGGAGTTTGGGGAGATCCAGCGGTAGCTGAAATACTCGACCAACCTTTGGTAAGAAAAAAAACCATTCTTCATGTCATGGATGCTCTGATTGCTGGATTTGCAGGAGGACCACAATTTAACCCTGAATACTCGGTCGTTTTAGGAACTATTTATCTGAGTACAGATCCGGTAGCCATTGATTCTCTTGTTCTTCCCTTACTCGATTCGTGGAGGCAAAATGCAAGAATTCCCCCTTTAAGTCCGTGTGCTCATTATATTCAAACGGCCGAAGATTATGGATTAGGGACAGCTAATCGCAAGAACATCCAGGTCATAAAAAGTTCTTTTTCTCCTTAGCTTCAAAAAAAAGAACGTAAGGTTGTTTAAAAGAACATTTATTTGTATTTTATGATCACGTTTTTTTTTGAGCTCTTATGAATCAGCCTGAATCGCTTCCTCTTGATCCCCTTTTAAGAGTACTAACAATAATGACCATACTGAGGTCTCCCCAAGGATGTCCTTGGGACAGAGAACAGACCCATAGAAGTTTAAAAACGAAATTGATCGAAGAATGTTACGAACTGCTTGAAGCCATCGATCAAGAAGATCAGTTCTCCATGAAAGAAGAACTTGCAGACATTCTGCTTCATGTTCTTTTTCATGCCCAAATAGCTCAAGAAGAAGGAAACTTTTCTTTTTGGGATGTCCTAGACTATCTTTCTGCCAAACTTATTCGTCGGCATCCTCATGTTTTTGGTTCTCAATCCGCTTCTACCACTGATGAGGTTTACAAAAATTGGGAAAAAATTAAAAAAGAAGAAAAACCCGATAGAGAAAGTCTCTTTGATGGTATACCCATATATCTTCCCGCATTAATAAAAGCGATGAAACTGCAGTCCAAGGCTTCAAAAATCAACTTAGACTGGAAAGATTCTCAAGGCCCTCTTTCAAAAATTCAAGAAGAACTCAGTGAAATCCAAGAAGCTTGCAAAGAAAAAAACGAAGAAAAGATTAAAAAAGAAATCGGTGATCTCCTCTTTTCGGTGGTAAACTTTTCAAGGCTACTTGGAATTGATCCCGAAGAGGCCCTCGCTGAATCTTCCCTGATCTTCGAAAAAAGATGTCGGTTTATTGAACAAGAATTGAAAAATGACAGTTATCCAGAAGCTTCCAAGGATCTCGACAAGCTTTGGCAAAAAGCCAAGGAGAAATACCCTTAAAGGGCATTTTTCAATGAGCTTGACCGCTACGTAACTTAGTTGATCTAACCTTTTTTGATCCTCATGAACAGGACCCTAAATTATTTATTGGCCTTACTTTCATCTTATCGTTATTGCCAATCAACTTTTTTTCTATCAAACTCAACAATATATTTTAAGAAAAGCTAATCCGACGACTATGACCGTAGCCTTTCATGATCCTCTATGGGTGCATAAAAAGATGGCGCAGATTGCCAAGGGATTGGGATGGAAAAGAAAACTGCTCTGCACTGTCACAAGATCGCTTCCAGTCGAAGCTTTTTATTCTCCCCCCTGCTCCGTCCGCTCTACAGCCGTTAAACGTGTCTATATTTCCGCTGGAATACACGGAGATGAGCCTGCAGGAGTCCTTGCTCTTATTCAATGGCTAGAAAATTTTCGGCCTTCCCTCCTTTTTTCTTACCATTTTACCCTTATTCCCTTGATTAACCCTTGGGGGTTGAAACATAACAGTCGACTTAACGAACACGGAGTTGATCTTAACAGATCCTTTCAGAATGTGAATCTCTCTCCTATCAAGGAAATCCGGTCATTTCTAGAAGCCCAACAACCTTTTGATCTCTGCCTACTCCTTCATGAAGACTATGACGCCCATGGAATTTACCTCTACGAAATTCCATCCAACCTTCAACTAGGAAGAAAAATTCTGGATGAAGTATCAAAAACATTCTTGATAGATAGTCGACCTAAAATAGAAGGAAGGAAACATGACGGCGGGGTTCTTTCTCGTCCCTTACAGAAAAGTCGTTTTGAAAAAATAGGATATCCTGAGGCAGTTTATCTCTATTTTCAATTCAAATGCAAAAGAATATATACAATAGAAACCCCTTCAGAATGGGACATCGAGAAGAGAATTAAAGCCCACACTCAAGTCATTGATACAGCTCTTTCGCTGATCGCAGAAGAAACCACTGATCACGCTTTGGAAGACAACCATGCTCTTTCTAGCCCAAAGCCTCATTGAGCTTGGGCGGTTTTACCGATGATTTATACTCTGAAATTACCTCCGGCAAAGTCCAGCTGACACCTACTTCGCGTTCTTGGATGGATAGATGTCTAGCCGTCTTGTGAAAGCTTCTCAACCGACAGGTCCCAGTTTTTTTTTGCTTTGTGATCGCTTTCTTTTCAAGCATTTTGAGCCACTCGGTCAGTCCCATTTGCTTAACCGGACCGTGATAATCTTACCTTCAAAATCAAGAGATAACGGCATGTAAGACTCCTCTAGTCTTGATCAGTTGATTTTGACGCCCAGATGCAGAGCTAGCCGCTCTATCCTTATTCCTTTTGTGGTCCTGTTGTTGAGCTGCTGCAAATCCGCCCATAAGCTTCGTCGTCACAAAAGATATTAACCATGGTTACCCAAAATAGGGGTAGAAACAACTACGGCGGTTATCCTTTGACATTTTCATTATCTTTAAATCTTTACCGGATACGACGTGGATTTTCTTTCCATCTTTGTTGAGCTGAACAAGGCCATTCAAAAGGTTCAATGTTGTGTTGTTTAACAAGCTGCCAAAAATACAAAAGCAGACTATCATGGATTCGCTTTGTTAACTCGGCTCTTTTTTCTGTTCTTTCTGGAAAAATAAGTTCTCCAAATTTCACAAAAATTCTTGGTTTATAAAACCATGTCTTAGGTTGATAGAGAAGATCTGAGCCTATGATGACCACTGGCAAAATTGGACATTGGGAGAGTTGAGACAAGATTGCAGGGCTAAAAGATAAACTAGCTCCAAGTAAAATAGAATTCTTTCCATGTCTAATTCCTCTTTCCGGGAACAGTCCTACAAGTCTTCCCGCTTTCAACCTGCTGACAATGGATTTTGCAGCCTTAGGATCCATCCGTTCCCTATCCACAGGAATAACGTTCAGATTGGTTAAGATCTGGCAAAGAACAAGATCGTTAAAAAGCTTTCCATCAGCAACATAATCGATGGGTCGTGGCGCGTGCATTCCTAAGATAATGGGATCAAAATGGCTTATATGGTTAGAAACAAGTAAACAGCCTCCATTTAGGGGTATTCGATCTAGCCCATCGATATGAATCTTTGAGGAAAGATTTAATATCCTTTTGCAAATAAAGCCGGAAAAGAAAAAAAACCCGTCTCGTGCTTTCTGATTCATTGTAACCCGCAAAACGAACCGGAACAATCGACTTTTAATTTTTTTTTAATCAATGACAAGAAAAAGTTTCAAACAAGATTCAAATAAAACTGGCTGAAACTTTTAATGCCCGAGCTAATCTTTGGAGATATTCACAACGCGGAATATCTACAGCCCCCATTAAGCGGGTTACAGGTGTAGCTACCTGGGTATCAAAAAGAACAAAACCTCTTTCCTTTAAATGAGCTATTGTAAAAGCCAAAGCCGCCTTAGAAGCATCGGTCATTTTATGAAACATCGACTCACCCGCAAAGAAACCACCAATGGCAACCCCATACAATCCCCCTACCAACATCCCTTTTGACCATACTTCAACACTATGGGCATAACCAAAACGATGAAGATCAGTATAGGCTTTGATAAACCGGGGGCTAATCCAGGTATGTTCTCTACCGGGAGCGGGTTTAGCACAATTTTTGATGACTTCAGTAAAACATTGGTTAATAGTAAACTGAAACTTTCCCTGCCTGATTTTCTGGGCAAGTCGCCTTGGAGCCTTAAAGAGCTCTATCTCGAAAATCGCTCGTGGATCAGGTGACCACCATGTTAAGGGTCTATCTGTCCAGGGGAATATTCCCGATCGGTAACCCGCAAGAAGCCTTGAAACGGATAAATCCCCTCCCACCGCGACCAAGCCATCAGGATCAGCCTTGGAAACATCGGGAAACTGTATCCGAAATAAATTAAGAATTACAGCAGCCACGTCTATATAAAATCAATAAAAAATAATTTAATGCAACTTTTAATTTACTTAACATTTAGGCAAATCTTTGCCTGTTATCATCCTCCTTAATAAGTCTATACCAAATTGAGAGACCAAACGTTTAAAGGTAAGTCGATCGGAAGGGAAAAATCGTTCATAAGCAATAGGTTTTGATCCTTTTCTTTGTATAGCTACCCACACCAGCCCTACCGGTTTTTCAGGACTTCCACCTTGGGGGCCTGCAATGCCCGTCACGGCCAAGGAAAGGTCAGCCCCACTGATTTCCAGGGCTCCCGAGGCCATCGCTTCGGCGACCTCTTTACTTACGGCACCGACTGAACTGATTAAACTTTTATCGACTTTAAGTTGAGTGATTTTTGCTTCATTAGAATAAGTAACCCAACCGTAGATAAAAGTCGCTGAACTCCCTGGAACATCGGTAAGCCTGCTGCTTATTAATCCTCCCGTACAAGACTCAGCCGTAGCAATCTTCACCTTTTTTGACGTTGCCTTTTCTATGACTACTTCTTCAAGGGATTTATCCTCCAAGGCATATAAATCGCTACCAAAGGTTTCAGTCATAAGATCCCTGGCTTTCGTCAATATCTCTTTGTCTTTAAATAATAAACGGAGGGCAACCTCTCCTGGGCTTTCGCAATAACCTATCTCTTCGACTCCTAAGCTTTTAAGCTTGGACTCAACCCTTTGCTGGATGACCGATTCAGCTAACCCAACAATTTTACAGATCGTCGTAAAAGGTTTTCTTAACTCAAATCGAGATTTCCACCATGGAACAACATGGTTTTTCCACATCGGTTCCAGCTCCCGAGGTGGTCCAGGAAGCATAATAAGGAGCCGGCCTTCCTTTTCGATAATCGATCCAGCGGCTGATCCATGATCATTTTCCAAAATGAGAGAGCCCTCTAAGAAAAGGGATTGTTTTTGGATAGCCCAACTGGGTGCAGCTATTCCAGCGCCATCATAGAAAGACTTAACTTTTTGAAACAGCTGAGGATGAAAAATTAAAGGCATACGTAGTGCTTCAGCTACCGCTTCCCTAGTCATATCATCAGAGGTTGGGCCCAACCCTCCAGTGACGATTGTAAGTTGAGATCGGTAAAAGGCTTCTCTAATGATCTCGACCAGATCCTTGCTATCCCTGGCCGCAATCTGTAAAGTAAGCTTTTCTCCTAGCAGAAAAAGTTCATGAGCCAAAAACGCCAAATGGGTATTAGTTTTTTGTCCCTGCAAGATCTCTGTACCCGTATTGATCAATTCAATTCTCATGAACAGGATCCTTATTGAAAACAAAAAAAGCTATTACTTAGCCTTTTTGTGTCTTTCTTCAGGATAGGGAAAATCCATGGCAATTTTTAAACAACATTTGGCTCCCTGAGCACCGCAACAATTCTTGAATTTTTTTGTTGGATCTAACGGACAAGGATCGTTTCTTCCCATTTTTGGTCCGGATCTTCTTACAGGAAGGCTCACTTTGGTTGATTTTTTTTCACGACCATCTTCTCCGTCTTCCTCATGCATAGGGGGTTGAACTCTAGCAAGTGGATCGACTTGTTGTTCACTTCGATTCAATGAAGTAAGAAACTGTTCAAAGGCTAAAACATTCGATGCGGACCGAAAAACATTATGGGCTATCTCTTTTTTGATCCGGTTCATAAGATCCTCAAAAAGGCTATAGGCTTCCTGTTTATATTCAATCAAAGGATCTTTCTGTCCATAAGCCCTTAAACCAATGCTTGCCCGAAGTCCGTCCATCGAATAAAGATGCTCTTGCCATAGCTTATCAATGGCCGAAAGAATAATGTATCTTTCAAGAGAAACCAGGTCCTGGGTATCTTCAAATTTAATCTTTAACTCGTAAGCTTTCTTTACCTTTTGTAAAATATAATCGATTATCTCTTCAGCAGAACCGATCTTTTCTATCTCATCTTCTCTCAGAGCTATCGGGAAAAGTTGGTTAACCCAATGGACAAGCCCTAGGTAATCTGCATTTTCTCCATTAGACAGTCTATTCTTAACCTCTCTATCTATGACTTCCTGGACAGCAGAAAATATTTCTTCCCTGGGATTATCCGTTTCCAAAACCTCGTTGCGGTAGCCGTAAACGACTTCTCTCTGCAAGTTAAGCACATCATCGTATTGAAGGGTATGCTTGCGAATCATGTAGTTTCTTTGTTCTACCCGTTTCTGGGCTGTAGCTACCGCTTTGGTCAACCATGGATGTTCCAACTCCTCATCTTCTTTCATTCCCATCTTGGTTAAAAGAGAACTGATTTTACGGGAATCCCCAAAATTTCTCATCAAGTCATCTTCAAGAGAAATGTAAAATTTCGAAACTCCTGGATCTCCTTGCCGAGCACACCTACCTCTCAATTGCAGATCAATCCTTCGTGCCTCATGTCTTTCGGTTCCCAGTACAAATAATCCTCCTAATTCAGCAACTCCTTGCCCCAATTTTATGTCTGTTCCTCTTCCTGCCATGTTGGTTGCAATGGTTACAGCACCCCGATACCCGGCTCGAGCTATGATTTCAGCTTCTTGTTGATGATGTTTCGCATTCAGTACGTTATGGGGAATATTTTCCCTTTTCAACATTCGGCTTAATAGTTCAGAGGCCTCAACAGAAATGGTTCCTACAAGAACAGGTTGTCCCTTGGCATGGAGTTCTTTAATCTTCTGTACAATGTTCTGGTATTTGGCTCGCCGGGTTTTGAAAATAGTATCTTCGTAGTCTATTCTTCTGCACGGTTTGTTGGTAGGAATCTCGACCACGTCAAGCTTGTATATATCGTGGAATTCATTGGCTTCAGTGGCTGCCGTACCAGTCATTCCAGCGAGTTTTTTGTAAAGCCTGAAATAATTCTGAATGGTTATGGTAGCTAAAGTCTGGGTTTCCCGGTCAATATGAACTCCTTCCTTGCACTCGATCGCTTGGTGTAATCCTTCACTCCATCTTCTTCCCGGCATCAACCTACCCGTAAATTCATCAACAATAATGACCTTGTTATCCTGGACGACATAATGAACATCTTTTTCGTAGAGGCAATAAGCACGGAGTAATTGAGAAACACAATGAATTCGTTCGGTGGCTTCTTCATATTTTTGTTGTGCTTGAAGCCTAATTTTTTCTTTTTCCCGGGGATCTAACCCTGGATTTCTTTCAAGCTCGTCAAAAAGGGCGACCAAGTCAGGAGGGGCGAAATAATCGGGATCTCCAGGGTTAAGATACTTTCTTCCCCTTTCGCTGATGTCCACCTCGTTATTTTTTTCATCAATTGAAAAAAGCAGCTCTTCTTTTAGAGCATAAAGTTCGGTCCTGCGAGAATCCTGGTATAAAGAAAGTTCAGCATCATCCATGAACCTTCTTGTTTCGGGATCTTCGAGCAATTTCATTAATTGCTTGTTCCTTGGCATCCCCAATTTGATCTTGAAAAGAAGCCTGCCGATCTTCTCCCTGTTAGCGGTTTTATCCTTAAGCAATCCTTGAATTTCTTCGGCCATTCGGGCACATTCGATAACCTGTTGTTGTACAAGCCGGCTTACTTGTGGATTGTAGCGTTCGTATTCCTGGTTCGTAGCCACCGTTGCAGGACCGGATATGATCAAGGGTGTACGGGCTTCGTCGATCAAAATACTGTCGACTTCATCGATAATCGCATAGAAATGACCTCTCTGGACTTTTTCTTCCTTTTGAGTCGCTATGCTATTATCTCGCAGATAATCGAAGCCAAATTCGCTGTTTGTCCCATAAGTAATATCACAAGCATATTGAGCCCGACGTTCTTCATAGGATTGTCCTTGTTGCAAACAACCCACGCTCAATTGCAAAAATTTGTAGATCTCCCCCATCCATTCACTGTCTCTGGCAGCAAGATAATCATTAACCGTTACGACATGCACCCCATTACCAAGAAGGGCATTCAAATAAACAGGAAGAGTAGCTACCAGTGTTTTTCCTTCACCCGTAGCCATTTCAGCAATTTTTCCCATGTGAAGGACAATTCCACCAAGGAGTTGGACATCGAAAGGAACCATGTCCCAGACGACTGGATGACCACGAACGATGATAACTTTAGAGCTTTCTTTAAATCTTCGGCAAACATGCTTAACGACGGCAAAAGCTTCCGGAAGCAGGTCATCCAGGCTTTCACCACCAGCAATCCGTTTTTTAAATTCGAAAGTTTTCTGGGCTAGATCTTCGTCGGAAAGTACAAAAAGCTCTTTTTCAAGCTCATTTATTTTTCGCACAATGGGCCAGAGCCTGCTCAACTCTCTTTCGTTTTTCGAACCAAATACCTTCTGAAGTAACTGCTTAATCATACACTTTTCCTTCCCTTCCTTATTCTCAAAAAAAAGAGAAAAGGGCTCCTTTTATTCTTTAAGATATACTATGGAAAAAATACACTGTTTTCTCTCTAATTTCGAATAGCAAAAATCTATCGTGCAAACACCTCTACTGTCGAAGTTTGACTAAGAAAAAAACCTTGGCTTTCTCTAATCACCATAACGGTCATAAGCACTCCTTCGCCACTTTTAATATCTTTTAAGAGTTGAGGATAAAACTCCAGTTCATCAATTCGCCGATTCCCAATACCTAAAATAATCATTCCAGATTTAATTCCTGCCTTAGCTGCTGGTCCATTGGGATCTACATCCGATACTAAAAGTCCCATTCCTTCCTGTACGCGGAAAGCTTCAGCTAAATCCTGGTTGATTTCTTGCACATGCAATCCAAACTTTTTTGCTAATAACTCTTCAATATTGAACTTTGTCGGATTAGTAGATCCCCCTTTAAGTTCAGCTAAAGCGTCTCGATAAAAAATATTCACCTTTCTAGCCGGAATAGCAAATCCTATCCCTTCAATCGCTTCTCCTGCAAATTTTGCTGAACTAATACCTACAAATTTTCCAGAAATATCCACTATTGGTCCTCCGCTATTCCCTGGATTAATCGCTGCATCTGTTTGGAGTAACCCTTCTATTTTACCGTTCTCTGTTTCGATCGTTCTATTCATAGCGCTTAATATTCCCTTGGAGACACTATTTTGATAGCCCACTGGGTTTCCCAGAACAATAACGGTTTGCCCAAGCAAGGTGGGAGAAACATTTTGAATGTCTAAGAAAGGGAAAGCCGTCTTCGAGTCCATTTTTAAAAGAGCCAGATCGGCAGAGGGATCTACCGCTAAAATTTTAGCTTCAATAGCGGTTTTCCTTTCATTTAATGTAACTTGAACCTTGCGATCGATCGACCGTTCAACGACATGTGCACAGGTAATAATGTAACCTTCGGCACTGACAATAACCCCTGAGCCTAGGCTTTTGACCTTTTCCTTATAGCTGTAATAGCGGCCAAAAAAAAGATCGAAGGGATCTTGCACCCTCTTTTGCACTATTCTTTCCGAACTGATATTGACGACAGCAGGCATGACCTTTTTAACGACTAAAACAGTCGGTTCGTCTTCGGCTTGGTAAAGCTTGCTATTTTGAGATTGAACAGAAAGAACAGGAAAAGAAAACAATAGAATAAAATAGAGCCCTTTTCTCAAAATAAACAAAGAAGAGGGTCTTCTAAAAAAGGAAGAAAAAAGGCTCAAGAGAGAATTTTTATTAGGAATGAAAAAACAGCTCATTGAGATCCGATCTTTTTACGATTTTGGGATTCTATTCGAAAAAATAAAAAAAAGATTTATGTTAGCTTTCTTTGACTACCCACTTAATTTGTCTTTCCTCCTTCAAGGACATTCTTTTCTCCAACCCAATGCGAACCGCCTTGCTTGAGTCAATTTTTTATAAACCATTCCCGAATCTATCGCCTGTTCAATAGACTCAAGGGCATCTTCAAGCCGTCCATCCCAACCCCAACTTAAAAGTCCCAAAAAAGAATTAGCTACAACAAGCCCCCGAGCATACCCTTTGATTTCACCTTTAAAAATAGCTTCGATTAAGCTGGCACTCTCCAGGGCACAATCTACAATGACATCATTAATAGATCCAGAGAAATAACCCCTTTGGATAGCATTCTTAGTTAAAATTGGCCTAAGTGTTTCTAGAGAAAGACCCCTAGCTTTCCCCCGTCCTTCAACTCCGATCTCACCTATTGGGTTATATTGTTCATCGACACCATACACAACAACCGGTTTTTCAACCCCTAAACGGCGAAAAGCCCCCTCGAAAAGATCGATATGTTCTTCTTTAAAAACACCCGTAAGCTGGGTTTTAGGCCTGGCTGGATTAAGTAACGGTCCAAGGAAATGAAATAGAGTTTGAACTTTCTTTTCAGCTAGCTTTTTCCTTACCGGTGCAAGTCGAGCAAAACAGGGATGGTAATCCGGGGCAAAAATAAAAGCAAACCCCAGTTCCATCAAAGAGCTATAAAGACCTTCGGGGGGAAGCCTGTAGGCTATACCCAGTTTTTCAAGTACATCTGCACTTCCTGAAACTTTGGTTATGCCTCTATTCCCATGTTTGACAACGGGAACTCCCAGCGTGGAAAGGACAAAAGCAATCGCTGTTGAAACATTAAAAAGGCTCAGTCCTCCCCCTCCCGAACCACAACAATCAAAGAGAGGTTGATCTTTCCAGCTTTCTTGAAAAGGAAGTTTAACACTTTTTTGCAAAAACCCTTTTGCAAAAAAAGCCAGTTCATCTGCAGTGAGACCACGTTTGGAAAGAAACAGCAAAAAATTCTCTTTTTCAAGATCACTCACAGAGGGATCCAAAAGAAACTCTACTGTGTCATGGGCTTGCTCTTCATCCAACTCCACAGCTGAGCTTAGAAGCTGACCAAGGTTATGGCATTTCAGTGGCATCTTAACAAGTTATCTTCAGGTTTTATTTCCCTTAACTTTATTGAAAAAAAATTCAAAATAACTTAAAGCATCGTGAGGTCCCGGAGAAGCTTCAGGATGGTACTGGACAGAAAAAAGCGGGAAAGATTCATGAACAAAACCTTCTATAGTCCCATCACTAAGATTAATTTCACTGACTTTAAGTCCTTCTGGCAGAGTGTCAGCACTCACTGCATACCCATGATTCTGGGAAGTAATTTTAATCGTTGAATCAAAAAGATTTTTTACAGGATGGTTAGCTCCACGATGCCCAAATCGCAATTTGAAAGTTTGTGCTCCAAGGGCAATAGCCAGGAGCTGATGACCTAAGCATATTCCAAAAATAGGTTTTTTACCTAAGAGAGGTTTTATTTGAGCATGTAATTTTTTAAATAAGGCTGGATCACCTGGGCCATTGGATAAAAAGATTCCATCGGGATCAATATCCAAAACCGCTTGCGAAGACGCATAGGCCGGGAAAACGTATAAATCAAATCCCTGCTGGCGCAAAAAACGCAGGGTAGAAAATTTAACACCAAAATCTAAAACTGCGAGTCGATAAGAAGGTTGAGCTTGCTGCTTTAGCTTTTCTCTCCACTTTCTAATCAACTCTTTTTTTCCTTCGGTTAATGGATTTGCTTTAGCCATTTGTTCTATGATGGGATTAAAGAGCTCTTCTTCATTCCATCTATACATCCGAGGAGTAGTCAGCTCAGCTATAAAATCTATCTTTGAATAATCCCACCCATGGGCTAATTTCATGGCATCCTTTCTTTCCATGTCTTCGGTTGTCAATACCCCCCTAAGAACCCCTGCTTCCCTTAGATGCAGGGTCAGCCTGCGAGTATCCACTTTTTGTATTCCCATCACCCCTTCATTTTTTAAGAAATCGGGAAGACTCCAAAAACTTCTCCAGTTACTCGCTACAGGTGAGAGGGATCGAATGACTAAGCCAGAAACCTGAATAGCCCGGGATTGATGGTCAAAAGGATTTATGCCATAATTACCAATTTCAGGATAAGTCAGGCAAACAATTTGACCTCTATAAGAGGGATCAGTCAGTATCTCTTGATAACCAGTCATTGAAGTATTAAAGCAGACTTCCCCAACGACTGTGCCTTCCGCTCCAAAGGATTCACCTTCAAAAACGGTGCCATCTTCAAGAATTAAGAAAGCTTTCCTAGGGTATTTTTTCATTTGATCAGGGTAAGGACCTTCCCCCCTTTTTTTATTTTTAAAAAGTGCAGATTTTTAACTTAGAGGCAATTTTTAAATGAGTGGGATTAAAAAATAATTGGTTATAAAAATAAACAGACTTACAAAAAACAATATAGAACAAATTGATCACAAGAACCTATTTCACAACCAGATCCTTTCCTTCCATTTTCCAAACGATCTGCCCCTCCACCATCGTCAAGACTACTTTTCCTTTCAATGACAAGCCCTCAAAAGGTGTATTTCTTCCCTTGGATAAAAACTGGCTAGCTTCTACTGTCCATTCCGCTCCAAGATCCAGTAGAATAAGATCAGCTGAAGATCCATAATCTAAAGAAGGCTGTGGAAGGCCAAGAACTCGGCTTGGACCTAGGGTCAACCGGCTAAACAGATCGAGTAAGCTCATTTTCTTCGAGAAATAAAGTTCCTTAAGACAGACAGCCAAGAGAGTCTCAAGTCCAACCACCCCGAAAGGAGCCTTTTCAAACTCCACCTCCTTTTCAAAGACAGTATGAGGAGCATGATCTGAAGCAATCACCTCGATTGTTCCATCTACTATAGCCTCGATTAAAGCCTCCCTGTCTTTTTGTCCTCTCAAGGGCGGATTCATCTTGAACCGGGTGTCATAATCTCTCAGTGCCGACTCAGTCAAGGCTATGTGATGAGGGCAAACTTCAGCACTAATCGGTATCCCCCTTTTTTTTGCTTCCCGGAGTAATCTTACAGAACCCTCGGTGGTCAGATGCTGTAAATGGATACGAGCTTGGGTCTTTTCACAAAGAAGGATATCGCGGCTAACCATTATCTCCTCTGCTACGCTTGGCCAACCCGGTAATCCCAAAAGAGTACTCCAATACCCTTCGTTCATTACCCCACCATTAGATAGAGCCGTATCTTCACAGTGATCAAGAATAGGAACATTGAGGATCGAAGCAAATTCCATTGCTAGATACATCATGCGGCTATTTTGCACGCAATTGCCATCATCCGATAAGGCTATTGCTCCTGCTTGAACAAGCGATTGGAAAGGAGAGAGTTTTTCTCCCCTGCGTCCTTCGGTGATACAACCGGTAGGATATACCTTCACTACGGCTTCTTTCTCAGCTTTCTTTCGGATCCAGGTAATCGTATCGGGATTATCAGTCGGCGGTATGGTGTTAGGCATAGCCACTACCGTGGTTATGCCTCCAGCTGCTGCAGCCAAGGTGCCTGTTCGAATCGTTTCTTTTCTTGTTTCTCCAGGTTCTCGTAAATGCACGTGCATATCAATTAAGCCTGGGGCAATAATCAATCCTTGGGCATCTATCCGTAACCACTGGAAATCTGCTGGAAAGTCAGTGGGATCAACAATTTTGCCTCCAGCAACATAGAGATCCCCGATTTCATCTCTACGAGACAAAGGATCAATCAGTCTGCCAGAAGAAATATGAAAACCGGTTTTTTTATTGTCCATTTTATGAAGAAATTGATTGTTGTTTAAGTTGCTTTATTTCTACTCAGAAGGTAATAAACGGCCATTCTTACAGCTAGCCCATTTTCAACTTGCCTCAAAATAGCCGATTTTTCGGAATCAGCAAGCTCGCTTTCGATCTCTACCCCCCTTTCTACAGGTCCTGGATGCATGATAAGAACATCCTTTTTGCACTTCGCCAACCTTTGCTTGGTGAGTCCATAGGAAGCTATATATTCGTTCAAGGAAGGGAACAGTTCTGTCTTTTGCCTTTCATGTTGGATGCGCAACAAAACTATACAATCCGCATCGGGAAGAGACTGGTCCAGATCATAACTGATTTCAGCGCCAAAATCCCTAAAATAGACTGGGAGCATAGTCTTGGGCCCCACAAACCTGACTTTTGCTCCATATTTTGAAAGAGCCCAGAAGGTTGAACGAGCGACCCGACTATGGAGAATGTCTCCCACGATTAAAATATTAAGCCCACTAACCGTTCCAAAATGTTCCTCAACGGTCATCAAGTCGAGTAGTCCTTGAGTGGGGTGTTCGTGAGCCCCATCACCTCCATTAATGACAGAAATCTGAAGCAGTTTTGAAAGAAAATAAGGTGAACCCGCAGCAGGATGACGTATAATAAGATAATCGATCCCTAATGCTTCCAGATTTTTGACTGTATCTTTTAAAGACTCTCCTTTCTGTATTGAACTTGATTTGTAGTCGATCGATAAAAATGAGATTTCCAGTTTTTGTGCGGCTATCTCGAAAGAGACCCGAGTGCGCGTGCTGGGTTCAACCATCAAAGCCACCGCAGTATGTCCCATCAAAGAAGGGATAGGTTCATTTTGCTTGAGTTTTTTCTTAAAGTCCTTGGCAATGAGCAAGATAGTTTCTATCTCCGAACGATCCAGCTGTTCCAAAGATATTAAATCTTTTCTTTTCCACTTTCTTTTTATTTCATCAAGTTTTAACTTTTGCATTAACCAGTGAAAATATAAAAAGAAATTGAACAAGAAAATGGCAAAAAGAATTTTTGGTAAGGCTTTTGTGTTAAAAGATAATATTGATACCGATCAAATCATTCCTGCACAATATCTTATGTACCTGCCGACCGTGCCCGAGGAACTCGAAAAGCTGGGTAGTTTTGCTCTCTCTGGATTACCTGAATCGAGCTATCCGCAGCGTTATGTCGAAGCTGGAAGATCCAAAACCGAATATCCTGTTATCATTGCCGGTAAAAACTTTGGCTGCGGTTCATCCAGGGAACATGCTCCCATAGCTTTGGCTGCTGCGGGCTGCAAGGTCATTATTGCTCGCAGTTATGCACGCATTTTTTTCCGCAACTGCATCGCCACTGGAGCACTCTACCCTTATGAAATCCAAGAAGAGATTCCAAAAGAAATTCATACCGCTCAAGAAGTCGTTGTAGATCTTGAACAGGAATTGCTTATTATTGACGATAAGGTGTTTGCTTTAAAACCCCTTGGTGATGCTAAAGCGGTCATTGAAGCGGGTGGAATTTTTAATTATGCAAAAAAGTCAGGAATGATCCCGACAAAAACGCATTGAATTGATGGAGTTTCTTTTTTTATCCTTATGAAAACCTATCGTGTAGCTGTTTTATCTGGAGATGGTATAGGACCGGAACTTGTTCGTGCCACTATTCCTATCCTTAGATTGGCTTCCCACTTATACGGTTTTGAGTTAATTTTCGAAGAAGCTTTAGTGGGAGGAACCGCCATTGAGGCGACAGGCAAAGCCCTTCCTCTTGAAACCCTAGAAATTTGTAAAAGGTCCCAAGCGATTTTTTTTGGAGCCGTCGGAGGCAAACAATGGGACAGTCTTCCTCCTGAAAAACAACCTGAACGAGCAGCTCTTCTTCCTTTAAGAAAGACTTTTTCGCTTTTTGCCAACCTAAGACCTGTATCTTGTTATCCCGAATTGCTCGATGCTTCTCCATTGAAACCGCAAATCGCTTCTGGAGTAGATCTGATCATCGTTAGAGAACTGACTGGAGGAATCTATTTCGGTCAACCCAAAGGTAAAATATATACTGAGCAGGGAGAAAAAGCGATCGATACCCTCGTCTATGAAACCTCCGAAATAGAAAGAGTAAGCGCCGTCGCTTTCGAGATCGCTTTACGGCGCAGGAAAAAATTAACCCTTGTCGATAAAGCCAATGTCTTGGAATCGAGTGTTCTTTGGAGGAAAACCGTCAAAGAAATTGCTAAAAACTATCCTGATGTCCAACTTAATTTCATGTATGTTGACAATGCCGCTTTGCAACTGGTGTTAAAACCTGCACAGTTCGACGTTATTCTCTGTGAAAATCTTTTTGGCGATATCCTCAGCGATGAGGCTGCGGGCATTGCTGGTAGCCTAGGGCTTTTGGCCAGTGCTTCCATTGGCTCAACAAAATTTGGACTGTACGAGCCAGCTGGAGGATCAGCTCCCGATATAGCTGGGAAAAACATAGCTAATCCCATTGCTCAAATCTTATCCGGTGCACTGATGTTCGAATACAGTTTCCAAGAAGAAGAGGCTGCACAAGCGATCAGAACAGCCGTAGGTGACGTCTTAAAAGAGGGTTACCGGACGGCGGATATCGCCCAAGACCCTTCTTATATCTGTACAACTGAACAATTTGCTGATAAAGTTGCCCAAAAGCTTGAAGAAAATTTTAAAAGCAAAAAAGAACCGGTTTTCTCAGAAAAAAACCTTAAAAATTCTTCCTTCTAAATTTTATTGTTTCTACATTTATTATGGAAGTCATTATGCCAAACGCCACTTTTGATTCCACAGCGAGTATCGAGGACGAAATTAACGAAAAAATTCTTTCAGTCTCTGAAGATAGACTACAGGGATTTATTGCTGATCCCTTCAAAGAAATAGCCCGGCTTACGGGTCTTCCTTTATCTGTCGTTTTAGAACGAATCCGAGCGATGTTCTGCGCTGGGACCATTCGTCGGATCAGGCTTACGCTTCTTGCCAACGATTTGGCTCCGGGTGCACTAGTTGCCTGGAAAGTTCCTGAGAACATCCTCCAGCGGGCATTTGACTTCTTGTTTCAAAAAGATCCTTTTAGTGGGCATGTGGTCATTCGCTCTACGCTTCCCGATGCCGCCGGCTCACTTTACCGACTTTGGAGTACGCTCAAAGTTCCTCAAGGATTTTCTTTGGAAAGGCATTGTGAAATTTTAAAAAATTTTATTGAGGCTGAACATTATAAGATCATGCCTGCAAAAGGGATCTTTACTCTTGGAGTAGGCCATATCCGTAGAAAAACAACTCCTCCAGGAACCAAAGCCGATACCTTGGCTTCCATGCACCCTGTATCGTTAAAAAAATTAACCGATAAACAGTGGCAAGTTCTTGGCGTACTTAAAAAGGAATTGACCCTGGAAGAGATAGATGAAGGACTATGGGAGAAAAGAGCTCGAAGCATTGGCATGGAGAACAACGAGTTTTTTTCTATCGCCAAGGAACTCGAAAAAATGGGTATTCTTGGACGGTTTTCAACGTTTTTAGAACATGTCAAGCCTCTTTATGACGGCAAAAGAGTAACTCGATTTAATGCCCTGTTTCATTGGGCGGTCCCTCCAGGAAGGGAGATAGAAGCTGGAAGTCAAATAGGAAGGTTTGAAATCCTTACTCATTGTTACTGGAGAGAGGCGGGAAGTGAATTTAGGAATGTCAATATCATGGCTGTTGCCCATGGAAAGGATAAGGAACTGCTAGAATCGCATAAAAAGGCGATTGATGATCACTTGGAATTGGTGGGAATTCCTGTCTCTTATACCAATATATTTTGGGGAGGAAGAAGTGAAATTAAACCTTCTGAAATTTTCCCTGAGGCTTATAAACAATGGCTCCAAAAGATGGGTTTAGATTCAGACACAATCTTAAATTGTTGACAAGAAGGTTCAAACCCTCTTTACATAGATGGAAAGATCTCCTCAAAGACCAATTTCATGAATTGCAATTTGATCTTGGTCCTTTCAGGAATACTTTAAAAAACTATTCGAAAGAAAAGTTTCAAACCGATTTCAAAGCGGGAATAAATGTCGCTTTGTTATCTATCCCCCAAGGAATGGCTTATGCTCTTATAGCTGGACTGCCCGTTCAATATGGCCTTTATGCCTGTGCTATTTCCTCGCTATTAGGCCCTCTTTTCCAAAGTTCGCGCTATGTCGTCCTTGGTCCCACCAATGCCACTTCAGTTCTTCTTTTTAGTACTTATTTAAACATAGAGAAACAGGTAGATAAATTATCTACCCTGCCCTTTGTGCTCCTTTTTGTAGGGATTATCCTGATCCTGGTAAGCCTTTTCCGAATGGCGGGATTAACTCAGTACGTTTCAAGAACAGTCGTCGTAGGATACATTACAGGGGCTTCTCTGCTTATTATTGGAGGTCAACTTCACCGGGTGCTAGGTTTTGATCTCCATGAAGCTTATACTTTTTTTGACATCGTTGTACAAACTTTACAACGGATTAATTTAACGCAATGGCCATCGGTAGTCATGGGCATATGTTCTTTGGGGTGTTGGTGGTGGCTCAAGAAACGCTTTCCCAAAATTCCAGCAATTGCCATCTCCCTTTTCTTAATGAGTGTCCTTGGCTATTTCTTCCAGTATTTTCATCTGAAAATCGAATTTCTTAAACCCATTCCGATGGCATTCTGGCCCGTTACCTTGCCTACGGTGAATTTCCATTGGTTTTCAACTCTAGCCAGCATGTCTTTTGCTTTGGCTTTTTTTGCAGCCGTAGAAGGAACAGGTATTGCAAGATCTCTTTCCAATAGAACGGGTGAACCTCTTGAACTCAATCGTGACCTTTTTGCCCAAGGTATAGCCAACATCGGGTGTAGTTTTTTTAGTGGAATGCCTGTATCGGGATCCTTAACAAGGTCAGCATTGAATTGGGCAAGTAAACCTGCCACCCAACTTGCCAATTTCTGGAGTGGCATCCTTATGTCTATTGCCCTGCTTTTCGGTGGTCCACTGCTTGGATTTATCCCGATTCCCGCTCTTTCGGCCCTCGTTATCAGTGCGGGACTGTCCCTGATCAATCCAAAGGAAATAAAAATAGCTCTTACTGCCACCCGGTTTGATTTTGCTGTCTTTATCGTTACTTTTATCGGTGCCCTGCTTACCCCTCTTGATTTTGCCATAGGGCTTGGGATTGGAGCCTCCATTCTTTTTTTCCTTAAGCAAGCTGGAGAACCTTTCTTCGTTGAATATACTTTTGATACTGAACAGGGGGATCTAAGAGAAAAAATCAAGGGAGAAAAAACTATACATCCTGATATTTCCATTATTCATATCGAAGGGGAACTGTTTTTTGGCGTTTCTGAACTGTTTAGAACCCAGATTAATAAAATTCTCTCTTTAAATCCAAAAATTCGAGTGGTTATTCTAAGAATGCGTAACGCTCACCATTTGGATGCTACCAATGCCATGGCGATCGAAGAGTTACACCATTGGCTTACAGAACAGGGAAAATTCCTTCTTATCAGCGGTGTCATTCGACCCGTTTTTCGCGTCTTACGAAACTCAGGCGTATTGGATCGAATAGGAAGGAAAAATGTGTTTCCTCTCATTCCTCTTCATCCCAATCTTTCAACGCGTCAAGCTTTAATTAGAGCCCAAGAACTTTTAGGTAAAAAGGAAAGTGAAGTGAAGATCTTCTTCGAAAGTCTTCCCAAGAAATAAGAAAGTCTTTCCCAGTTACAGGAAGTTAAAAAGGAAAACTTAAGAATTATCGGATTTAATTTGGGCAAAAAACCTCTTTCCACACCTTAAAATAGATCCATCCTTAAGTTCAACAACGCTATGAATATCCGTCAGTTTTTTCCCCTGGAAATCGACTCCACCCTGACTGATCAACCTTCTGCCTTCGGATTTGCTTTTTACTGCACCCACCGCAAGGAGTAAATCCACAATAGCCATCGATTTTTGAGGAAAACTAAATACAGGCATCTGTTGGGGAATCTCTCTTCTTGAAAAGATCCGCTCAAATTCCTCCCTAGCCTTCAAGGCTTCTTCCCTGCCATGAAAAAGGGTAACGATTTTTTCAGCAAGCCTCTTTTTTTCTTCCATGGGATTAGAGCAATTACCAAGTTCTTCGCCAAAAAGCACCAAAAACCACCTTTTCATCAGCTCATCGGAAATGCTCATGGTCTTACCAAACATTTCCTTGGGAGATTCAGTAATGCCGATATCATTGCCGAGCGATTTGCTCATTTTTTTAACCCCATCCAAGCCTTCAAGAATAGGCAAAGTGATAACCACCTGGGGAGTCATCCCTTCATCTTTCTGGAAATCCCTGCCCAAAAGCATATTAAAGAGTTGATCCCTTCCCCCAATCTCGATGTCTGCACAAACCTTAACAGAATCCCATGCCTGCAAGATGGGATAAAAAAACTCATGGAGAAAAATGGATTGATCTTTTGAAATACGGTCATGAAAATCTTGCCTGTGCAACAGATGGTTCACGGTTACCCTGCGACCAAGAGAAAGAAGCTTTTCAGCCGACATTTCGTTGAACCAATTTCCATTAAAAAAGATCTCTGTACTCTCTTTGTTAAGGATTTTAAAGGCTTGATCGGTATAGGTCTTGGCGTTGGTTAGAATCTCTTCCCTGGAGATCACGGGCCGAGTGGTATTTCTTCCGCTTGGATCTCCAATGGAAGCGGTAAAATCACCAATGACCAAAAGAACCTGATGCCCTAGGTCCTGGAATTGCCTGAGCTTAAGCAAAGATAGGGCATGACCCAGATGAAGATGAGGAGAAGTCGGATCAACTCCGAATTTCACCCGCAACTTCTTACCAAGGGAAAGCAGTTTCTCTAATTCTTCTACGCTAACTACCTGTTCAGTCCCCTTTGTTAACAAGGCCAACTGAGATTGCATAATCGTTACTCATCTTTTTTCTTTTTTATCAAAGACAACTTGTTTTTAAGTTTGGGTAGTGTCTTTTCTTTCGGATTTCGCACCAGTAACGATAATGCGTCTGCCCATAATTTCAATCCTGTTTAGAACAGTAGCAGCTTTGCGAGCGGATTCCAGGTCAGCCATCTCGACAAAACCAAATCCTTTGGTCCGATTCGATTTCCTATCCCTGACAATTTCAACGTTTTTTATTGGACCAATCTTGGCAAAGATTTCAAACAGATCGCTGTCGGTCAAATTGTAAGGCAGATTACCAACATAGAGTTTGTTAGACGTAACCGTTTGTTCAACAGGCAGAGGTTCTGGCTGAGAGGGAATTTCCTTTTGATCAACAGTTGTAGGCTGTTCAGCTTGATTTTCTGAAGGGCTTTTTGTTTCGTAGGATTGAGCAGGCGTACCATTTCCCTTGGGTGACCACTCCTGAATGGTACTGGACTGTTCTTTAGGTTTCTGCTGTGAAACCCTCTCAGGAGATTTATCCAAGCCTTTCTTTTCCTCTATTCTTGGTTCTTGTCTCCTATCTGTTTTGCTTGAAACAGAAAGCTCTTTTCCAGTGCGATGGCCAAAAAGATTTTCCCAATAAGCGATGAGTTTTTCTTTCAAGTTCTGCCAAAAAGGAACTTTGGCTTTTTTTATCTCTTCTGTCCGCTGAAAATAACGGTTTTTCCTTGTATATTTCCGAGGAGAAATTTTCCTGCGACCAGTTTTTAATTGACGCTCTTTCATTGAAGTTTCCTTTCTTGATGAACCCAGGTATGGATTGTTTATTGCTTACGGCCTCAGAGGGTTCCCGTTTTTTTATAATACAGAAAGCAAATAAAATTAGCCGTTTTATAAGACACTTATTCTCAACGGCTAGGAAAAAGGATATTACCCAATAAACGATTTGATTTAATCCGAGTAAGTTTCCCCTAAGTTCAGCGTTTAGAACCGGGGGAAAGAAGTATTCACAAAAAAGATAATTTTGAGGGTTTCCCTTTACTATCCCTTTATCCATTCTGGATTCACAATTCATTGATTTAATTTATAGCCTTTTATTTAATAACCCTATATTACACTTTTGCCATTGTTTGTTAGTCATAAACTATTCCCTGTAGGCCGATTAAATATGACTCACTATTAAAATAAATTAAAATTGAAATTGTTCAAAATTTTTTCATCCCTCTACCCATTTTACCCTGCGAGGGCATTGAAGGCCGAAGTCGTGCCTTACAATTCAAACCAGAAAACGAGGTTCTCAATCTATTTGTTGAGGAATCAAAAGTGAAAACTTGGGTATCGGCACAACGATGGGAAATCCTTCAGAATCTATTCCAAAATAAGCGCCTTCGGCCACGCTCGGCCTGGAGAAAATGTGGTGGCTTGAGTAGCGGAATTTCTCACCTAATCGTAATTTAGGGTAAGCTCCTACAATACCCATCCCCTCAATCACCATCTTTTCTCCCAAATCGTTAGTCACAATCCATTTTCTACCCTTAAGAACAATGGTCTGCGGACTTAAATTAACAATCGAAATATAATAAAAACACACATAAAGGTAATATGAAGAAGGATCTTTTGTTCGTTCGAACTCTAAATGTTCAATAATGACTTTAACATCATCAATTTTTTTTAGGAACTGCGGCATCTGAAAGTTTATTTGTTTTTCCTTCTAGATCATTTTATCTTTTTTACATAGATTCACAAGATGATTGGTATTCTTATTATAGGCGGTTCTGACTGTAGTTGTGGAGCAGGGGTCCAAGGTGACTTGAAGACTGTCACAAGTCTTGGAGCTTATGGGACAACTATAATCACCTGCGTTGTTGCTGAACATCCCGGTCGAGTCGAAGCCCTCTATCATCTTCCTTCATCCATTATCGAATCTCAATTCCATTCCATCCTCGATTTTTTTCCTATCAGCGCCATTAAAATCGGTATGCTTTACAAAAAAGAGCTTCCCCAAAAAATAGCCGAATTAATCCAGAAATTTAAAATTAAGGCTCCCATAGTCGTTGACCCAGTCTTAGCTGCAGGTAATGGAGATTCCCTTGCTGAACCTGGAATGGAAGAAGAACTGGCTAAAAATCTTTTTCCTTTAGCGACCGTTGTTACTCCTAACCTTGAAGAAGCTGAAATATTAAGCGGGTTCAGGATCGAAAATCCAGATGATATCCTTCACGTTGCTCAAGACCTTTCTGAGCAATATCAGAGTTCATTCTTGATCAAAGGAGGACATCTGCAGGGTAAAACCACTATTGATGTTCTTCATTACAAGGGAAAAACTTACAATTTTGAACTGCCCCGAATTCTTAATGCTAATCCCCATGGAACAGGTTGCTCCTTGGCTTCTGCAACAGCCGTTTTCCTAGCCCAAGGTTTAGATCTTCCTCAGGCGGTTGAAAAAGCTAAATCTACACTTTACGAAAAAATAAAAAATCAACTGCAAATCGGCCCTTTTTATTTCCTTCCCCCGGCTTAAGATTAAGCAATAGACCGTCCAAGATTAACCAAGGTCAACTCGACTCTATGCACCGCTCTCTTTTCTGCTTCCATAAACCCTTTGTACAAATATCGGCTAGTCGCTTTATCATTGGGCGGCTGCAATTATTGGGTTAAACTTAAAGCCAACTCAATACGGGAGATTTTTTGCGGTTAAAATCAACCGTCAAATTTGAAACTAAAGCTGATGTCATTCAGCCATTTTGATGACAATCTTTCCAAAATGATTTCCACTTTCCAACAACGAGAATGCTTCCCTGTAACGATCAAAAGAAAAGTGCTGGCCAATGATCGGTTTTATGTTCAGTTTTTCAATAGCCCTGTTCATCGATTCAAACATCAATCTGTTACCCACATAAATCCCCTGGATTTTAACTTGTCTCATAAGGATTGAAACAACATCCACTTCGGTTCTAACCCCCTTCAATATGCCTATTGCACAGATCAATCCCCCAAAGCTTACCGATTTGACACATTCATTCAAATCCGCTCCCAGCACATTGACAATAACATCTGCTCCCCTGCCCTCGGTAAGTTCTTTTAGTTCATGACTCCAGTTTTCGCACCTCGATGTATTTATACCTTCCCTAGCCCCTAGTTCCTTTGCTCTTTTTATTTTTTCTTCATTTCTTGAAAGAAAAATCACCTCTGCCCCACAAGCTAAAGCAAACTGTAAAGCAAAAAGACTGACCCCTCCACTGCCTTGCACAACGACCGTTTGTCCAGGGGTTACTTTAGCCTGCTCAACGATTGCGTTCCACGCTGTAAGTGCTGCACAAGGTAGTGTTGAAGCTTCTTCAAAGCTTAAATGCCTGGGGATAGGAACCACTCCTTCTTCTTTTAAACAGATATATTCAGCCAGCGTGCCATCTAGGGGACCTCCCAACACAGCTTTCCCATATCTTTTTTCATAAGGACCAGCATTCCAGTTTTGGAAAAAAGTACCAACTACCCTATCCCCGACCTTGACCGATTGCACATCCTCTGCCACAGCCACCACCTCCCCCGCACCATCTGAACAAGGAATGAGAGGTAAAGGTTGATCAGGATTATAAAGCCCTTTGATCATCAAGAGATCACGAAAATTCAAAGAAATGGCTTTAAGTTTTACGATAATTTCTCCCTTCCTAGGTTGAGAAGGAGCTGGCATTTCAACAAGTGATAATCCATCAAGACCAAATTTTTCTATGCGAACAGCTTTCATTGCTTACCATTTTGAAAACTACCAACCCTCGGTCAACAAGTTAACAATACGGTTCGCTAGATCCTCGGCTACCAAGGGTAGATCCTGTCTTTGCGCTTCAGGCATATTCGTCTGAGTAAAATAATAGGAAGAGCCACTGACTTGGGCCCCTTTAATCGTTGCTTTCCCCAGTTTCCTATTAATCAACGTCACCGATGCGGTAATGACCAGTTTGTATTCTGCTGTGCTAAAAGGATCAAGGATTTCTGGCCTTAAAATGATTCGGTTAAAATCCGTAATGGTCACGTCAAGCTCCGCATCTGCATCCACGTTGCGGCTACTTTGTAAAGTGCCATCGTTATCGATTGCTCGAATGATTTCATTGGTGACCATGGATTGAAGACCAGGAATGACCGTTTTGTTCCTTACAGTAGGCACATAGACTGTCTTGATGCCCTGGATCGATGGACCTCCAATACTCCCAAGCCTGTATCCTCCAGAACAGCCTTCTAACCAAGATCCGACTGCAAGCAAAGCAAATAAAATGATGATTCTATATCTCTTATCAATCATCAGGGAGATCCTTTTTCTTTGGTAGGTGAAGAGGGATTTGCAGAAGGAGATGAAGTGGAACTGATCGAAGGCAAACCTAAGTCTTTGGCAACCAGGGGATGTAATTGAACAATTTTTTGCTGGGCTATTTTAGCCTGTTCTGAAGTAGGGTTTTGTTTAATCACGTCACTGTAATAAATGTAAGCCGCTTTAAAATTCTTAGCCCGTTCATAGAACTGGGCGATATGAAAACTACCTAACGTTGTCTTTCCCTTAAGCTCAGCGATGTGAGCTTTGGCCGCTTCCACTTTATCTCCTGAGGGGTATCTTACTATATAATCCTCGAAGCCTTCAATGGCTTTTTCAGTAGAACTTTGATCATATTCCGAAGCCTGGGAAGCCACATACCATGTATAACCAATTTCATATTGAGCATCGTCGGCCAGTGAATGATTCGGATATTTATCAAGCAGCCGATTAAAGGTAGAAATCGCATCAGTATATTTTTTTTCTTTGATATGGGTTAAACCCAGCTGGAACTCTGCAAGGGGAGCAAATTTACCGTAGGGTGCAGCCCGAATTATACTTTCAAAAATCTGGGCAGCAATATCAAGACCAGACCCCATGGGGATATTAAACAGCCGTTTGGGTTCTCCCGCCAGGTACAGGTTGCCAATGGCCAATTTCCTTTCCAAAGCTTGTTCGAAAAAACTTGATGAAGGATATTTTTGAATCATCCGGTCGTAAGCTTTGTTAGCGCCAAGAAAATCTCCTTTCTTTTCCAGGCATTGGCCAATACGGAATTGGGCTTCAGGAGCAAAAACCGCATAAGGCCATTTCCTGATGAGGATACGGTAGGCTTTTAATGCATTTTCATAGTCTTTGTCTTCTTCAAATTTTTTTGCCAAATTCAGTTGGTCCCTGGAGCTGGAAGCCGAAAGCCCAGTTCCTGTACTCTCGTCAACCCAACCTTCCCCTGGTCTCCAGACCAAGGGAGCAAACAGTTCGGCTTTCAACATCAAAAAGGACAGGATAAAGAAAAAAAGTCCTTTATATTTACGCAAGGCATTCATTGCCGCAACTCTATTTGTTCCCCGTTAAAAGATTGTTCTGTTTTAGTTGAGAATTTTTTATTTTAATGAAAAAAAGGTTCCAAAAATTTTTTCTTTCAGTAATTTTGTTTTCCATGAAGTGTTGGTTGGGCAATTAAATTTGTCTTTCTAGTTAGTATTAGACAGCGGGAATCATCAAAATGTCGAAAAAATCAGAAAAAAAATCCAAAATCTTTCATAAAAAACCCAAGGCTCACGACTCCCAGCATAGCAAAGTTTCAAAGGCTAAAGAAGGAAGAATCATTGATCAGGGTCAAGCAAAAACTTTGCAGCCAACAGCTCAAACCTCTTCCCCAAAAGCTTGGATAGCCGACTCCTCATTGTTTCCTAGCCTTCTCTCACTAAGGAAAAAAAAGCCATTAGTGTATCTTTTTGCCCTCGATCCCTATTCTCTATATGCTTATTGGATTGTTGAACAAGAAGAAGAAAGCCAAGCTCATAAAAGACAGTGGGTTCTGCGATTTGTAAAACATGGATCCAGTGTTGAAGCCGAATATCCTTTGGAAGCAAAAATCCAAAAACAATATTATTCTGAAGCCAAACCCAATACTCCCTATCATGCCGAGATAGGATTTTACAGCTTTCAGCATAAAAAGTTTTATCTAGTTGCTCGATCTTCTGAAGCCATTACCCCTCCAGATTCCCTCTTTGAAAAAAAAGATATCAAATTTGCTACTATACCCCCTGGTCAACCTTTCCAAGAACTCATTGCTTCTGCAGGAGAAAAAGAAAGAGAAAAAGCTATGCTTGCCGAAGCTTTTGTCATTGCTGAACAGCAAACACAAGATCTGCTCTCGGAGATAAAATTTCCCCAGTGGGAACAAAGCAGTAAAGAAAAGGGGGATATTTTTGATTATATTGATTATTTAGCCGTTGTTGAAGATATCTTATCTTTTGAAGATCAAAGTCGGGGCAGTTCACATTCACTTTCTTTTCCTGTTCAACGGGAAGATTTCATTCAATTAGAAAGGGCATCTCTTTTCGAAGAAGAAAATGCACTGTTTGATTTTGCTCTATCCTGGCCAGCTTCTTTTGCTTTTTCATCTCCTCCCTTGCCGTTAACTGGGATAGAAAGCTCCTGCAACAAAAACTTTCCTCTTGAGATAGAAGTTGAGCTGATCCTTCGAGGCAAAACCTTGCCTAAGGCCCTATTGCATGTGAAGGACAAAGAAATCACTCTGAATGAGGATGGGTCCTTTGTTCTGCAGCTGCCTTTTCCCGAAGGTTACCATGAAATTCCTATTGAAGCCAAAAGTCTAGAAACCAAGGAATCAAAAAAGCTTGTTTTATTTTGTAGTCTTGTTAGCCATTCTCTTTAACTTTCGGCTCCTTTAAATAGAGATTTCTTTAGCTTTTATTCGGAAGCTTGATTCTATCCTTCAGCTTGACTCCATGAAATCATTTTCATACAGATAGACAAAGCCCATGGATGAAAGCTCCTCTAGGATACCTCGCTTTGCTTCTTCATGCTCACCTTCCCTTTGTCCGTCACCCCGAACATGAGGAGTGCTTGGAAGAAGATTGGTTCTTTGAAGCTTTAACAGAAAGCTATATCCCTTTGCTGTGGGTCTTTGATGAGTTGTTCCTTTCGGGTGTAGCTTTCAAACTTAGCCTTTCTTTAAGTCCAACGCTCTGCACCATGTTGAAAGATCCCTTGCTGCTCCAGCGCTACGAGCGTTATTTATCGAAACGGCTCGAGCTGTGTTCAAAAGAAATAGACAGATATGGCGCTGATCCCATCCGACTTTCACTGGCTCAATTTTATAAGGAAAGATTTCAGGCGGTCTGGACGGCTTTCACACAAAGTTATGAGAAAAACCTTCTTGGGCAATTTAAAAAACATCAAGAACAAAAGACTCTTGAACTCATCACCTCTACCGCTACTCATGGCTATTTACCTCTTCTGAGAAATCCCAAGGAGGCTGTTAAAGCCCAAATATTTGTTGGCCTTGAGAGTTTTATCGATTGTTTCCAATCCTACCCCAAAGGCTTGTGGCTGCCTGAATGCGGTTACTATCCTGGAGTTGAAATGATCCTGCAAGAAGCAGATATCAAATGGTTCGTCCTTGAAGCTAACGGTATTCTTTTGTCCAGGCCTCGACCCTGTTTCGGACTATTCTGTCCCATTTATACCCCAGCTGGTCCTGCGGCATTCGGTCGCGATAACCTCTCGAGTAAAGAAGTATGGAGTGCTGAGCAAGGGTATCCCGGAGATCCCGATTACCGCGAATTTTACCGTGATCTTGGATTCGATGCCGAGCTTAACTATATCAAGCCTTACATTCTTCCCTCCGGCCAAAGAAAATTTACATCGATTAAATACCACCGGATAACAGGCAACAGTGATCACAAAGAACTATACGAACCTAAAAAAGCCCAAGAAAAGGCTAAAATCCATGCCGAGGATTTTATTCATAAAAGAGAAAAACAGATCATCAAGGCCCTTCAATTTTTACCCCGATCCATTAAACCCATCGTCTTCTGTCCCTTTGACTGTGAACTTTTCGGTCATTGGTGGTTCGAAGGTCCCCTTTTTCTAAAAGAACTTTTAAAGAAAGCCAGCCAAAGCGAAGTCCTTGCCCTGACAACGCCCTCGGAATACCTTTCTTTTTTCCCAACACACCAGATATGTCAGCCTTCTCCGTCTTCCTGGGGATGGGGAGGGCATTCAAAAATGTGGCTCAATGAAACCAATGATTTTATCTATCCTCCCTTGCATGAGGCAGCACACCTTCTAACAGGTCTAATTCGTAAACATCGCAAAGCGGATGGCTCGGTCCTTCGTTGCCTTAAACAAGCAGCAAGAGAACTTCTGTTGGCACAGGCAAGTGATTGGCCCTTTTTGATCAGTCGCTCCACGGCTAAGGAATATGCTACATCAAGAATAACCAGCCATCTCAATCGGTTTTTCGAACTTTGCTCTTGCATAATGCATAAAAAGATAAACAAAAGCTTGCTCGAATATTGCGAATACACTGACAATATATTTCCTAATCTGGATCTTAATCATTTCAGTTGATAAATCGCAAAGAAACTTTAGGGTAAGTTGTGGGGGTCAGTCAGAAAAAAACCGTTTTTTTCCTTCTTTTGATTTTAACTTTTGCCTTTAGAGAAAGCTACGGAAATATTTTTCTTCCTCCTTCTAGAGTATTCGTCGGAAAAGAAAAATTCGAGCAGTTAATCAAGCTTGCCAAAGAAAAAGATTGGGCTTCACTTCCCTTAGGTGAAAGGATCGTGCAAGTGGGACTTTCTTTAGTGGGTACTCCTTACCGTCATTATACCCTTGAAATCGATGATCGGATAGAGTCGCCTTCAGTCAATTTCTATGCCATGGATTGTTGGACTTTCTATGAGATCAGCTTGGCTTTTGCCCGAATGCTTCATTACGATGAAAAACTCTGGACTCCTCAAACTTTGCTCAAGCTTATAGAAATCGAGCGATACAGGAACGGAGAGTGTACGGGCAGTTACCTTTCCCGTATACACTTCTTAGAAGAACTTTTTGTCGATAACCAGAAAAGAGGCCTGCTCGTCGACAAAACCAGAAGTCTCCACGGCGTACCCATCCATAGGGAGGTCAAGGAAATGACTGCCGGCTGGCACCAATACCGCTACCTGCGCAACAATCCTTCCTTGCTACCGGCAATGGCTCGGATAGAAAAAAGGGTATCTCAACTTAATGTCTATCACATCCCAAAAAATCGCGTCCGAGCTATTGAACCCAAAATTTCAAACGGAGATATCATCGCTATTACTACCCATGACCCCCATTCCTATACTTCTCATGTCGGTATCGCTTATAGAGACCCAAAGGGTATTCTTCGGTTCTTACATGCTTCTTCCACCCATCACGAGGTTTACCTCGATAAGCGGCTTTCCGATTACTTGTCGTCTATTCCCAGTGATGCAGGGATTATCGTTGTTGAGCCGAAGGAGATCCCTGTTGAGTTGCTTTATCACTATCCTTCCCAGCAATGAATTCGACCCGGGTGGTCCAAAAAGTTGTTTTTCCTTCCGATTCAAGGGGTTTGCTCCAAGGTTTAAGCTCAAGCCACTTGTCTTCTGAAGTTTCGTCGTAATCGATCCTTTGACCAACCGTTAAATCATAACGTTCGTAAACAACTGGTTTTGATTCTACAAACGAAGAAAAGACAGCTCCTTCTCCTCCCCTTTCAAAATACCAGTTTTGAATTTGAGGATATTTCCCGAAGATTCGTAAAAATATCTCTCCCTCTTTATAAAATTCAAGGTATGACCATTTCCTTTTTGCTTCCAAATCCTTGATCCAACCTACAGTCCCATTCCGGGCAACCTTGAAATCCCAGCAAATTCCAGGGTTTTCCATTTCAACCTTTTTACCACTTTTCAAAACAAACATAATATGAGTTGTTTTTTTTTCGGGATGGTACTGGGCGGATACGATTACAGGATTGTCTTTTTCTTTGTCAGACTGAGTCGGATAAAAGGAATAGGGCAGAAAATCCACATCGTCCCGCAAAAGCTGTTCCCATGGGGTTCGTCCGAAACTCGCTTGCAATTTGTTTTCGACTCTTACTTTTTGTCCGCTATCCAGGTCGAAAACTTCGATAAGGAATTGCCTACTAAAACTTCTTGACCGAAGGGCAACCGCCCTGGCTCGTATGCCTTCAACCTGGCAGAAAAGCCAGCCGTCTATAAATGAATAAGAGCTTTTAAACACCCATCTTTTGGGATTGTTCTTTTTCTTTTCCACCACTACCAGTTTGTCTCGAACATAATCGATGCCTGCCCCTACCCCTGCATGCCTTCCCTCAACCCACCCGATCCATTCAGGACATTCGATGGGCATGGCAGAGAGTGGTTGAAGCTCGTTTTTTTGTGAATCCAAACTAAATTTTTCTCTTGGATAAACTTGGCCATGAATCCATCGTCCTGAACAGGTGGGATATTCACAGGGAGAAGGTACTAAGTATGGAGATAAGTCGTTCTTTTTTATATTCTGTGCAATACTTGTGCTGTAAAGAATATAAATACTAAAGGAAAAAAAGAGAGAGCTTATAATGAACTGACGGGATAAAGCCGGGATAAAAAGAAATAACTTTTCTAAAGCTCGACCGATCTCTTTTGATTTCAACACAGTATGAGTTTATAAAGCTCTTTTTATTGTAAAACATTCTTTTTTGCAGAGATCTGCTAAAAAAAGGCTTTTTTGAAAAAAAAGAAAAAAAAGTGATTAGGAGTTTAATAAAAAAGAATGAATTTTTTGGTGTAATTCTTTAAATGTATTCTCAAAAGCTTCTTTTCTTAAGCTTAACGGCCCTTCAACAGCTGCTGGATCAGCTAGATCCCAATGTTCAACTAAAGCTTTTTTGGGAAATAAAGGACAGGCTTCTTTTGCAGCATTCGAACAAACCGTTATGACATAATCTATTGTCGGGCAGTTTGATGACAAAATTTCCTGCAAGGATTTGCTCCGAAGTGCATCGCAAGAAATTCCATGCTCTTTTAACGTTTCCAAGGCCAGGGGATGAACTTCTCCCTTGGGACTGCTGCCAGCACTGAAAGCAAGGTAACGGTCTTTACCATAATGGCGCAGCATTGCTTCAGCCATAATCGACCTAGCGGAGTTGCCCGTGCATAAAAAGAGGACTTTTATAGGTGTAATCATGGGTTCAGTGTCTTTAACTTAGAAATTTCTTTTTCTTCGGTCGCCTTGCAGAAAAAAGGGATCAATGACTGCAAATCTTTCCCACAGCAATCTTCAAGTAAAAAGCCAATGAGTTCAGCAATCTTGCCAAAATCGGCACAATAGATAATTTGCCTTCCTTTTTGGGTGGCTTTTAGAAGGGTTGAATTTTTCAAATGGTGAAGATGAAAAGAAAGGGTTGTCAAAGGAACTCCAAGCTTTTCAGCAAGTTCACCTGGACAACAGCCCTTTGGACCCGCTTTAATGAGCAACTTGAAAATCTCGATACGCGTCTGGTGAGCTAACGCATTCAATATGGATAAAGCTGTAGAGTTGTCCATGAAAAAATGATCTTAATATTTTTATTATATTAGAATTATTGTAATATTCAATTCAATCCTTTTCATAAAAATAAAATCTAGGATTCAAAAAAAATTAAATTTTTATTTCTATTATTTTAGTAATATGGTAATATTGTTTTCATGAAAGTTCAATCTCAAGAGCGATCCGAGCAAAAAAATGCGATTGGGTTTTTCGAAAAATACCTTACCCTTTGGGTTGCATTGTGTATCGGGGCAGGAATTGTCCTAGGGAAAATGTACCCTTCGGTTTTCAGGTTGCTGGGAAGCCTAGAGCTCATGAAGGTAAACCTGGTGGTAGGGTTTTTTGTTTGGCTCATGATTATTCCCATGCTCATGAAGATCGATTTTGGAGCACTTCACCAGGTCAAAACCCATACAAAAGGAATGCTCATTACCCTCATCGTTAACTGGGCCATTAAACCTTTTTCAATGGCTTTCTTTGGCTGGCTTTTCATAAAAAATATTTTCCGAGACTATCTTCCAGCCGACCAGATCGACTCTTATGTGGCAGGACTGATCTTGCTCGCAGCAGCCCCCTGCACAGCGATGGTCTTTGTATGGAGTCATCTTTGCCTGGGAGACCCCTATTTTACCCTTTGCCAAGTAGCCCTTAACGACACCATCATGGTTTTTGCTTTTGCCCCGATTGTGGGGATACTTCTCGGGGTGTCCTCTCTTCATGTTCCCTGGGGGACTCTACTTCTTTCCGTTCTCTTTTATATCGTCATTCCCCTTCTCATCGGTCAAGGACTAAGAACAAAAATCCTGAAGGAAGGGGGCAACGAAAAACTTGAAAGTGTATTGCATTTTCTTCATACTCCAACTCTTATCGCCCTCCTTGCAACCCTTGTTCTACTCTTTGGGTTCCAGGGAAAAATTATTCTCCAGGATCCTTGGGTCATTTTGCTTTTGGCTATTCCTATTGTTATCCAAGTCTATTTCAATTCAGCTATAGCTTATGCGCTAAGTCTCAAGTTTAAGGTAGCTCACTGCGCAGCCGGTCCTTCGGCCCTCATTGGAGCTAGCAATTTCTTTGAGCTGGCTGTAGCCACAGCCATCAGTCTTTATGGGTTGGATTCCGGAGCGGCTCTTGCAACCGTCGTCGGCGTGCTCATTGAAGTCCCTGTCATGCTTTCGGTTGTAGAAATTGTTAAAAAAACCAAAGGTTGGTTTGGGACTTAGTCCCATACTTTGTAAGATGCCAGTGTCAATAAAAGATTATTTTTTTGAATAGATCGATTTTTTTCTATTTCTATTGCGATCATTAAAACAACTTTTTTAAATATAAAAAATTGGCTACACGATTTTATGTTCATCTAATCTAAAAGAAATATTTTTATATGTTTGTAATATTTTAATTATCAATGTGATAATAATTTTTATTGATATCATCCGAATATTATGCTTTTCATAATAAATTGGATAGCTTTCGGTATTTGAATTTATTTATCCTTTTAAAATGGAAATTACTCTTGTATTTACAAGAAAAGATCTTGCCGAAATTAATTGGATTAAATTTTTATTAAGTGATCACAATATCAATGAAATATATCTAAATGATTTCAAAGACACCTTACCGCTGCTTAATGATAACACTATTCTTGTTTTAAGTTCAAATACAATTCCATTACAAAACATTGATAAAAACATTTTATTGGAAATTAACTGAACTTCCGAAACTCTAAAATATAAGTTGTTGCAGCAGAACGAGATAACATTTTTATTCTGCCTACATAACCCACTTGGGCGGATGAGCAAAAAGCGGTAGTAGGTCGAGTTTTTGAAGCAATGCGTTGAGCTCTGAAGGAATCTTGGATAAAAGCCAGGTCACAGGCTTTCCCTTGCTAGAGAGTTGGACCAAGCGGATTGATTGCAAGCGGCGGAGCACTTTGGGAACTTCTTCGGTAAAACCCTTCGCTACCCATTCGGTTCCGAGCCGGGCGCTAATCCAGAAGGCCAAGAAGCAGAGCCTTATATGGTTACGAACCCGGTCCGGTCGCCAGTGATAGACTGGACGGATTTCCAGGTAACTTTTGAGCTCGCAAAAGGCTGACTCAACCTCTGCAAGCCTCTTGTAGTGCGTGAGGACTTGCTGATCCGAAGCTTTTGTCGAGGGGAGGTTAGTCTCCAAAAGATACCAACCATCGATCGCCTCTTCTTCCTTAACCCGCTCCAAATCGAGCTTCCACCAGAACCGGCCTTTGGCGTCAACCCCGTACCGAAAGTATTTATGCGCTTGGATTCTCTGGAGCGCCCGGCCGACCCGGCTGCCAAGATTGACCGGATCCACTCCCTTCCGTATTGACCGTGCTATTTGGCGCAGCAGCTCTTCTCCTTGCTCGATCCGTCTTTCCCGTCGCTCCCTATCCCGTTGTGCTCGCCACTCCCCTCCGGCGATAACATAGCGAACTCCCTGGTGCTCGATCTCCAGAACCCGAGTCCGATCCGTAAGCCAAAGCTAGCGGTCTTCGGGAAGGCTACCGACAATCTCCTGCAACTTCGCCTGAGTTGCCCGAGTCACGTACCTGAGTTCCAGGCCTGTCAGTATCTCCAGGTTCCACCGGCTCTTCATTCCCCCGTCGAAGACAAGGGTCGCTTCCTGGATCCCAAACCTTCGTCGCAGCGTAACCAAAAGCCCCGTCAGGGTCGTGCTATCTGCCCGGTTTCCTCGAAGCACCTCCACGTGAATCGGAATCCCCCGACTATCCGTAGCGACGGCAAGAAGAACCTGCAGCCTATCCTGCCGATGATCCCTGCTGTAGCCATATTAGGCCAAGCCAGCTGGACCATCTCCTTCAAAATATACACTGGATAGATCATAGAGCACCAGGCTTGCTCCAGTCGGTTGAGATTCCTCGTAGAGCTTCTTCTCGATCCCGCTCCAAAGCCACCCGAGTCCATCCATCGCTTGGTAGAGATCTTCCTCCTCCAGGTCATCCTCCTCTAACCCACAAGCCTTGGCCAGGAGTGTCCCCCGGGCTTCCTCCCGCAGGGCAAGCTTGGATGAGGGAAAGAGAATCCGCCCGTAGATCATCGCCTTCAAAAGCTTCCGTTTTCGTTCCGATTTGACTCCGCCAAGAGCTTGATCCAAACCGAATCGTTGCCAAGCTTGCTCGAGGACTGCCAGGCCCCCGTAATCCAAAGCATCCGGGGCTTCCCACTCCTCCAGGGGAACAAGCTTCTTCCCCTGCAAGATTGCCCTGACCGCATCCCGGACTTCTTCGGGCATCCGAGTTAGATTGGCCAGGATCCTTGTCTTGACCTGTTGGCCCACTCGGTAGGACTCCCTGACGAGATAAGACCGATAGATCTTGCCTTTCTGGTAGGTACGCACCTCCTGTAAATACATGCCTACAGTATGTCAAAATATGAGAAAATAATCAAAAAAAATAATTCACATTTATTCACATATTACGTCCTACATTATTGGCCCGAAGTCCTTTGTCTGCCTAAATATCGATCAAAATCATAAGGAAGATCGGTTAATAAGTACAATATTGGTCTTTTTCATTTATCTGATGAATGGTTTTGTGGTGGATATGATACATATAAATATTTTTCTTTTGTGTTAAGAAATTATTGGGCTTCCGTATTTGAAAACAAGGGTATTTTTACTCTACCTCTTGGATGGACAGTTAAACATAACATCTTGGTATTTAAGCCAATAAATCAAAAAAAACATATTTGGTGTTTTGTTGGCCAGCATAATCCTGAACGTGAATTAATGATTAATACATTAAAATCTATAACACCTAATTATTATAAGATCATTTTTAATAATAACGATCGGCTAGATTATAAGGCATATTTTGATATTATGACTGACTCTATCTTTCATCCTTGTCCAATGGGTAATGTTGTATTGGAAACATTTAGAATTTATGAAGCACTAGAATTTGGAGGAATACCTATTATCATTAAACGAAGAAATTTTGATTATTTTAATAAGATTTTACCTAACAATACTGTTCCTCAAGTAAAAACTTGGAAACAAGCATGTGATTTAATTAGAGGAATGTTTAAGGATGAAAAATTATTAACTACAACACAATTGACCATATCAAATTGGTGGGATTCATTTAAAATTAAATTAAAAAATAAAGTTTCATCTTTTGTTACAGATGGATTTGAAGGAAAACTAAAATTATATTTACAGAATATTCATTCATATAATGATTTTATCCATGATCTGTGGCGAAGAAATGAGTTATTAAAACACCAATCGTTTTACACAGCTATTAAACGCATCCAAAAAAGTGTTAGAGAACGAGGCATAAGTATCTTATGGCAAGGAGGTCCTAAATTTAAACATAATCAATAACTTATTTTAAAAAAACCACGGGATCTTATTTCTATTAATCTTATCCAAATAAAGAAGAAGCTTTTTATAACTCTCAATTAGAAAAACTTTGGATTTGATTGAAAGGATTTGGCTATAATTTACCATCAGTGCACAAATTCTCAATGGAAATCCTGAATTCTCTTTAGAAAAAACAAATTTCTCTCAGCAGACTAAAACAAAAAAATTATCGTCTGCTATATTGTCTGAGAGATACTCAGAATATTTCCTATTCTTTTTTCCCTAAATTCTCTCCCTCTATTATCATTTTTTTCCTTTAAAATTGATGAGAATTCATCATATCATGACATAGATGAAATAATATGTGATATCATTTAAAGCATTATCAAAGCTACCTCTAGGAAAACTTATGATTCAAAAGAAAGCAATAGAAAAAAGTATAGCGGTCCTAGCGGCTATTTGTTTTTCGTTTCTTTGGTCAACGCTTCATGCAGCGGATTATGATCCGAATCCCCCTTTTGGACTGGATCAGCTCAAACCTGTGGAAGTTAAAATAGAACTTACCCAAAAAACAATCAAAGCCTACCAGCCCAAAAATCCCTATAATATTTTTATCAACTACGAGCTTGGGATGCATTGTGTGGGTTTCGATATATCCTATTGCTGTGTGATTCCTCCATACAACTCGATCCAGGCTCAAGCCGTAGAATCCGGTTCAAATGGAGAAAACCCCAAACTTTTGACCCCAGAAGATAAAGTCAAGCTCTACTACTACCTCAAAGATAACAGCTATTCGGAAGGCAACAAGATGAGGTACTGGTCCGTGTTAAAAGATGTTAATGGAAACGGTAGTCTGGCTGATCCTGGGGATAATATGGCTAATTACGTTTGGGAACATCTTTTTATTTATAAAGACTTGGAAGGAACATTACCCAAAGACTGGTCGATCAAAAAGAGGATTCATATCGGAAAAGATATCATGGTACCCATTGATGCGGGACCCTCAGGAAAACCTCTTGCGGGAGGTTATCTCGATTATGCACCCGATAATGGTGGAAATATTGTTTTTACAGATTCGATGATTCCTGAAGTTAAAAACATAGCCATTAAACTGACCGCTTCCAATATCTGGGATGCTCTTGGTCTTCCTCTCACCGCCTTTAATGACTCGGTAAGAAAGGGAACCATCCGAACGATCACCGATAAAGATTTTCAGCCTTATCAATATGCCGTTGTAGAGCTTCATAACGACTCAGGCAAACCGTTAATAGTTGAAGGGAAAAAGATAGAATTTTTTGGAACGAATCCAGTGGACATTCCTAATTGTGTCATGTGCCACTCCGGAGAGGGAAAGGCGGCTAAGCTTTCTAAACAAGCCGGTTTTACTCTTTTTGAAAAAGAGTATGAGTACTGGAAAAAGAATTATCCTGATGAATCGGACTACATGGCAAGGCTTTCAGCTTCCTCCATCAATCTTCTCGAACTGCATGACAAAATGTTTAAAACCACTTTCTTAAAAGACTATAACCCCAATGCTTCCTCAAACCGGCTCGGCTCTATTGGTTCTGTTAACTGTGCCGACTGTCACGGGGATAATGTCTCGGGCAACCTTCAAGAACCTAGACCTGGAACTTCTGGCTATAAAGCTGTTAAGGGAAGACCCCTGACCGAAGCCATTCATGCGGTCCATGCAAATTTTCTTTCTGATATGAACGACAAAGCGGGAAGAACGGTGAGTTGCCAGGCCTGTCACCCTACCCATTGGACTAATCCCAACATGAATAATTTCGACACCAACCCTTATCAAATCATCGATTCCAATGGCAATAATAAATATGCCCAGGCTGATCAACGAATTGCCGGAGGCGGTTGTTACCTAAGAAGGGACGCGCACACCAATCCTGCTGTTCACCCTCCATTCTTTTTAAATCCTCTAGGCCGGTGGTACTTAGAAAATGTAAGTATGCGGGATGAAAACGATAAGCCGATTTCTGAAATCAGGGGACTAACCTGTACGGACTGTCATAACCAATTGTCGAATGAACTCTATAAGTATGATGATTTAGATAATGGAGTTAGCCAGGAAGGTAAAACGTTGCGGAATAAGAGTGTAGAACAGATAATGAAGACACTAGCCGACGGAGATCCACAACGGTTTTTAGATATGGCTGATCCAAGAGTCAAAGATGGGAATAATCCCCTTTATGAGTTCTATAATAACCATAAAGGAGCCGTTCTTGTGAAGGCTACAAAGGACAGTAAAGGCAACTTAAAACTTCTTGGATGGAACGCTAAAGAAGGCGATCCCGTTCCCTATGAAAAAGCTTCGGGTGGAAGCGATTGGTGGCTAGCGCCAGCTGAACCGAAATGTGCTAGCTGTCATGCCGCGCCATTTGTAGAAAGTACAGGCGGTAAATATTTTCCTATAGATCAGCCTCGGAAATACTCGCTCTATCGGTTTTCTAAAGCCCATGGTAAAATCGCTTGCCAGTCTTGCCATGAATCGATTCATGGACTTTATCCAGTCAGGGCTGAAGGAGAAGAAAAAACAGTAGATCTGACATCGCATAAGCAAGCTCTCCAATATTCACCCGATGGCCGCTATGCAGGGCCAGTCAGTTGTGCCGCATGCCATACGGTTAATGGGAAAGGAGTGCCCGTTCAGCTTGCAGGAACCGAGTATGAAAATGATTACTGGGCTTCAGTTGTTCTTTTGCATTTTATGCGTGAAGGAGATGAAAAACTCCCAATCAAAGAGTTGATCCAGAAATATCCCTATCAAAAATCAAGGCAAATCGTGGTTGAAAGTTGGAAATAGGATTTTATTATTGTATTCTCAATAAATCATTCAAAAAATGCATTAAATAAATAAAAATTATCGTATTTTCTTTCTTTCAATTTTTCTATGGATGAGCCACGAGATGATTCTCTTTGTCATCTAAAGAAAAATATCGATAGCCAAATGTATTGAGAATGTCTTTGCACCGCTGTTTTTGTTCAACACTATGCAATTCAATGAGAAAAAGAGTTCTTTTTTGTTCTAATATATGCTTTGAACCTAAAAGGACTTTTGATTCAGAGCCTTCAACATCGATTTTAATAAAATCTGGAATAGGGATAATATTCTCAAAAACCATCCAGTCAAGAGATACCACTGTCGCCTTAAATAGAGACTCATTTGGTGATAGCTTCCCAACGTACCCGCTCTTGAAGTCTATGGCAAAATTATCAAAACTTACATGATTAGCGACGGCCGTTGCAAAAACTGTTGTATTAGTAATGTTATTGAGTTTTAGATGCTTAAGCAGAAATAGAACATTATTGGGTTAAGGCTCGAAGGCATAAACTTTTCCAGTTTACCCACAAGCCGAGCAAGGCCAAGTGTATAAAATCCACGATGCGCTCCAATATCAAAAATGGTCATTCCTTCTTTTATATGCCTAGTCAAAGCTAACTGCGCTTCTATTTCTCTTGTTCCTAAACAAGCACCAACAATTCCAAGACCAGAACCCACAGTCCATCGCATTCCTTTGTTAATCCCAACTCTGATACGCACAACACTACGCTTTGGAAGGAAGCCCAAGAAAAATCTTATAAGCTTTCCTAAGAAACTTTTTTGTGAAATCTTTGATAAAGAGATCAATAACTGTTCGATCATAACATTTGATTTTTTCGGTTAGTGTATTTAGCTTTTCATTAATCACCAACCTCGAAAATTTTATTTTTGCCTTTTTGTTTCTAAAACATTTTGCCATTAAATTAAAAAAAATTTCATAAAGAAATTTTTCTTTACTTTTTATGAAGATTCCATTAATAATCCTTTCCATCTCTAAAGAGAAACAAAAAGGCTAAAAATCAATTTCATCAAAAAATGGATCTACCCTATTTTTTTTCATAAAAGAATATAGGGTAATGGCGGTAGCTTTTATTCGTTTTAACACCATTTTTTAGAATACCTCTCAAAGTAGAGATACTGTTCTTGATTTTCCCTTTCCTTTTCAAACATCCATATTGGGGATAAAAGTGGGTGGAATAGGGCGCTCTTTGTTTTTTCTGATTTCAGTCCTGAATATGGGATTCGTTAGAAATGGTCATGGTGAGCAATATTAAATTTTCTCAAATCAAACAGGACAATTCCCTGTGGCCTTGGAAGGGAAAAGTAGCCATTTTTTTTGATTTTCTTTTTCTTCTCTCTGGATCGGCTATCGTGTATTGGGCTAGATACAGTACACTTTATTGGCCTAAAAATCTCCTTCCCTTACTCAGCCACCGGCATACAGCAATTTTTCTTCTTTTTATCTTTACTTCCTTTCTGATGCTTCATCAAAAAGGCATCTATGATCTTCGGAAGACTTTAAGCCCGGCTGAAGAAACAAAAAAAATTTTTTGGGCTTTGACTCAATCCGTTGCGTTCTTGGTTGTCGTACTCTTTGCGGGCCAGATTTTTATTTCTAGAAAACTTTTATTAGGGCTTTGGCTCTTTAGTATTATTTCTCTTCCTGGTTGGCGTTTTATTTTGAGAACAATCTACTCGGGAGATCTTAAAACAGGCAATTCTTGGATTCGAGCCATAATCATTGGAACGGGAAAATATGCTAATAAACTCGAAAGTTATTTTGAGTCCAACCCGTTTTTAGGCATAGCTGTCTGGGGGAAGATATCTCCAGGTAGTGAAGAAAATAAAGAGAAAAGTATTGAAAAGCTACCTGAAATTCTGGATCGCTACTGGATTGATGAGATTATTATTACTGAGCCACTTTCCTTAAAACAGATGGAATCAATCGTTATAGAAGCGATCAAAAGAAAAAAAAGAGTCAAGCTATTTTTACCTTCTCTTTCTGAAACGCTCAATCCCTATTGGGAAAAAATGGAATTTTTTGGTGAAATGCCTTTAGTTCCCCTTTGCGATCAATCGATTCCTTTATTTTATCTTTTCCAAAAAAGACTTATAGATATCCTTGTTTCTGCTACTGGATTGCTTTTATTAAGCCCCTTTTTTCTCTTAATTGGAGCGATCATTAAATTACAGGATGGGGGACCTATCTTCTATTGTTCAACAAGGGTGGGAAGAAAGGGAAGAAGATTTTCTTGTATCAAATTCAGAACCATGACAGTGGATGCAGATAAAAAAAAGGAAGCGCTGAGCCATCTCAATGAAAGGATTGGTCCTATGTTTAAGATCACTAATGATCCAAGGATAACTCCTTTAGGAAGGTTTTTAAGAAAGTATAGTATCGATGAACTTCCTCAGCTTTTCAATGTATTAATTGGTCAGATGAGCTTGGTGGGGCCTAGGCCTCCAACGCCCGATGAAGTCGAAAATTATGAAAAATATTCTTTAAATTACTATAAAAGGTTGGATGTTAAACCAGGATTAACCAGCCTTTGGGCTGTAGAAGCACGCAATGATCCGAATTTTGAAAAAGCCATTGAGCTTGATTGCAAATATATTGAAGAATGGACTCCATGGCTTGACTTAAAAATCATCTTCAAAACGATTCCTGTAGTGTTTCGGGGAGAAGGAAAATGAATTTCTTTAGAAAGATTCATTTGTATTAAAGATTTTCTTAAAAATAATATTTTTTTTCTTGTCATTTTCATGGAATCAACTAAAAAATTAACAACGGTGTTTAAATTTTAACTTATTGGTAGAAAAGGGAAATGTAGGAGTATGCATTGTAAAAAAAATAATCAATCAGAGCGAAGAAATCATGAAAAGAAACACCCATAAAATCTTAAGAAGTCCTGTTTATAGATTAATAGTTTCAGGAATAATTGTGGGGATGCCCTTAATGGGACCAGCCATTTTTCCCTTCTCCATAACAAGAGTTTGGGCCGAAACTCTTGCTACTCAATCAATCGGGATGGTTCAAGGAACCGGAACAATAACTCAGAACCACCTGGATATTCCTCTTTCTGGGGGAAAGTTTCCTTTAGCCAATGGAGCAAAAATTACGACTGAGGCGGGAGTAATCCGAGTTCTTTTTCCGGGAAGAAATTGGGTTCAACTTGGTCCATATGGTTCGATGATGATCACAAAAAACCAGACGGGTTATGTCGTGAAAATTGAAGGAGGGGAAGTAAAGTTTCATCTTAACGAGGGCAGTAATGTTAGTTTTGAAGCCCCTACTTCAAGATTCCTTTCTACAGATCAAGCAATTAATGATGGGTCTATTTTAGTGACTTCTTCAGATATCATTTCCGTCTCGATGAAAAAAGGAGAAGTTAGGGTTGAAGACCTCGCAAACAAAAAAGAATTTTTAGCCAACTCTGGCAATCCTGTTGTTCTAGGAGCTAATTCATTGGAGATTATCCCAACATCTTCAGATGAAATTGTCGCCGAAGGAAGTTCAGAACTTCCTTCGGGTGCGGTTCCACTTTATGGGGCTGATGGGCATTGTGTGGGTTATATGACTAAAAATGGAGGCTTTGTTTCTGCTCCAGGAATTGTTCCTCCTCTTTCGCATCCTATAAATCAGGTTTCACTGAGCAAGGTACCAAAGCTACCCCAAGGAGCTAAGCCTCTTTTTGACAAGCATGGCAAATACATGGGGTATGCGGACAAAGGGCTTTTTGTTTACGACGATCCTCCTGATGATAATAATGATAAAAGAAAAAGAAGAAGAGCGGCTGCGATCATTTTAGGAACACTTGCTGCCGGTGTGGTGGGTTTTACTGCTGCGGGAATAAGTGGTGCTTTCACATCGCATCCTGGAGCACCTGTTACTCCTGTAACACCGTTCCATCCCTAATACAAAGTTAAAATAAAAAGATGCTTGGCCTCTTCGAAAGAGGATTTTGGAAAAAAGGAATTCTCCTAGTGGGTTCCTTTTTTCTTTTTTTGGGAGGAATCGCTTGGGGGAATTCCCAAAAAGACATTCCCGTAGCCTTGCCTGTAACCCCAGAAGATGCGAATAGCAAGATCAACGAAATCATTCTTATGCAGGCAAGTCAGACACCTGAAGAAAGTGGAGTGCCTTTAGGTGATGGGGATCTGATCGAGATCCATGTGGCTGATTTACCTGAGCTCTCTAATATCAAAACTCGAATAACCCCTGCTGGCACTATCCTCTTGCCTTTACTGGGTCAGCTTCAAGTCGAAGGGCTTACGGCTGAAGAGTTGCATGAACTACTTAAAACTAAACTTGGCGAAAAGTACCTTAAAGATCCTCAGGTATCCGTTTCGGTGGTAGAAATGAAAAGCCATAGGGTTTCAGTGATGGGAGCGGTAAATAAACCTGGGGTATATGAAATGACCAATCAGCTTCGGGTTGTTGATGCCCTTGGAATGGCTGGAGGATTAAGAGAAGATGCTTCGACAACAATTTATCTTATCCGCTCACCTAAGAAAAAACAAGCCAATTCCATCCTTTCGCAAGCTGGAGATAAAAAGAAACTTAAAGAAGAAAATTCCAATCCGGTAAGCCAAAGCCAAACTCAGCCAGACATAAAACAAAAGACTCAAAAAGAAGGCATTCTTTCTCAAATCAGGCCTTTTATCGTTGAAATCGATCTTAAAGAGATGATCGATGGAAAATCAGAAAGGAGTAATTTTCTTCTTATCCCTGGAGATGTCATCCAAGTTCCTCCTGCTGGTGCCGTCTATGTGGGAGGCGAAGTAAAGAATCCCAAAGGAGTTCCTCTTAAGGGTGGAACATTAACCGCTTACCAGGCGATTATTGAAGCGGGAGGGCCTAACGATAAAGCGAACATGTCTAAGGTTAAAATTTATAGAAAGTTACCTAACGGACAAAAAAAAGTCATTTTGATTGATTTAAGCCGTAAAAAAAGAGATTATAATGATTATCCCCTTCAAAAAGAGGATGTTGTAGTTGTAGGAACGAATGGTCCTATGGCGGTCCTTGTGGGGATTAGAGATACGATATTTTCCAGGCTTTTTTTGCCCATTCCTTACTGAGGATTTATGTCTGAAGAATTACAAAAAAGACCGCAAGACGATCTAGCGGTCGATGGCAAAAATGTTCAGCCCACCGAAGTTTTGCTTTCTCCCTATGAGTCTTCAGACCTGGATTGGATAAAAGAAAAACTTTGGGATATTTACAGATTTAGAAAACAAGCTTTGCTTTTTTTTCTTGTTTTCTTATTTGCTGTTATTCTTTTTACTTTTACCCAAAGGCCTATCTACCAGGGAGAATCAGTCGTTAAAATCAATTCTACGAAGTCTGAAGTTGTTCCTTATAAACAAGTGAGCAATGATGAACCAGGCCTTTTTGATTGGGAAACCTTTTTTAAAACCCAGTGCGAAATTATTAAAAGCCGGTCCTTGGCTCAACGGGTCATTGAAAGACTAGATCTTGAAGAACATTTAGACTGGATTGGTTTAAAACAAAAGAAAACCATCTCTATATCTTCTGAAAATCTTTCTGAAGTCGTTCAAAATAACCTTCATGTTTTACCTGTACGTGGAACAAGGCTTATCCGAATCTGTTATGACAGTCCCAACAGTTTCGGAGCGATGCAGGTTGCCAATGCTTATGCCGAATCTTTTATTACTTTTGGACTGGATAGAAAACTCGAAGCCAATCGGCATGCAAGGCAATTTCTTGCAGAGCAGATCGAACTAATCAAAAAAAAGGTGACTGAATCTGAATCCAAGCTTGCTCGTTTCATGGAAAAAACAGGTATCGTTAAGCTTCCTGGGATAAACAGTTCTCCTACTGAAAAAGAGTTGGCTCAGGTGGGAGAGGCTCTTTCCAAGGCAAGATTTGAAATGATCAAAAAACAAGTTTTTTATGAACGGGCAAAGAACGGCCTTGATTCGGGGAAAAGTGTCACTATTCCTGATAACCAATACACCATGGATCTGAAAAAAAATCTTCTTAAAGAACAAGCGAAATACCGTGAACTAGAAGAGATATATAAAGATGATTACCCCAAAATGGTTAGACTTAAAGCCGGTATTGAAGGTTTAAGCCAACAGCTTACGGATGAAAAGCAAGCAGTCGTAGAAAAACTCGAAGCGGAATATGAAGCAGCTAAAAAAAATTTCGAATCCTTGGAAGAGGAATGGAAAAGAACTCTTGTTAAACTTAGAGATGAAAACACTCTTCTTGCTAAGTATGCCATGCTTAAACGTGAAGCGGACGCAAACCAACAGATGTATATGGGTCTTTTAAAAAGACTAAAAGAAACGGATATCACCTCAGCCTTAAACTCAGGGAACATAGAGGTGGTAGAAACTTCCCGTGTTCCTCAAAAACCAGTAAAACCCAAAAAGGCGCTGAATCTTTTATTAGGCCTAGTTGGGGGTTCTGTTGGAGGAATTAGTTTAGCTTTAGGCCTAGCCATGTTAGACAATCGGTTTCGGGGCAAAGAAGACATTGAAAAAGTTCTAAAAATTCCTGTCCTTGGCGTCATTCCTGATATTGAAAAACTAAAAAAAATGCAACCCCTTGTATACGAGGGAGACATTCCATATGCTCTCATGAGCTATACCTTACCCGAATCAGAAATCAGCAATGGTTTTCGAAGCATACGAACTCTTCTTCACTACACTATTCCAGGACGACGTCCACAGGTTATTACCATTACCAGTACCCTTGAAAGTGAAGGGAAAAGCGGCACAACGGTTAACTTGGCAACCGTTCTTGGCCAACAGGGAACGGTATTAATCATTGATGCGGATTTAAGAAGGCCAGCAATGCATAAAACGCTGGGATTACGACCTAGACCAGGGCTTTCTGAAATCCTTACAGGGCAAGCACAGGTAGAAGAAGCTGTACAGTCCACTTCCCTACCCAATGTCTGGGCAATAGTAGGAGGAAGAGCTGCGATACATCCGGCCGACCTTCTGGGAGCTGAATCTTTTGCCCAGTTATGCCGTTATCTTAGAGAATATTTTGCTTATATCCTTATTGATACTCCACCAATGCGGGGAATGCCAGATGCCACAATTGTCAGTATGCAATCGGAAGGAGTTCTTTATGTCATAGAAGATGGGAAAGATGATCGAAAAGAAGTCCAAAATAATATAGAAGCTTTTTCTAGAATTAATTCTCGAGTATTAGGAATTGTTTTAAACCGGGCTGATCCACTGAGCCATTCCTCTTACTATTATTCCTACAAGTATAAATCTCCAATTCCTCCTGAGTCCCATGACCTCATTCAATAGGAAGAGTTAATGTTTAAAAATACTTTAAGACTGAATAACTCAGTTGAATCTTTTCCTGTTTTTCAGATTTTCATTGTTCTTTATTTGGTCTTCCTTTTAGGATTATCTTTTTTTCATATTTTTGATAATCCTTCCTTAAGGCCATTAAATTCTTCTTATTGGTTAAAAGAAGCTGAAAAACAGCTCTCTGAAGGGAATGAATCTCGGGCCTTGTCAATTGTCCAGTATGTAGCAGCAAGATGCGGACCGGTGAGTCCCACAAGGCTCAATATTGCTGAACTATTAATCGAACTGAACAGACCAGAACAGGCTTTAGTTGAACTTAAATTTGTCTTTGAAACCGATGATGAGCTAAGGAAAACAGCCGTTTACTTAGCTAAAAGTATACTCGGAGTAAATGGAGGACTTGCCCTTATAGATAAAAATAAACCTAGTTCCTTATCCGCTTATCTCCTATTGGCTATTGATCAAAAATGGATTGAAGAGGCTAAGACAGTATGGAACATGGGGACAACAGTAAGTAAGAATTTTTTTGATCAAGAGATTTCTAAAAAATATGTAAACTTTTTAATCAGCGCTAATGAGCTTCAAGAAGCAAAAAGAGTGTGGAACTCCCTTATGAATTCTGATGCCATGGTCTGGAATGGGGATTTCGAAGAAAGTTTTCAAAACTGGGGGTTTGGTTGGAAATTTCATCCTCGCAGTTCATTCATGAAAATAAAACAAGATGAGCAAATGGCTTTTTCTAAAAAAAATTCTTTGTCCATCGAATTTATCGGGATAGACCCAAACCATGATCATGTGCTTGTCGAACAGCTCATTGTGCTCGAACCCAAAAAATATTACCACCTTTCTGGAGCAGTCAGGTTTGAAGATATAGTAAGTAGTTCAGGAATAGTTCTAGATGTGTATGACCAAAACAACGATCAGATCCTTGGGAGCACTGTCCCTGTAAGTAATAGTAAAAAGTGGAGAGTTGTTGAAACAACCTTACGGACTCCCAAAACCGTGGGAACTTCTTATCTTAGAATCAGATGGAAAGAAAGCCCAGAATGGGAAATTCCACTCTACGGTAAAGCATGGATTGATAAGGTTCAACTTGAAGAAATAGTTCCTGAAAATAAAGAATCCTCTCCCGAAGATGAAGATTCTGGAGATGAACAACAAGAAGGAGATGATCCTTTTGAAAATGACTCTCAAGAAAATCCTGAAGGATCTTCTTCATCCTAAGCCTATTCTCTACTTCGTATTCATTGTTTCTCCATGGCTTTTTGGTGCCGTAGAACATTGGGCAAAGCAATTCCTTTTCTTTTGTATTTTACTGGCTTTTGTGATGTGGACCTTCCAAAAAAAAGAAGAAAACATACGGTTTTTCCCTGGGTTTATAGCTGGGATAGTGTTTCTTTTTTACCTCTTCTTTCAAATCATTCCCCTCCCCCCTCAAGTTATCTCCTTTTTTTCTCCCAAACGTCTTGAATTAGCTAAAACTATTTCTTCTTTAACAAACTTCCCTCAAGGAATAGAATTTTCTTCTCCTTTGTGTTTATCCCTAAATCCAAAAGAATCCTACTTTTATTTACTCGAATTTAGCGCTTTAGCCCTTTATGCTTTTTTGCTCTATCAACTTCTTTCTTCTAAAAAAGAAATTTCTACTCTCATTCTTACCATGATTGTAAACGGCTTAGCCTTAACTCTATTCGGAGTGATTCAAAGAGCCACTTTCAATGGAAAGCTTTACTGGATAAGGGAACTGACACAAGGGGGAGATCCTTTTGGGCCTTATGTCTTAAGAACGCACATGGGCGGACTTCTTCTTATGATTGTTCCTATAGGGTTAGGTTTTCTTCTTTCGCAATATTCTTTTTCATTCAGTAAGGAAGAGTTTTTCTCTTTTAGAGCAAACTCTGATAAAGATTTTTTTAAAAAATATCTTTTTCTTTTTTTCCTTCTGGTTATTTCAACCGGTGTGCTCATGTCAAAGTCCAGGGGAGTGATCGGCAGTTTTCTTTTTTCCCTTTTTCTCATGGCTATTATTATCACTTTTAATGAAACCAAGAGTAAAAGGTTAAGCTTTTTCCTTTTTGCTTTTATTTTTTCAGCCGTTCTTTTTACTCTTTGGTTACCCTCAGATCTATTCCTGGAAGCAACCGAAAGAATAATCAAAACTCCGGTTAATGAAGAAGCACGAGGAAAAATTTGGGAAGAATCACTCAAGCTCTGGAAGCTTTTCCCACTCACAGGTGTTGGATTAGGGGGCTTCGAAGATGCTTTTGGGTTGGTACGGACTGTTTTTCCTGGTCCACACCGGGTTGCTCATGCAGAAAGTGATTACATGGAACTTCTTGTCGAAGGAGGGATTGTGGGTGTAATACCCGTCATGATTTTTATCAGCACAGTTATTATCGCTAATAGCTTTAAATTAAAAACAATTGATGAAAAAAACAAAAAACTAGCGATTGGAGCTTTATCTTCTTTTTTTGCTGGCCTTTTTCAGGGAGTAGCCAATTTTAATATGAGTCTTATGGCTAATATGCTTTATCTGGTAACTACAATTGTTATTTTGTCAAAGGTAGTGGAATTAGCACAACAAAAAGCTGTGGATTCGTTGCAAAAGAAACCGATGGCAGAAAAAATCCTTTCTCGGTATTTCCATGGGTCTGTTCAATGAGTATACCTGTAAACATTGCGGTTTGTGGTCGGTTTCATTACCACAATTATGTCCCCTTTTTAGCCCAAGAAGGCTATTTACAGAGGTTTTATTATTCACATCGTTTTAATCGGAAAATTCTTAAGGATTACCCTGAAAAAGAAAAAAACCTTTGGCTCAAAGAATATCTTCTACGTTTACACGCAAAAATTCTTAAGGGTAAATATCAAAATAGCCTTATATTTCATTATATTTCTCTTTGGGAAGAAGGAGTCCTTAAACATTGGACAAAAGCAAAGCTTTGGCATGTGATGCTTCATGGCACTGCTCTAAAAATTCTTCAAAGAGCACATTCAGAAGGAAGTCTTACTCTTGGAGAACCAGTTAATGCGCATCCTTATGTCTTTTCTCAAATCTTAGCCGAAGAAGATGAAAGGTTAGGTTTGCCCAAGCGTAACCATCTTTGGAAAGGAGCTCAAAGAATAGTTGAGGAAATTAAAGAAACTGATTTTCTGCTCGTTTCTTCAAAATGGGTCAAATGTAGTTTTATCAAAGAGGGTTATCCAGCAGATAGAATAAAGATTCTTCCCTATGGGGTAGATGTTTCGCGGTTTAAACCATCACCAAGAAAAGACAACATATTTAGGGTAATTTGTGTTGCACAAATCACCCCAAGAAAAGGGCAGGTCTATTTATTGGAAGCCTGGAAAAAGCTTAAGCTTCCCCATGCTGAACTTTGTCTAGCTGGGGCAATTGACGAAACGATGAAACCTATTTTATCGAGATACAAAGATATATTTCGTTACCTAGGATATTGTAGCTACGAAAAAGTAGCTGCCTTTTATCAAGATTCTTCAGTATATGTTCTTCCTTCCCTTGAGGATGGTTTTGCCGTAAGTACTCTAGAAGCGATGGCCAGCGGCTTGCCTGTGATTACAACAGATCATAATGGAGCTTGTGATGTTATAAAACAGGAGATAAATGGTTTTGTCGTCGGAATCAGGTCTTCAGAACAAATTGCTTATTGTCTTGAATATTTATACCGCAACCCTCTTCTCTGCAAAGAGATGGGAGAAAATGCCGCGTCTAGTGTCTTTCAATGCCATAACTGGAAGGGCTATGCCCAGAAGCTTATAGAAATTTACGAAGAAATGGCTTCGATAAAGATTGCTAACTAAAAGATCAAAGTGAATGAAAATCAGATTAGAACCTATAATTTTTTGTCCTATTTGTGGCGGCTCAGGCAAAACTGAAATCAAAGAGGCGACGGATCCCTATGGTGATATCCCTGGAAAATGGTCCTATAGGAGATGTCAAAATTGCTTTTCACTCTGGATGGATCCAATGCCTATTAGGGAAGATATCCCAAAGCTTTATCCTAAAGACTATTATACCCATGAGCAATCCGATAAAATCTTCTTGATAAAAAGAAAAGAGAATTTCATTTCTCAGTTCTGGAAGAAAGTATGGGTCAGTGAGCTTAGTGCAATGGGTTATCGCAAGGAATTGTCTTCACTGGGACTAAAAAGTTCATATATCGGTCAGCTATTAACTCTTTTTTCTCCAATAAAAATGGCAGCACAAGGAGAATGTCGCTATTTGGCTGGACATTCTAAAGGCAAACTACTTGATGTAGGTTGTGGAAACGGAGCATTTCTTTACTTTATGAAACAGTTAGGATGGGAAGTTGAAGGGATAGAACCGGATCCAACCGCAGCTAAAATTTGCAAGGATCTAGGTATCACTGTAATCGAATCTCCAATCGAAGAATGTAGCCTAAAACAAGAATTTTATGATGCTATTACTTTATCTCACGTAATCGAGCATCTGCCTAATCCCAAAGAAGTCCTTGTGGAACTTTTTTCTTCCTTAAAACCCCAAGGAACACTTGTCAGCATCTCACCTAATCCCATTGGCAAATGGGCAAAAATCTTTGGTCCTTCTTGGAGAGGGCTTGAGCCTCCAAGACACTTGATTTTGATTAGCCCTATAGGATTTCATTATATATGCGAACAACTAGGTATCCAAACAAGATACTGTGAATTAACAACCTGGAGAAACGAACATCTGGATATTGCCCAGAGCAAAGCGATTAGGATCCATGGTCATTGCAAAAGTTTTAAAGTCAGTCTCTTTGATAAACTTCATGGATACATCTTATCTCCTTGGAGACTATTTTTTTCTCCTTATTCTGGAGAAGAGGTTGTAGCCATATTCAGAAAAGAAGGGAAAAACCAAGGATCGGCTTTGAAATATCTTTGACTCCTGAGCCTTGCATGAATGAGCTTTTTAAAAACCAAGTAGGCATTATCATTGTTACTTATAATAGTGAAAAGCATCTTCAATCTTTGGCTGATTCTTTGCATCAAGCTATCGATAAAGATTATATAAAAAAAATAGTCTTTTCCGATACAGGTTCACAAGATCAAACGCTTGTTTTAATTCGTTCCTTATTTCCTGATGCGGTTATCATCAAACCTCAGAAAAAGGGTTATGCAGCGGGATTAAACGCTGGTATAACCTATTTTAAAAACCATTTACCTTCATTCCTATTCTTTCTCAATCCAGACATCGAAATTCCTTCTCAATGTTTTAACCTTCTCCTTGAAGAGTTGATCAAAAATGATAGCCCATCCTTTCCTATTGGAATTATAGGTCCACGCGTTTTAGCTCCAACCGCCCAAGGTTGGGCAGAAGAAAATTTAAGAAAAAGATCTTTATGGGGACTCCCTCAAATCAAACCGCATAAAGGTTATCTTTATTCTGTTCATTCGACGCACGGTGCCTGCATCCTCCTCAAACGAGAAGTCATAGAAAAAGTGGGTTATTTTGATGAAGATTATTTTATGTACTGGGAGGAAACAGATTACTGCACACGGGCAAGGAAAAAGGGATATAAGATTGTGGTGGTCAATAGTTTATTTATCTATCATCATCCTAAAGAAATTAGAACTATTCAAATAAACAATTTTCTTTTTTATCAATGGAGAAACCAGTTTCTTTTTGCTAAAAAAAATTACGGTTTTTTTAAAGGTAATCTATTTTGCCTGCTTCGGTTACCTATATTCCTCAAAGAGTTAACAAAGTTAATCAAACAAAAGAATTGGGAAGGATGTAGTAAGCTTTTAAAAGGCTATAAAGAAGGACTCTTTTCTTATTATAATGGGTAAAACAACTGCTTCCTCAAGCTTTAAACCAATAAAAGTGCTTCACTTAGTAAGCCATCCCATTCACTATTTTATTCCTTTATACAGGGAATTATCTAAAAAAAAAGAGATTGAACTGACGGTTATTTACCAATCCTTTCAATCTTCGGGCTGGCTTTATAAAAAAGATTATTTAGTAGATGTTAATTGGAATATTCCCTTCTTTGAAGGATATAATTGGGGAAAATTACCTTTAAGTGAAAAATCTGAAATTCCTCCTTTTTTTAGTGAAGGGATAAGGTTTGATATTGTTCAGGAAGTTCTCAAAGGGGATTGGGATATTCTGTGGATCCATGGTTATTATCTTATTACGAATTGGGTATGTGCATTGGTTCAAAAGCTTAAAGGCAAAGTAGTCATGCTTAGAACTGAAGACGTGCTTTTCCACCCAAGAAAAAAGTTAAATAAAATCCTAAAATATATTCCTTTAAGAATTCTTTGTAGCCTTTCTTGGGGTCTTTACATAGGAAAAGCCAATAAACAATATCTCAAATATTATGGGTTAGCCCCAGATCGACTTCGTGCCGCCCCATATTGTGTAGATAATGCATACTTTCAGGCAAAAGCTCTAGAATTAAAAAATAAAAGAGAAAACATAAGAAAAGAATTAGGCATTACAGATGGGTCTCCTGTAATCCTTTTTGTGGGAAGATTAGTCGAAGAGAAAAAACCCTTAGTACTATTGGATGCTTTCAAAAAAGTTATCCAAGAAAAAAGAGCTTGGCTGCTCTTCGCAGGGGAAGGCCCTCTAAAAGAGCTTATTCAACAAAGAGTATCCAAAGAACACATTCCCAATGTGATTCTGACTGGCTTTCTTGACCAAAAAGAATTGCCAAAAGCCTATGCCGCTTCCGATATTTTTGTTTTACCTTCGGTGTGCGATACTTGGGGACTTGTAGTCAATGAAGCGATGAACTTTGGACTTCCCATAATTGTTTCAAATCTAGTTGGATGTGCTTATGACCTTGTAAGAGAGAACGAGAATGGTTTTATATTCCAAGCAGGTGATACTCATCAACTTTATTTGTTGCTTCTACGACTTATTCAAAATGAAAAATTAAGGATCAATTTTGGAGAAAAAAGCAAAGAAATTATCAAAGACTATAATATTGAAAAATGTGCAGAACATATCGTTTCAGCCTGTATAGAAGCTAAATATAGAACTTCACGAGCATATGTTCAAATTCATTAATGGATAGATGAGAACATCCGAAGCAAAAATTCCTCTTTTTGAAAAAATTAGGGAACTTTATTCAATAGGTAAGATAAAATTTAAAAGTACCTATAACAAAGACAAACTTATTTTAAATATAGATTCTATTTTCAACGATATTAACGAATATAACCAATATCTTTTAAAATATTGCAAGAAGAATATTTATGATTCCAAAGTTTTTGAAATTGGATATGGGCCCAGACCCTATAGACTTTTAGCAATGATCAGTTTAGGAATAGATGCATATGGAATTGATTTAGACATTCCAATATATAATGGCACAATCCAGGAATGGATTAAATTATATAAAGAGAATGGATTTGAAAGATTATTAAAATCACTAATACGGTATTACCTATTTGATCTAAAAGAAAGAAAAGAGTTAGAAAAGAGGTTAAAAGCTAAAAATGGAAAATTCAGCCTTAAAAAAGAAAGACTGTGGGTGGGTGATGCCTCAAAGTTAGATATTACAGAATCTTCCTTAGACCTTATTGTTTCAGAAGATGTGTTTGAACATATTCCTATGGAATCAATGGAAATATTGCTAAAAAAAATGACACTCTGGCTTAGACCAAGAGGGATTGGGCTCATTCGACCTATGGTATATACGGGCATTGCGGGAGGACATCTTGCAGAATGGTTTCCAACAAACGTATTAGCTCACTTCAAAAGAAAAAGTCAGCCATGGGAACATTTAAGAAAAAATCGATTCCACCCAAATACTTATTTAAATAAGCTTTGGAGAAAAGATTACAGGGGTTTATTTTCTAAATATTTTACTATTTTAGAGGAAAAAGTAAAATATCCTTTGTTGGGGAAAGAATGGATGACAGAAGAAATTAAAAAGGAATTAGCTATGATTCCAGAAGAAGAATTGTTCAGTAATAATGTTCTTTTTGTATTACAAAAATCTTAATCTTTAGTAAGAATAAGAATAATTTTCATTTTTTATTTTTATGAAAATTAAAAAAACAATTTTGTTATCTAGTTATACCTTTTGGCCGACTTTAGGTGGACTTGAAACTTTTAGCAGAATTTTAGCCGATTGTTTTTAAAACAGGGATTTGAAGTAGCCATTCTAACAACAACTCCTTGTGAGAAAGATGAGTCTTTTCCTTATAAGGTTTATAGAAAACCAGATATTGCTAGCCTTTTTAAAATTTATAATTGGGCAGATGCAATTATTTTTAACCATCCTTCTCTAAGACTGGGTTGGCCTTTATTATTTTAAAAAAAAAAAAATATATTATTATTATTTAAAATTGGATTTCTTTTAATGGAATAAAAGGTTTTTTATATAAGCAATTTCTCAAAGGAGCGATAACTTGTGTTTCTGTTAGCCATAGCATAGGTGATCATTTACTTATCCCTTCATGTATAATATATAATGGATATAACAATGATTTATTTCATAATCATTCAGAAAATAACGAGAAAAAAAAGATATCTTGTTCGTAGGACGAATGGAAGTAGATAAAGGGCCTTTAGATCTTGCTAAAGCTCTAAAATTATTACAGGAGGAAGGATTAATACTTACTGCTAGTTTCGTTGGACCTGGTCCCGCAGAAAATCTTCTTAGGAATTTTATCAATCAACAAAGATTAGAAAATCAGGTATCTGTTCTTGGGAAAAAAGAAGAAGCCGAAGTCGCTGAAATCATGAGAAAACATAAAATTCTTGTTGTTCCTTCAATTTGGAAAGAACCATTTGGTATTGTTGCTTTAGAAGGAATGGCTTCGGGCTGTTTTATAATTGGTACCGAAGCAGGAGGGCTTAAGGAAGCCATAGGAAATTGTGGACTTTTATATCCAAATGGGGATTTTGTGCAACTTGCAAAATTAATCAAAGAAGTGATTAGCCATCCTTATAAATACCAAAATGCATTTTAGAAAAGTGTAAAAAAAAACATAACCCAGTGATATTGTGAGCTTCTTGATACAATTTTTCCAACAACCTCAAAAAACAGCAGCCAAAAGTGTTCAAACTCTAGACCATATTGAAAAAAAAAGAAGATTGATTGCCCATCTCATTATTTTTATCTATTTTCTTTTGATTTTTGAAGGGGCTATACGCAAATGGGTTTTACCCAATCAAGGAAGAATTATTTATTTTATCCGTGATCCTTTTGTCCTTCTATCTTATTTTTTAGCTTTTCGATATAGTCTTTGGCCAAGGCCAAATTTTGTTTTTCTCTTGGGCATTATACTTGGAGGAATGGGGATTCTACTCGGTCTTTTTCAAATCCTGTTTTCAGAACAATCCACCCTATTCGTTTTTTATGGATTAAGAAATTATTTTTTCTATCTTCCCCTTCCTTTCTTAATGGAAAGGGTAATAACAAAGGAAATGTTAACAAAATTAGGGAAATGGACACTTTACCTTTTTTTCCCTATGCTTCCACTCTGTTTTTTCCAAGTTATTTCTCCCCGTAGCTCTCCTATCAACCAGGGCTTTGGTAATGATCCCGAAACAACTTTTGCAAACTTGGGTGTTTATGGAGATATTCAAAGGGCAAGTGGAACGTTCTCTTTTGTTGTTGGAATAGCATTATTTATTGCTTGTGGCCTTGCATTTTTTATGGCTTTTTGGATAAAAATGCCCCATAAAAAACCGATTGATAAAATACTCATTCCTTTAAGTGGCATTGCTATCTTTTTAACTCTTTTAATTTCAGGTAGTAGGTTGGCTTTTTTTTCTTGTGGAATTGTAATCATTTTCAGTTTGCTGGCGGGGTTCCAATCTGGACAAGTAAGAAATACAATTATATTTATTTTCTATCTTTTTTTAGTAAGCGTTGTTGCAGCTTTCTTTGCCACGACCATTTTTACTCCTATAGTTGAAGCAATGATTACAAGATGGACTGGTGCTGCAGGTTATGAAGGAGATTTTCTTGAGATTAAAAGAATAAGTGATGATTTGCTACGATTTATAGAAAACATGGACTTTATTCCATTTTGGGGATTAGGAATTGGCAGTGGGAGCAATGCTTTTGGCGTACTAGGAAATGAGCTACCGATTTATGCCGAAGATGATTGGAGTCGACACATCGTTGATTTTGGACCTTTTATTGGTCTTCTTTATCTTTTATATCGCTTGTTTTTGCTTTTCTATATTGGCTTTAAATGTTGGTCAGCAACAAGAAAACTTCGAGATCCTCTTCCACTCACCCTTTTTGGATTTTTATCCCCAGTGTTGTTCAATGGTCAAATATCTGGACAAGGTACAATAAATGGTTTTAACTGGCTTTTTGCAGGTTTCTGTCTTGTAGCTTCCAATAAAATAAGCCTACTACAGAAAACCCCATTCCAAATGGATCAAAAAATTTAATAAATTACCATTCATCTATCAACCCATGTATTAATCTCCACTATGCTTTTAAGCTAAAAAAGTTGCCATAATTTTGTCTTTATGAATTCTTTATGAATAAGTCCTTTGGCCTTTATTGTTTCAAATGAATGAATATTACCAAGAAAAAGATCATCATAACCTTATAACTTTTGAAAAAAAAAATAGTTTTTCTTTTTGCTTTTTTCTTTCTTCTTTTAAAAGACATTTAAAAAACCTCTTTGCTTTATGGAGTTCTGCATCAATAGGTTTACTTTCCAATGGAATAGTCCTCTTTATGCTCGCAGCAACTGTTTCTCCTAAAATTTTTGCTTTATATGCTATTGGACAGGCTATTACCTTTCTTGCTAACGCATGGACCGATGGAGGAATTTCTCTTGCATTACAAAATCTATCTAGCCAAGAAAAAAACAGTAAAAGTCTTTTCGATTTTTATTATAAGGAAGGCGTAAAATTATCTCTTAAACTAGGTATTTCTCTGGGGTTAGTTCTTGCTATTTGTCTTTTTATTTTTCATGTATATGGATCTTTTGCAAAAGAGCTTTCTTTGGGATTAATGTTTCTTTTTTTTATATGCGGAGTCTTTCAAAATCGCACCGGATTTTGCTCATCTTTTCTTTACGCTCTAGGCAATTTCAAAAGTTACAGTGGGATTCAGGCATTAGGTCCTTTATCCAGGCTTTTTATTTTAACTCCTTTGGTTATTCTTCTAAGAAACAAAATCAATGTGGCTACTCTCCTTTCTGTTGATCTATTCTCTTTTTTTATCAATTGGATTTTGGCTAGTTTTTTACTTCACTACCAAAAGAAAAAGCTTCATCCCATTCCCTTATTTCATAAAGAAGAAATAAAAATAAAAGAAGAACTTATCCGGTTTATTCGACCTTCAATCCAAGCTAATGTTTTACTTTCTTTATCTCATACCTTAGGAACTTTTGGTGGAGCTTTCTTTGGTGGAGCTTCAACCGTGGCTTTATATACAATTTATCAAAAGATGAATCAGATTGTGTTCCTAATTTTAGGTCCATTCAGTGTTTATTTTTCAAGGAAACTTAAACTCCTAGAAGATGATCAACAAAGATATAAAAAAAGTAAACTTTTTATTTTTTTTGCTTTTCCTTTATCTATTCTTTTAGTTTTTATTCTTTTTTGTGGTTATCTAGTTGGAGAAAGACTATTTTCTCATTATGCCTTTCATGCCCTTCCAGCTTTTGAAATGTTTCTTTTATGTAATTTTTTAGGTAACATTTATCTCATATTTGATAATATTTTAGTGTCATGGAAATATTCGGGTCACCGTTTAATGAGTTCTTTTCTGTTAATCGGAAAGTTATTACTCTATTCTCTTCTCAAGCCCTCCAGTGTAATTTTTCTTTTTGGCATTGATGCCTTGTTTTTATTTTTAACCGATTGTTTCTTTTTCTATAAATTTTTGAGCTTTGGTCGAAACCCCATCCATGATCAAGGTTGAAAAATCAATATTTTATCTTCTTCTTTTTATAACCTTTTTTATTACTTGGAGTTACTCACAAGGTTTTTGGCAAGGTCATCCTGCAGGCCAATCCCCATCATCTTTTTCTTATCCTGCTTACGAAATTTTTTTTGATCTGATCAATACACAAGGATCAGGAGGAGGATTTGGTTTAGGTAAACCTCATTTTCATCTTTGGGATATTGACTGCTGGAATGAAAAGATCTGTTGGTGTTGCGGTTTTGGAGGAGTTTTTAAATCTGTTGACGGTGGCTATCATTGGGAAACAATAAAGGAACCTGGAGGATGGTATCATGTCCAGCTTACAGGACCAGAAGAGATATGGCTTTTAGAAGGTTTTCATGGAGAAGCAAAAGGAAGACTTTGGCATTCAATAGACAATGGTCATAGTTGGGAAGAGGTATTATCTCAACAGATTAAAGGTTTTGGCCAGTTAATTTGCAAAGGACCAGTAATATTTGTTCTTTGTAATGATTATCCTTCTTATATAAGCCTTGATCATGGAAAAACATGGCAAAAAATTAATAATATTTTTGGATCTCTACAAGCATCTATTCCTGGAGATATACAATTAGAAAATGGGTTCATAATCTATGTTTTAGGCCATAAGAAAGAATTACCTTATCTTGTTCAGAGTAAGGATGGTGGCCAAAGCTGGAAAGAAATAAAATTGCCAGAAGGCCTTCCTTGTCCAAAAACTCTTTTCTTTGCCACAAGTTGGATGGGTTGGATCGGATTTGATAAAGGCAAAATTCTTGTAACAAATGATGGAGCTGAAAGTTGGAAGCTCTGTCAGCTTCCTACACATAAACCCATAACTGCCCTCTGGTTTGACCAGGAAGGTAGAGGATTTGCTGCTGTAGAAAATGGAAATTATTTAAAATTATCTGATGCTTTATATCGAACAGAAGATGGCGGGAAAAGCTGGAAGCTTGTTCTATCAGGGGCAAAACAATTTAATAAACTTTTTGGTTTTGACTTAAAAAAGTGTTGGGCTGCAGGGTTTTCACCGGGTATTCCTCAAAATGATCTTATCGGTATTTTAAATACCAAAGAAAATAAAGATTTACCCTAATTATGATTGCTATTTACCGTAAGAATAATTTATTTTCTTTTATCTTTGTTTTCTTTTTAACTCCATATTTATAAGATCTTATTTTTCTCTTTTCATAAGGTGTAATGTTAATATATAAATATATATTTTTTTTGTTATTTATTAAATATTGCCTTTCTTGATACTTTTTATTATATTCTTTACAATAATTATGAGTATAAATCAGACTTCTATTCGACCGTTATCCTGGATAAAAAACTTAATAGTTCCAAAAGGAAGATTAAAATATAGAGTTCCATTTGGTCTATTTAAGGGATTAGAGCTAAAATTGGATTTAGAATGTCAATCTCAGGTTTATTTCGGTCTATGGGAAAGAGAAACGCATAGTTTCATTAAAAAATGTATTCAAAGATGTAAATGGTTAGTTGATATAGGTGCAGGAACTGGTGAATTATTAGCATATTTTATAAAACATGATCATGCACATAAGATAATAGCTGTTGAACCTGATATGTCTGTAATAGATATATTAAATGAAAATATAAAAATAAACATATCTTCAAATTACAATATAAATAATATAATTATTATAAATAAGTTTATAGGTAATAATAGATGTAATGATGAAATTGCTTTAGATAGTCTATTAAATAAAGCCAATGAACGTGTATTCTTAAAAATCGATGTTGATGGATACGAATTGAATGTTCTACATAGTGGACGAAACATTATAAAATCTGGAAATCTGGATATATTGATCGAAACCCATTCAAAACAACTTGAAAATGAATGCATAAAATTTTTGTCTACTTATGGATATAAACTTTCTATAATAAAAAATGGATGGTGGCGTTTTGCTCTTCCCGAAATGCGTCCCACCCCACACAACCGTTGGATTACAGCAGAAGGACCTATTATCAAAGCCTAATGGATGTATTTAGAATACAATATATATTTTAATAATATGAATAATAATGATTAAAGATAATAAACATGAAAATTTCTATAAGATTAAAAAAAATATTTATAACACCAATTTATCGTTATATAAACAAAAATAATATAAAAATTATCAAGGAATTATCTATTTTTACTCCTAATTCTTCTGGATCATACAGAATGCTGCTGATTTATCTTTAAAATCTGCAAATCAAACATTTCCTCTTCTAGGAAATATTTTACAAACAATAAAAGGTCCTTTGTTAGAACCATTACCAATTGAATGTTTTCCTGAGATTTTAAACAAAAGTTCTGCTTATGACGAGTTAAAATCATTATTAGATAAATGGGGAAGCGACAAAGCAAATGTTCATAAGTATCACTATATATATGGACCAATATTTGATATTTTACCCAATGATTTAACAATTATGGAATTCGGAATTGGTACTACAAACAAAAATATCGCATCTAATATGGGTAAAAAGGGAAAACCAGGAGCTTCTCTTCGTGCATTTAGCGAATATAGGCCAAAAGCTAATATCTACGGTGCGGATATTGACAGAAAAATTATGTTTGAAGATAAAAATATTAAAACTTATCATGTAGATCAAACTAATTTGTTACCATTCCAAGAACTTGAGAATAATATAAAAAATGAATTTCATTTAATTATAGATGACGGTTTACATTCACCAAATGCAAATTTAGCAACTTTGTTATATGCATTAAAAAAATTGACTCCTGGATGATGGTATGTTATTGAAGACATTTCTCCAAGGGCTTTAATTATATGGCAGATTATTGATAAACTTTTGCCTCCTATTTATAAACGCTGGATATTTATTAGCGATGTTATTATTTTTGTTATTTATAATTCTACTTCATGAACACCTATATATTCAATGTTGCTTTAGCATATCATTACTTGTAACAATTAAATTACTATTAAATCCAGATATCAAGCATATTACAAAAAATGAATATTCTCTTTGTTATCTGTAGCCTATCATTCCGTCATGGGGGACCTACAAAAGCCTGCCTTGAAACTGCTGAATGTTTACATAACAAAGGCTACAGGGTAGAAATTTGTGCAACAGAGGATTTACAAGATATAGACTCTTCTCTTCTTTCAATATTCCAAAATAAAGGAATCTGCATCCACGTTTTTCCAATTACGCTTCGTAATTTTTTCTTATCACGTTATTATTATTTTTCTTTTGATTTAGTTCGATTTCTATCAAAAAATATATCGCGATTTGATATTGTTTATATCTATTCTCTCTATCGTTTTCCTCCTACTATCAGCTCATATTATGCAAGAAGAAAAAACATTCCTTATATTATTCACCCTCATGGTTCCCTTGATCCCTATTTGTATAAAAAAAATAGACATATTAAAAATATTTATGAAATACTTTTCGAATTTCGAAATTTAAACAAGGCTGCAGCTATTCATTTTACGGCCATTGAAGAAAAAAATCTTGTTTCTCCCTTAAATTTAAAAGCCAAGTCTTTTGTAATTCCTTACGGAATTCAGTTAAATTATTACATTCCTAATCCAAATCTTGCAGAAAAATACTTCCATGAATTAAAAAACAAAAAAATCCTTCTTTTTTTTAGTAGGATCAATTTTAAAAAGGGTCTCGATCTTTTAATTCCCGCCTTTGCCAAAATTCGAAAAGAAATTTCTAACCTTTTTCTAGTTCTTGCTGGTCCTGACAACGAGGGCTATGGAGAAAAAGTCAGAGGATGGATTAAAGAATATAGAATTGAAGATCAGGTAATTTTTACAGGGATGCTCCTAGAGGAAAAAAAAAGAGCGATTCTTTCTCTAGCGAATCTTTTTGTTCTTCCATCCTATACAGAAAGTTTTGGTATAGCTGTGATCGAGGCTATGGCTATGGAGCTTGCAGTTGTTATTTCTAACAAAGTGAATATTTGGAGAGAAGTAGAGGAAGCTGGTGCAGGACTAGTTGTTTCATGCAACGTTGATGAGATTGCAAAGGCCTGTATTAAACTTCTAAAAAATCCACAATTAGCTAAGGAGATGGGCAAAAGAGGAAGAAAACTCGTCGAAAACCGATATTCTCTAGAAGCAACAACACAGGCATTGGAAGAAGAATTTAAAAAAATCATCGAGTCCCATAAAAGTAATCGTTAATATTATTTTTTTTTTTTCAACAGTCTATCGGTTCCAGATAATGATGTGAAAGCTCTCTATTTCTTTTTACTTTTATTCTTATTTCTAGCTCAATTCTCCCTTTTTCCCCAAGAAACATCAAATATCACCCTTAATGCTTTACGTTGTTCAAAACCGATTACTATTGACGCGGATCTCAAAGAGTGGGATTTTTCCACGTCTATCCCGAGTTGTTATGATTTATCTACCTTGAAAAATACCCATGCGGTTCAAACAATGGCCATGTATGATGAAAATTATCTTTATTTTGCCTTTCGGTATAAAGACAAAACACCTTTAGTAAATGCAATCGATCCTGTTTTTGATCCTCAAGGCGGATGGAAATCGGATGCGACTCAAATCCGGCTTAAAACACCTGATAAAATCATACACTTTACCATTTGGTATTACACACCTAAGCAACTCCCTTGGGTAAGTATCCATATTGGACTATGGAATCCTAATGAAAGTCCATACGAAGATATCCAAGATGGGAAAAAGCTAGGTATTAAGGTCGCTTTTAAAAAATCTGAACATAATGATGGATACGATGAAGAAATAGCTATTCCATGGGAACTTTTACAAAAAATAAAACCTTGGGTCCATGAAAAACTTAAGTGTGGTTTGGAGTTTTTTTGGGGACGGGAAAATGGAAAAGATTGGCCTGAGCACAGGTTTGCTGATCTTATTAACCCCGAAAAGCCTAAGAGAGAATTTTTCTGGACAGATCCCGATTCTTGGGGTTCTCTTGAACTTTCAGACTCAACCCATCTATACTCAAAAGCTTCTATTCTTGAATCTAAAATAGACTCCGTTGAATTCAATCCTTATCCCACTACTGGAAAATATCCTATCCATTACACGTTAGAGCAAGACCAGCATGTTACACTTGTAATAGAAGATAGCACTGGCAGAAGAATCAGAAACCTTATAGCGGACGTTCCTAGGAAAAAAGGGGAAAATACAGACTATTGGGATGGTAAAGATGATCTTGGTAATGAGGTTCCTTCTGGCAAATATGTGGTGCGTGGACTTTGTCATCGCCCATTTCATCTTGCTTATCAGTTTGCATTTGGAAACCCTGGAGATCCCCAATGGCTTATTCCTGATGGCAAAGGGGGTTGGCTTTCCAATCATGAAAATCCCTTCGCTTTAGCAGTTGATGATCAATACGTATATATTGCAGCTGCTACGGCCGAAGGGGCATGTACTGTTATGGCTTTGGATTTCGAAGGTAAAAAGCAATGGGGAATAGGAGGGATTAATGGTGGAATGATTACCCGAATGGGACCCTATCTTTACATGGTCGTCGAAGGTTGTTTATCAAGTTATGGGGTTCCTCCAGGGGAGTTAAGATTATACCGCTATAAAGCCAAAGATGGGACTCCCATTCCTTTTTCCAACAATAGTCCTTATCAAATTATTGGCCATTTCGATGCCCAAAAACCTCCTCCACTTAAAGAGAGGCTCGGTAAAGCTTACGAAGAAGGAAGACTAGATGCTGACTGGGCACAAAAACAAGCCATTGGATTTACCTCTGATGAAAGCTATCTCTATTGTTCTCTTTATTTTGAAGACAAAATCCTTGTTGTAGACGAAGAAGGCCATTTTATCCGAGAAATTCCCGTAAAGAAACCCGCAGGTATTGCTTCTAATAAAAAAGGAGAACTTTTCATCATTAGTGATAAGAAAGTTTATAGATGGAATGAAAATAAAGGATTTATTCCTCTTATTGAATCAGGACTTTCAGCTCCTATTGGCATTGCCCTGGACAAAGATGAACGGATTTATGTTTCCGAATGGGGCAAGGCAATGAATATAAAGGTTTTTTCTAAGGAAGGCAAACCATTAAGTTCGATTGGAAAAAAAGGAGGGAGAAATGCATCGGGGATTTATAATCCTGAAACTATGTTTTTTCCATGGTGTTTGGGCATTGATCCCATGGGCAACCTTTGGGTGGCAGAATGGGATAATGCTCCAAGAAGAATAAGTGTATGGAGCAAAGAAGGAAAGATCATAAACGAGTTTTGTGGTTCTACCTATTATGCTGGGGAAGGATGCATTATCGATCCCAAGAATCCAACTTTTGGAATAGTAATGGGGAATGGTGTTGAACTTGATTGGAACAAAGGACTGTGGAGAGTAATAAGCGTTTTATGGCGAGAACTTAAATCTAACGCTCTTTTTGGTCCTTTAGCCGGGGGGCTTGCTGGTGAAGGGATAATTCAAAGAATAGTTACATATAATTCTAAAAAATGGCTTATAAGCGGAATGCAAAACTATGCTTGCATTTCTGAATTAACTGATCACTATACCGCTAAGCCTAAAGTCGCATTGGGTACTATTGGTTATTTTTTATCTGATAATTGCTTATTGCCAGAAGTAATTGAAAAAAATCTTTTTTTTGAGAGTAGTGCATTGAATTGGGCTAAAAAAACTTTTCCCTGCTTGTTCTTTGGGGAAGGATGGGGAAAAACGCAGATAGGGAACTTTTATGGCAGGGACCAAATCTGGAGCCTTTTCCAATTTGAGTCTAACCAAAAGGGCTACAGGTTAAATAACACCTTTTTATGGATAGATCAAGACGGTGACGGTCTTGTTGAAGAAAATGAACTGGCTCTACTTCATCAAAGTTTAGAAGATCCTCTTTTTAAAGGTGCATGGTGGATGCCCATTTTTAGCCAAGACCTCTCACTTTATTGGTTTTCCGTCGACAAAAATGATCAACTCACAGGTTGGTCACTACCCTGCTATGGTCTTAATGATGTTGGATCGCCTGTGTATTACTTGAACAAAAGAAAAAAAATTTTTACCTACCAAAACTCTAAAAAGGGCTATGACCCACCAGAAGGATGGTGTGACTCAAAAGGAAACATTCTTGTTATTACTGATCCTTTGATGATGTTCTCACCGGAAGGAAAGCTTTTATGGCAATATCCAGATCCTTGGCCAGGAGTCCACGGCAGCCATTATTCAGCTCAATCTTATCCAGGAAGACTGATTGGGCCGCTCTATGTGCTTGGATCAGCTGATGGCGGAAAAGATATTGGTGAAATATTTTGTTTAGCTGGTAATTTAGGAGAACGGTATTTGTTTACAACCGATGGTCTTTTTATTGGCAGTTTATTTAAAGATTGTCGAAGCGCTCCCGATGTCCTTCCCCAAGTTCCTTATAGGAACATGCTTATAGATAGCACATCTGCAGGAGGAGAAAGTTTTGGAGGACAATTTTTTAAAAATCCTGCAGATGGACAATACTATCTTATTGGACCAGTCAGCGATGGTAGAGAATGCGTAATTGTGGCTAAAATCCAAGGTATGGAGACAATAAAAAAAATGGTTTTATCTCCAATAGTTGTTGATTATGAATCTCAAGGAACCCTAGAAGATAAAAATAAAAAAGAAAACAATTTTCCTACTTTAAGCATAAAATTTTTGTCTGAACCTGCTTTTGGTATTCCTTCAAAAAACATATTCCCATGGGATAGTCCACACTCTGCTGCATCCATTTTCTTCGATAAAACTCATTCTGCCTTGGCTACATGGGTATTTGACAAAGATTACATCTACATTGGTTTTAAAAATGTTTTGGATGACAGCCCGATGATTAATCGAGGCATTGATCCAACAAAACTTTTCAAAACCGGTGATGCTGTTGTCTTCGACATAAGAACCAAAAATGAAAATTCTAAAAACACCAATGAGGTTGAGGAAGGAGACATTAGACTTCTTTTTTCAGTTTTCCAAGAGAAGCCTATTGCAATTCTTTATCGATATAAAAAGGAAGGAGCAACTAATCCGGTTGCTTTTGCTTCACCCATAGGGGTTACTAAAGTGGATGAAGTGGTTCAGTTAAAGGATGCAAAAATTTTATTGGAAAAAGATCAAAAAGCTTATTCCCTTTATGCATCAATCCCACTAAAGGACATAAACTTTTCTCCAAAAACAGGGACAGTTTATCGAGGAGATTTTGGAGTGATTTACTCAGATAAATCAGGTCAAAACGATGTATTACGGATGTTTTGGTCAAATAAAACCACAGGCATGGTAAACGATCTTTCTATTGAAGCGGCAATTAATCCCTCATCATGGGGCTTTTTCTCTATTGAGAGATAACAAATAGTCTTCTTCTAAATATATTTCTTTAATGAAAGTATCTGTAATTTTATTAACATATAATTCTGAACAATACTTAGAAAAAGCAATTACTAATCTTTATCAAATATCAGACGACATTAACGCTGTTGATTCATTTAGCAGCGATGATACTATCAAAATTTTAAAATCTTACAATATCCATTTTATTCAGCACGAATTTGTAACTTATAGTCAACAAAGGAATTGGGCAATAAAGAATATTGCTACAAAATACAATTGGCAATTTCATATAGATTCAGGAGAATTTTTATCTGATGACTTAATTGAATCCATTAGCAGCTTATCCGAAGAGAATTTATCAGGCATTCATGGAATAATGATTCAACGTTTAGTTATATTCCTTAATAAAAAAATCATACATGGAGGAATGACTCCTATATGGCATTTGCGTCTTTTTCGTTCGGGATACGGAAGATGCGAAGAAAAAAAATATGATCAACATTTTATTGTCGAAGGAAAAACAATAAAAATAAAAGGATATATCATTGACAATGTTTGTACTAGTTTAAGTGAATTTATTATTCGTCACAATCGTTGGTCAGATTTGGAAGCAGATGACATTCTTTCTGAACCAAGAAATAAAAATAACAAGAAAGATGTTATCAAGGGAAAATTATTTGGAAATAAAATAGAAAGGAAAAGGTGGTGGAAGGAAAAATACAATAGTTTACCTCTTTTTATAAGACCATATTTATTGTTTTTTTATAGATATATTATTAAATTAGGTATTTTAGACGGTATCGAAGGGTTAATTTTCTTTACATTACAAACATTTTGGTTTCGATTTTTGATTGACTCAAAAATTTATGAACGACGACAATTAATTAAACAAAAATGATAAATAATTTATATAAAAAATCTAAAAAATTTTTATTTAATATTTCTAATCCATTTTTTTGGAAAGGCTTACAATATGGTGTTTATGCAGGTGCAGAACATAAATCATTATTAAAAAATTTACATTGTAAAACAATAATTGATATAGGAGCAAATAGAGGACAATTTTCATTGATGGCGAAATATCTATTTCCTAACGCAATAATTTTTGCCTTTGAACCATTACCTATCCCTGCGTCAGTTTTTAGAAAAATATTTAAAAATGATCCTACTGTACATTTAATTGAAGCTGGAATAGGAAGAAAAAAAGAAACACGTCCTTTTTATGTTTCATACCAAGATGATTCTTCTTCTTTTTTGCCTATTGGAGAAAATCAATTAAGGGTATTTCCTAAAACTGGGCATAAAGAAACAATAAATGTTCCAATAGCACCTTTGACTCAATGGATTAATAAAAACGATATTGTAAATCCTACTCTATTGAAAATTGATGTTCAAGGATATGAACTAGACGTACTTTATGGTTCAGAAGACTTGCTTCCATTTTTCTCTTATGTATATGTTGAATCCTCTTTTTGTGAGCTCTATTTAAATCAGGCATTAGCTGATGATATTATAATATTTTTAAATTCTTATCGTTTTAAATTGAAAGGAATATATAATTTATATTATGATAAATATGAGAATTGCATTCAAGGAGATTTTTTCTTTAAAAATATGTCATAAAACTATATTACTAAAATAATAAAAGAACTATTTTATGGATATTCCATCCAATGTTATAAGATTCTATAGTGAACCTAAATATGCACTTGAAGTTATTTCAAACCTAGAAATAGCTTTTATCCATTCCAATTTAATAAATGATCCTTTTGACCCGTACTTTTTCTTTGAAACAGATTTCGATGAAAGCTATCAAAAACTGTCTGAATATATCAAAAGAAAATATCCTTCCGATTATGAGTTATGGTATAAAAGATGTGTTACAGAAGATAATTGGAATAGACTTATTAAAGAAATTAATGAAATACCCAAATCAATAAAAAAAAGCTTGTATTATTTTTGTACTTGTAAAAAAAATAAAGAGTTTAAACCTGAATATGATCTATATATGTGGAGTCATTATGCCAATGGGCATCGAGGTGTCGCAATTGAATTTAATGCTCATCAATTAGAAGAAAATATTAAAAAATTTTATAATTATGACAATTCAAAAAATGATTCAATCTGGATTAAAATTGAATACGTTGATGATATAGATTTAATACCTGCTGATATGTTTTATGAATTTTATAAACAAGAATATCATTTGTCTATTGGAAAAATAAAAGAAAGAAAAGAAACTAAACTTGAAGAAAGGTATTATACAAAAATGGATAAAATAAAATCAAAAGTTTGGGAAAGAGAGCACGAATGGAGAATCCAAGTATCTGATTTGTATTTATCTTTAGATTATTCAAAAAAAGCACAATCAAACCAAGATATTAAAACATGCTCAATAAATAACTCTTCTATAAACTCTATTTATTTAGGCTTACTAATAGATGATGAATTTTCTAAAAAAATTATACAACAAGCTAAACAGATGGATGTAAAAATCTATAAGGCATGCAAAGAAAAAGGTCGATTTGCTTTAAAATTTGATCGCATTTATTAAAAATTTTCTTTCGTTTTATTTATAATCAAAATGCATAAAAAAATTTTTCCCAAATTAAACATTAAATTTCTCCATCCTAATGTTTCTTATTCTTTTAATAACAATTGTTAATCAAAAAAACATTTTTATTAAAAAGTAAAAATATTCCCCAAAATTTCTATCTGCAAGAGTGCATTGGAAAACTTCAAATGATCCACATTATCAGTATTTTTCAATAGATAGCTAAACTTCTGAAACTCTAAAGTATAAGATATTGTAGCAAAACAACATAACATTTTATGCTGCCTACAGGGCCCACTTGGGCGGATGAGCAAAGAGCGGAAGTAGGTCGAGTTTTTGAAGCAATGCTCTGTAGGAATCTGGGGTAAGAGCCCGATCACAGGCTTTCCCTTGATAGAGAGTTGGGCAAAGCGAATTACCAGAAGGCGGCAAAGCACTTTGGGAGCTTTTTCGGTGAAACCCTTCGCTACCCACTGTGGTTCCGAGCCGGGCGCTAATCCAGAAACCCAAGAAGCAGAGCCTTATATGATTATGGACCCGATCTGGCCACCAGTGATAATCCAAAGAATTCCTATTTTGCAAAGAAAAGCCCTTTTTTCACTCAAAATTTTTTCTTACAGTCTCAAAACAAAAAAAAATATTATCAAAAACAACTTTTTTTCTTGCAACTGAACGATTCCTGTAAAATCCATTATTTCCCAAATCCCAAAAAGTATTTTTAAAATTTTTTAATTTGCCTTTTAAAAAATGTAATTGATTTCATTTCATTACATGATAAAAGAAGTCATAACCAATTAGAGAGGAAAATATTATGAGTCAAATTTATGAAGAAGTTTTGAAGGCAAATGAACTATATGTATCAACATTTGGAGACAAAGCCCAATTGGCTACACCCCCTTCCCGGCATTTTGCGATCCTTACCTGCATGGATGCAAGGTTAGATCCCGCAAAGTTTGCTGGTTTAAAGGAAGGAGATGCGCATGTGATTAGAAATGCAGGAGGCAGAGCTAGTGATGATGCTATCCGATCTCTTGTCATTTCCTACAAGCTGCTAGGAACAAGAGAATGGTTCATTATCCATCATACTGACTGTGGAATGGAAACATTTTCGGATAGTATCATGGAAGAGCTTTTGGAGAAAAGCCTACAAACAGCTGTTCTTGAAGGGGGGCAATGGAAAGATGTTGGCAAAACGAAAGGCTCTTCTGAAGGAAAATATATCCGTTGGTTAACGATCAAAAACCAACCACTGAGTGTTATAGAAGATGTACTTCGGGTTCGAAATCATCCTCTTGTTCCTCCTGAGATTCCAATTTATGGGTTTATATACGATGTGAAATCTGGAAAACTCATTGAGGTTGAAGAGGCGAGCAAGGTTGGGAAAGCTAAATAATGGCCAATTTACAGAAATAGAGTTAAAAAAAAAATCATTTGGTTCATAAGCTCTTGTGGAAGCGGTTTCTTTTCTGCGTTGATTGATCTGCGTAAAGAGCCGCTTCCTCTTTTTTACATAGAAAGAGAAATCAAATATCTGTATTTTTTTTAGAGAAAGAAACTAAAAGCTTAAAGAAATCTCTTATATCCCACCCATATTGATATGATACACGTAAAACCAGTCAGCTACCTCTACTCAAGCTCTTTATCTAAAACGACTGCTATTAGTTCGATTGACAAGTAAATTAAATGAATATTTCTGAGTCCAAGAAAGATCCTTCAATCTTTTGGCATTCTTAACTCATTTTCTATATCTAGCAGAAACGAAGACGCAGCTTAGATATAAGAGGGTTTTACAAGTAAAAAAAGAATAATCCCCTATCCTGTTTTCAGAGAGGTTATTTTATCCAAAATTGAAACCATCAATCTAGCATCATAAAGGCAATCCCAAAGCCAAAGGATATTGAATACTAAAGCTTCTTAGACAAAAGAGAGTTAAAAATCGAGCAATATACGGTTAGCGATTATCCGCATCCACATATATTTTGACCACTCATACAGGTCAAGATGGATGCGCCTTTAAAAAAAATATCTCAACTCCTTATTATTTTACTTTTATTTGGTATTCAACCCATTGAATTGACCGCTCAATCCACCCTTTCCATACCCGATCCCACACAAACCAGTCCTCCTATTTCTACTCCTCCGGGGATTTCTCAACTTCCCGAAGTCACCGTTTATGCACAGGAAGAAAAACCAACCACTGCTGCCCCTAAAGAACAAAGCTCCGTTTATGGTCCAAATTTATCGATTATGGAAATTCCGCGGGATGTGCTCCATGTTTCCCAAGAACAACTCAAAACGGTTATGGTGCAGCAGGTCAACGATCTAGTCGCTTTTAATCCTTCAATTAATCCAACTCAAGCAACAGGTAACGTTGTCAGTGAACCGGTCATCCGCGGACTTCCTGCTACCATGTTCCGTAATGGCATGCTTGTAGGCTTTTCCAGTGGAGGGAACTGGGGGCCTATTCTAAACTTTAATGCAGACGACTCAATAGATACCGTTACGGGTCCTGTAAGCGTTGTCTATGGTCCTCAAGAATTTGCTGGCGGCTACGTAAATGAGATCACCAAGCAGCCGTTCTTTGATCGGTTTCATGGAGATGCTTTCTATACTGTAGGAATGTACGACACCAATATGTGGAATATTGATATCGGTGGGCCAATCGGAACCGAAAAAAAACTAGCCTACCGGTTTGACTATTTTGGTCAAGAGGGTTACGCACCCTATAACTATTATGATGGATCCTATCTAAATAGGGAATGTGGGTATCTCACCATTACTTGGAACCCAACGGATAACATTCAGATCAATTGGAACGGAGAAATCGATCAGAATGATTTTCTGCCCTACGCGGGAATTAACCGACCAACTCAAAATTTAATCAACTCAGGTCTCTATCAGAGTGGCTCTTGGATCGGTTACTACACTCCCCCTACATCACCTTCCAAACCTTTTGGACAGTTTCATCCAGGGCAAGGAACACCTCCGCCCGGATTTGGCTACGCAATCAACTGGGGACCACTCGTTCCAATCAGTACTAGAGCTAATCTCTTTAATACTCCACTTGACACTTCTCGTCAACTCTACGCGGTTAGCCAAGCGATCACTACCATTCAGCTAAACGAAGAGCTAAAGATTGTTAACAATACCCTCTTTGAGTATTATCAAACCAATGTCGCCCAACCAGTCCCAGATCCAACCTGGGTTGTTATGCCCTACGGGCTCAATCTTGCTGACCGGCTAGAAATCCTTTGGACACCCGAAAAAGAAAACTCCTGGTTTTCACAGTTCTTCGATGCAGGCCTTGCCTTCCGCTTCTTAAGCGACGAGGAATACTCGGGTAGCTGGCATCCCACAAGCAATCAGGCTGATATGACAAAACCTATTACTTTGGCCGATGCCTCGATTCCAGTTCCCTATCCAGTAGCAATCAGTCCTGCTTATAACAATCCCTTTCTTACCGATATCCCTATTCCGAGCCATCCAGGGGAATATTTCAATGTCGATAATTTCGCTTCTACTCAGTGTAATTTCTTGGAATTTTCCCCATTTGTACTGGATATTCTTCATTTCGGTGAAAAAACAACTCTCTTTCTAGGAGCTCGAGTTGACTCTTATTTTGTCAATGCTCAACCTCCTTCTGGAACTCCTGCCGTTCTCCTAGCTCCTTATACGAACTATGAAGCAACATCTACAAGCGCACTTCTGCCCCAGATTACTATAAGTCCCACCTACCGGATACTACCTTGGATGTCATGGTATGCTACCTATTATTTTGGTCAGACAACCGCTCAATCCATTTTGGGAACCTTTGCTCCGGAATTTACAAGCACTTATTACCATCAAACCCAGTCACTTTACGAGACAGGACTGAAATGTTCATTCCTCCATGACAGTTTATTTCTTGGGCTTTCGGCCTATGCTCAGTCAGGTTTTATTCCAGCCTTCGTTCTTCCTGGAGGCACCACCCCAACCGTATCTGCCGATATTCAAGGGGTACAACTTCAAGGAAGCTACCAGCCAAACAACCATTTTTGGATCAATTTCGGCTTTAATTACATGCAAGGCTATGAGAACTGGACGCAGACCGATGGGGTTGGCCCCACCACATTCACTCCTTATACAGCTAGCGTAGCAGCTCAGTATGGACTACCTGTGAGCCAAATTATTTCACTTGCTCCAGGCATTTATCCTTTCATTGGATTTCCAAAAGAGTACGGAAACTTAATGCTTAGCTACAAGTTTAATTCAGGTTTTGGCATCTCCCTGTGGACAATCGAACAGGGAGGACAATTTCTTTCCTACGATTACTCGGTAAGAGCCCCAGCATGGTACACCATTAATGCAAGCCTCTTTTACGCTACTAAGCATTGGGAGATACGAATTTGGCTCTATAACCTTACTGATCACCATTACTGGATTGCTGGAGCTCCTGGTTTTACTCCTGCCCGTTCAGCTAATCTCGAGTATGCTGCTTTCCAGATGCCTTTTTGGGCTCAGGCAATGGTTCGAATAAATTTTTAATAACTATTCCCATTCGCTTTGAAACAGATACTAGAAAAAACAAACAAGTGATTTACGTGGATGCTCAAGAAAAATTTCATTAACATAACACAAAAGCTATTTAAGTCACCTGCAATAGGTTAAAACGATAAGATTATAGCTTTAAAGAACGCAAACAAGCTGATCGAGTCGTTTTTGCAAAGTCTGATTCGATTGACCCCAGGCACTTGCGCAATCTAAGACCACCCTGCCAGACACCTCTACTATAGGCGATATAACCGTAGAGATGCATTGAATATTCAAAGCAACGGGCTTGCCAAACAAAACAGGCAAATGAGGATAAAAAAGGGGGAATTAGTCGAAATTTAAGATCTCCAAAACACATGGTTGGACATAGCTTTGGCCAGACCAGTAGCCAGATTTTCTAGCCTATTCAATGGATCAAGTTGGCTACTTCACACCGAAGGGATAGCTGAAGAATCAGAGTAAGAAATCCTGTAGGTTTCTTCTCTTTTTAATCCGAGAAGAAAGAAAACTATTTGATTTTCAACCTCTTCACCCCACAATATTTTTATGCCTGTAGAAGTCGAAGAATTAGTTAAAATTTTAAAACTTCTTAGGGAACATCCCGAATGGAAAGAAGAGATCCGAAAAGAACTTCTTACTGAAGAATTTTTGCATCTGCCTGCAGTTTTTGAAAAAGAAAATAAAGCAACCAAAGAAGCTCTTCAACAGCTCACATCAACAGTAGATTCTCTTGTTAAAGTTCAGGAGAAAACCGAAAAAGCTTTGCATAATTTCATGGAATCAACAGATAAAAGGTTCCAATCCATTGAAACTGAACTTAAAAATCTTGCTATAGCCCAGGAAAGAACTGAAACAAACCTCAATATCTTATCTCTAAGACTCAATGCCTTAACACAGATTGTAGATACTTTGACCCAAAGACTGGATTCTCTGGCGCAAAGAGTAGACACTTTGACTCAAAGATTGGATTCTCTGACCCAAAGAGTAGATTCTTTAACGCAAATTGTAGATACTTTGGCCCAAAGACTAGATTCTCTGACACAAAGAGTAGATTCTCTAACGCAAAGAGTTGATTCTCTTGCCGAAGCCCAGAAGAAAACTGAAAAAACTTTGCATGATTTTATGGTAGCTGCAGATCAAAGATTTAGCCGAATAGAAAATGATTTAGCTGAACTGAAAAAAAATGGTCTAGAAACACAGCTAAAGATGTTCCCCGGATCTTATCTGGGCATATTTCTTAAAAAAGCAAAGCTTATTGATCCTTCCGATATCCCTAATATCCGCAATGAAGATCACGATGAACTGAGCCGAGCCGATGCTATCGTCGAAGGCATATCCAAGTATAATAGTGGAAAGAAAATTGTTGTCGTGGTAGAAATTTCATGGAGAGCTCATGCAGATGACATCGAAAAAGCTTTCAAACGTGCCGAAATCATGCTGAAATATTTTCAGCCTTCCCTCCCCATGGTTTACAGTGAACAAATACCTGAAGAGGTTGTTCTAAGAAAGGCTAAAGACTCTAAAGTAGTCATTTTAACCAAAAACAAAAATCTCTACTGGGAAGAACCTATCGAATATTGGGAAAACAGGTAATCACAGTTTGATAGGCGATAGGTTTATCTGAATACAATTTACAATATCCTAGGAAGGAGCAGCTGTAAATTAAGGAAAGCTCCCTTTTACTTTTTTGTTTAATCATTGTGATGACAGTTTTTTCAGATTCCTCAAAGAGGATTTATTGGAGGATTCCATTTTGAAACCATAATGCTAGGACCCGTATTTTTATCGGGTTTTATATTAGACTAGGTCCCGCAACCTCCACTTCCAAGCAAAAGCTTTATGGGATAAACCACTCCAGAACTTGATGGATAACTATCTCAATGTTGTTGACATGTGGATAGTTGGGTAGGATTTTCTTCAGCTCACAAACAGGGTGACTTTCCACAAAGGGAAAAAAGATCGATTTGGTATGTCCATCCTCATTATTACCTTTAATGATCTTCCTAACGGATATTCCATTGGAGGAGATACCCTCTTTGCAATCTGGCGGGCGATTCCCGCACAGGTTTCAGGCTTAGCGTTCTGCTACTCCCGGCCGCAAGCCGACATATAAGCCGTCCTTGCCAGGCGCCAAGCGAACATTGCGAAGATTCTCGCAGGGAAGATCAAAAAGTTCATCGAGGAGCAGCTCGGCACCCTGATCGGAGCCACCCCCCGTGGGCAAAAGCCGGACATCGTGGCCTAAGCGCCCGAGATGATGCGGATAATCTCGCCAGAAGCTCTGATTGCCGTCCAGGAGGGCCTTGCGACAAGTCCCCTCCTTAGTGACAGCCCGCACGATACATGTCCCTTGCTGCGTGATCGCCGGCGGCGAAGACCCTTCAAGCCCTCTAGCCGACATGGAACTCCTGACCCGGGAAATTCGGAATGTGGGAGGTGACGCCGAGTATACCGAACTCCCTGATGCGGGTCACTTTGCCCTCTTCGAACAGTCTGAGCGAATCGCCGCGATCCTTCAGAGCCTTTTCACCACGGCTGGTAAAGGACAGAGCGCCTCGCAACCCAGCTAATCGACAAGCTCCCTAATCTACAGGCCGTAGTCGATGAGTTTGTAGGTGGCTCGTCATTTCATCGAGCTCGGCTCGCTATTTTTCCCTCGAGGTAATCCCATTTCCATTGACTGACGCAATCAAGAAAAGAGGATCACGACCTAGCCCATTTGTTGATGTTCCACCACCGATTTTGCGCAAGAATCCCGCTTTCCTAACCAAACATCCAAAACTCTAAGATATAACATATTGCAGCAGAACATAATAACACTTTTATTCTGCCTACAGGGCTCACTTGGGCGGATAAGCGAAGAGCGGAAGCAGATCGATTTTATGAAGCAATACGTTGAGCTCATTAGGGATCCTGGATAAGAGCCCGATCACATGCTTTCCCTTGGTAGAAAGTTGGGCCAAGCAGATTGATTGCAAGCGACGAAGTACTTTGAGAACTTTTTCGGTGAAGCCCTTCGCTACCCACTGCAGTTCCGAGCCAGGCACTGATCCAGAAGGCCAAGAAGCAGAGCCTCATGTGGTTACGGACCCGGTCCGGCCACCAGTGATAGACCGTACGGATTTCCATGTAGCTCTTGAGCTTGGGATATGGCGGCCTCAACCTCTGCAATCCTCTTGTAGTGCGTGAGGACTTGCTGATCCAAAGCTTTGGCTGAGGGAAGGTTAGTCTCCAAAAGATGCCAACCATCGATCGCCTCTTCTTCCTTAACCCGCTCCAAATCGAGCTTCCACCAGAACCGGCCTTTGGCGTCAACTCCATACCGAAAGTATTTATGCGCCTGGATTTCCTGGAGCGCCCGGCCGACCCGGCTGCCCAGATTGACCGGATCCACTCCCTTCCGTATTGACCGTGCTATTTGGCGCAGCAGCTCTTCTCCTTGCTCGATCCGTCTTTCTCGTTGCTCCCTATCCCGTTGTGCTAGCAACTCCCCTCCGGCAATAACATAGCGAACTCCCTGGTGTTCGATCTCCAGGACCCGAGTCCGATCCGTAAGCCAAAGCTGGCGGTCTTCAGGAAGGCTACCGACAATCTCCTGCAACTTCGCCTGAGTTGCCCGAGTCACGTACCTGAGTTCCAGGCCTGTCAGTATCTCCAGGTTCCACCGGCTCTTCATTCCCCCGTCGAAGACAAAGGTCGCTTCCTGGATCCCAAACCTTCGTCGCAGCGTAACCAAAAGCCCCGTCAGGGTCGTGCTATCTGCCCGGTTTCCTCGAAGCACCTCCACGTGAATTGGAATGCCCCGACTATCCGTAGCGACGGCAAGAAGAACCTGTAGCCTATCCTGCCGATGATCCCTGCTGTAGCCATATTGGGCCAAGCCAGCTGGTCCATCTCCTTCAAAATATACACTGGATAGATCATAGAGCACCAGGCTTGCTCCAGTCGGTTGAGATTCCTCGTAGAGCTTCTTCTCGATCCCGCTCCAAAGCCACCCGAGTCCATCCATCGCTTGGTAGAGATCTTCCTCCTTCAGCTCATTCTCCTCCAACCCACAAGCCTTGGCCAGGAGTGTCCCCCGGGCTTCCTCCCGCAGGGCAAGCTTGGATGAGGGAAAAAGAATCCGCCCGTAGATCATCGCCTTCAAAAGTTTTCGTTTTCGCTCCGATTTGACTCCGGCAAGAGCTTGGTCCAAACCGAATCGTTGCCAGGCTTGCTCGAGAACTGCCAAACCTCCGTAATCTAAAGCATCCGGGGCTTCCCACTCCTCCAGAGGAATGAGCTTCTTCCCCTGTAAGATTGCCCTGACCGCATCCCTGACTTCTTCAGGCATCCGAGTCAGATTAGCCAGGATCCTTGTCTTGACCTGTTTGCCTACTCGGTAGGACTCCCGGACGAGATAGGACCGATAAACCTTGCCGTTTTGGTAGGTACGCACTTCTTGCAAATACATGCCTACAGTATGTCAAAAGATGAGAATAAATAACATATATTATTCACATATTAACACGTCCTACATTGTTGGCCATAAATGCTTTGTCTGCCTAAATTTTGCTCAAAATTATAAGGAAGAACGGTTAATTAAAGGAAAAATCTTAAGCATGATGAGACAGCTAAAAAAATAAGGAAGATTATCTTTTATTTCCTTGTTTGACTACTTATGATGAGAATTTTTTTAGATTCCTATAAAGCGTACTGCGGTGTACTCCTAGCAATTTTGCAGCTACACTCATGTTCCCCCCTGATTTCTCCAATGCAGAAACGATGAGCTCTTTTTTATGCTTCTTATAATGAAGAAGATTTGTATCGAAAGATAGCTTCATTTCGTTCTGATTCTGTTCGTGGGGCAATCGGCTCTCTTGAGTTTCATTAGCAGCACTATTTAAAATGGAAAGCAGATCAGTTGATTTAATCAGTTTGTTTTGAAGATTTTTAGCAATAAGCCTAAAAGCAACGTTCTTTAGCTCTCTTACATTACCAGGCCAAGAATAGGAATAAAGGACCGGTAAAATTCCATCCCAATCGATAGGTGGAGAAAATTGCAATTTTTTAGAGATCTGTTCAACAAAATACATAAAGAGCAATTCAATATCTTTCCCTCGATCCCTTAATGGAGGAAGATAAATTGGGAAAATGTTTAATCTGTAAAAAAGATCTTTTCTAAATAATCCCTTCTGACTTAACAAATTAAGATCCTTGTTAGTCGCTGCAATAACTCTAACATCTACTGGAATGGGATTTTTAGCTCCTATTGGAAAAATTTCAAACTCTTCAAGGACACGAAGAAGTGTGCCCTGAATCTCTAAAGGAAGCTCTCCAATTTCATCGAGAAAAATTGTTCCGTAATTGGCTAGAAGAAATTTTCCCTTTCTTCCTTCTTTAGAAGAGCCAGTAAAAGTCCCCCCCTCAAATCCAAATAGCTCACTCACCACCAATTCCTTTGGAATGGCAGCACAATTAATTGCTAAAAAAGTTTCTTTTGATCTTCGGCTTTTTTGATGAATAAACTTGGCAAAAACTTCTTTTCCGGTACCCGTTTCACCTAAGAGAAGAACGGGCAAATCATTTTGAGCTGCAACCTTGGCTTCCTCAATTGCAGCTACAAAAGCGGTAGACTTACCAATAATCGAATCAGCAGAAACCGTAACCTGTGTTTCAGTACTCGGTTTTTGAGATTTAGATGAAATGTAGGAGAAATCCAAGGTTTTGACATTTCTCCCAGAAGAAGCCCCAGAAAAGCTATGAGGCAGTTCGATGAGGTATCCAATAATTCTGTTTTGATTCAAAATAGGCTCAATCAGAGCGGTAATGACCGTCTTTCCAAGAACAATATCAGATTCAAATACCTTAGGCTGATTAAAAACACTTCTTGGTCTATTTCTAATAACTACGAGTTCTAACGGGGTGGCCTGAAATTCAGCTAGAATTTCTTTTGTACAATGTAAAATGGTTCCTAATGAATCGATGAGCAAAAAGGGAGAAGTCCTATAAAGTCCCTTTTTTTCTATAAACCAACTGTAAAGATAAGCCCTATCTGCATAAAGGACTGTTGCAAGTTTGCTTTCAATAAGAGAACTGTTGGTTATGGCCACACTGATCGGGATGGGTTTGTGTGCAAGATCGCCAATCATCGTTAAAGCCATAAAAAGTTCTTTCGATTCAGGTTTGTGAATAATTGCAGAAGTACACCATATATCGTGAAGAGAAGCACAATAATGTTCTGGACCAATAACCGTAACAGGCTTTTTTTCTTCGATTGCCGCTCCAATAGCCGTACAACCGCAATATTTTTCACTCCAATTGGCTCCAATAACCAACTTATAAAAATTCGCCTTTTCTAAAAATCTTTCTGGTCCATCGACAAAACTCACCACTCCTTCAGAACTGGTGATGGCTATCAGACAATCAAAATCGAGTGCCTGCATTCGAAGCAGGGGAAATAGAGGTTGAAGAAAAGAAAATGAATCTATGTCTAGGTTAAGATTTTCTTCTTGTGAAGGAAGAAGCAAGGGCGAGTGTTTTTCAACATCAACACCGTATTTTTTGCATCTTTCCCAGCTTTTCAAAATGTCATTTCTAACCCTTGGTTGAACCCCATTGCCCAAGGTAAAATTCTCCCATTCTTGAATAATGTCATTCATCTTACATTAAAGATACAATAATTTTCTTTTATGAACCTATTAAAACATTAATGATGATCAATCAAATTTTATTTCTAGCGCAATTCAAAAATTTCCAGCTAACCATATAAAATTGAATGACTTTAATGGATTCTCTTTTTTTTATCCTCATAAATTTTTCGATCTTCTTCGCCATTCTTTGATTTGTTTTTTTTATATCTGGGCAATTGAACTTTTGCCTATCAGGCCAATTCATCCCTTAATCAATAACCGTTTTTATCTTGCTGGATTTCCTCCCTGCTAGAGGTTACCGAAAGAACTGATAATAATCCTTAGGCTTATACCTATTTAAAAATTCAGAATTGCCTATCAGTCGAAGAGCTAGGGTAAATTACCCAGTCGACGTTATGCAGCAGGGAACCTTTTCGATGAGTCAACTGATTCAATAAGGTGTATAGGTGATAAACTTGACGTTGACAATTTTAAAAGCTTCTCCTGGTTCCAAGAGCCAATGGACAATCCGTTTTGTAACTCACGAAATTAGTTTTTGTAAGGGAGATTACGAAACCGTCAACCGAACCTAAATAAGAGCCAATGTGGCCTTAGAGACTTCAAAAACGAATTGTTAACGCAATTTTTACGATCAATCCTAAGCATATCTGGACAACAGCTAGGATGCCCTCAGAGGTCCTCCCCAATTATTAAATTTCTCTGCTAAAAAGACTTTCTTAATTTCTATCTCTATCTAATACCTAGCTCTCTTGGAAATGGTTTCTTATTCTTCTCAATGTCGAAACTATCCAAACCCAATTTTTTCCAGCTTTCTCTTTTTGTTACAGCACCAACTGAAACTCATTGGAAAAATTACATGGGAATAAGGCAATATAGTTTTTTATTTATTCACAAATTGCAGTCGGTACTCCAATTTTTGTTCCTATAATTAAATATCAAGCTCTATCCGCACATTGGGGAAGCGGCTTGTCATTGAAAGCCTGCAATTTGATAAAAGAAGCAAGCTCTAGCTGAACTTCCGAAACTCTAAAATATAAGTTGTTGCAGCAGAACGAGATAACATTTTTATTCTGCCTACATAACCCACTTGGGCGGATGAGCAAACAGCGGTAGCAGGTCGAGTTTTTGAAGCAATGCGTTGAGCTCTGTAGGGATCCGGGATAAAAGCCAGGTTACAGGCTTTCCCTTGCTAGAGAGTTGGACCAAGCGGATTGATTGCAAGCGGCGGAGCACTTTGGGAACTTCTTCGGTAAAACCCTTCTCTACCCATTCGGTTCCGAGCCGGGCGCTAATCCAGAAGGCCAAGAAGCAGAGCCTTATGTGGTTACGAACCCGGTCCGGTCGCCAGTGATAGACCGGACGGATTTCCAGGTAACTTTTGAGCTCGCAAAAGGCTGACTCAACTTCTGCAAGCCTCTTGTAGTGCGTGAGGACTTGTTGATCCGAAGCTTTGGCCGAGGGAAGGTTAGTTTCCAAAAGATACCACCCATCGATTGCCTCTTCTTCCTTGACCCGATCCCTATCGAGCTTCCACCAGAACCGGCCTTTGGCGTCAACCCCGTACCGAAAGTATTTATGCGCCTGGATTTTCTGGAGCGCCCGGCCGACCCGGCTGCCCAGATTGACCGGATCCACTCCCTTCCGCATCGATCGTGCTATTTGGCGCAGCAGCTCTTCTCCTTGCTCGATCCGTCTTTCCCGTCGCTCCCTATCCCGTTGCGCTCGCCACTCCCCTCCGGCAATAACATAACGAACTCCCTGCTGTTCGATCTCCAGAACCTGAGTCCGATCTGTAAACCAAAGCTGGCGGTCTTCAGGAAGGCTACCGACAATCTCCTGCAACTTCGCCTGAGTTGCCCGAGTCACGTACCTGAGTTCTAGGCCTGTCAATATCTCCAGGTTCCACCGGCTCTTCATCCCCCCGTCGAAGACAAAGGTCGCTTCCTGGATCCCAAACCTTCGTCGCAGGGTAACCAAAAGCCCCGTCAGGGTCGTACTATCCGCCCGGTTCCCTCGAAGCACCTCCACATGAATTGGAATGCCCCGACTATCCGTAGCGACGGCAAGAAGAACCTGCAGCCTATCCTGCCGATGATCCCTGCTGTATCCATATTGGGCCAAGCCAGCTGGACCATCCCCTTCAAAATATACACTGGATAGATCATAGAGCACCAGGCTTGCTCCAGTCGGTTGAGATTCCTCGTAGAGCTTCTTCTCGATTCTGCTCCAAAGCCACCCGAGTCCATCCATTGCTTGGTAGAGATCTTCTTCCTCCAGGTCATCCTCCTCCAACCCACAAGCCTTGGCCAGGAGTGTCCCCCGGGCTTCCTCCCGCAGGGCAAGCTTGGATGAGGGAAAAAGAATCCGCCCGTAGATCATCGCCTTCAAAATCTTCCGTTTCCGTTCCGATTTGACTCCGCCAAGAGCTTGATCCAAACCGAATCGTTGCCAAGCTTGCTCGAGGACTGCCAGGCCCCCGTAATCCAAAGCATCCGGGGCTTCCCACTCCTCCAGGGGAACAAGCTTCTTCCCCTGCAAGATTGCCCTGACCGCATCCCTGACTTCTTCAGGCATCCGAGTCAGATTAGCCAGGATCCTTGTCTTGACCTGTTTGCCCACTCGGTAGGACTCCCGGACGAGATAGGACCGATAGATCTTGCCTTTCTGGTAGGTACGCACCTCCTGCAAATACATGCCTACAGTATGTCAAAATATGAGAAAATAACCAACAAAAATAATTCACATTTATTCACATATTACGTCCTACTTTGTTGGCCCTAAGTGCTTTGTCTGCCTAAATTTTGCTCAAAATTATAAGGAAGATCGGCTAGAACTTGCCATTTTCGAGTTTAAGTGATGTGATAGATTTTTTAATCGTTGATGCGTTCTTTCCCGAGTTTTTATGATTGAAAACATAAACCCTATATTTAATCCCCAGCACTGGTTTGATTTCCAGCGCTGGGGTGGGGATGGGAGATAAGAAAATAGTTTAAAACATAAATCCTATATTTGCTGTAAGTAGCGGCTCATATACTTGATTAAGATTAAAAGCATTAATACCTGCTTTGCTATTATGATACCCATTGAGATTCTGATCAAAGAGCCAAAATAGTGTAGCTCCCGTAAACCAATGTTTATCAATCAAATAATTAAACCCAAGAACCGGGGAATACCAACTGCCCCAAACACTACCTAGATATGCATTACTGCTTTCTAGACTCAACACGACTCCTCCACCAGCCACTCCTATGTAGGGAACAAACTTTCCCGTAACATATCCAACAATAGCGGACAGTCCTAAAAATCCCCCAATGGCAGAATTATTATCCATTTTTTGTAATCCTTGAACATAGGACAAACTTTGGTTCCCTAAAAACGCCCCCACGAATGCGATACCAAATGTCAGATGTTTCCATCGGGATGGATCATACCAAAGAACTCCTACTTCGACGGCGGGAACATAGGAATAGTTTTTTGCAAAATCTGTCGTCATTCCATTTAATGTGGATGATCCAGAATAGGGAAAGGCAGGGCCAAAACCACCTAGAACAAAAAGATGATAAGGCTTTGGCTTGTTGATTTCATTATTTTCCAAAAGTTGCTTCCTATGTTCCACATATGATTTTTGCTGGTTTTCATCTTCTCTTATGTCAGATATATTACTATTTGATTCAGCGTGAAGTACTGATTTGTATAATATTAAAACTGATATAATACTCAAAACATAACTTACTTTATGTTTTAGACTTAAATGTCGTTTTTTTGATTTCATTATATACCTCCTATGTTTTTTCTATATTTTTTTCTATTTCCGAAACTTTTAAAAGTGTTGTGTATACAGAATTAGGATTAACAGATATGCTGTTTATGCCTTCTTTGATAATAAACTCTAGGAAATCCGGGTAATTACTAGGCGCTTCCCCACAAATACCAATTTTCTTTTTTTTCTCTTTCGCAACCTGAATCACAGAAGCGATCATTCTCCTAACTGCCTCGTTACGCTCATCATAGAGGGAAGAAATAATTTCAGAATCCCTATCAACACCGAGAACAAATTGAGTCAAATCGTTGGATCCTATAGAAAAGCCATCAAATATTTCACAAAATGCCTCGGCTAAAATGACATTACTGGGCACCTCGCACATCATGTATATTTCAAGGCCATTTTCTCCTTTTCTGAGTCCATTTTTGGCCAACTCTTCAATAACTTTTTTCCCTTCTTCTACGGTCCTCACAAACGGGATCATCACTTTAATATTGATGAGCCCAAAGGATTCCCTGGCCTTTTTAATGGCCATACATTCCAGGGCAAAACCTTGACGATAATAAGGATGATAGTAGCGTGAAGCACCTCGAAACCCGATCATTGGATTTCTTTCAACGGGCTCAAAGTCCACTCCTCCCAACAAATTGGCATACTCATTAGATTTAAAATCACTAAGCCTGACAATGACATCCTTCGGGTAAAAGGCTGCAGCGATCATCCCGATGCCTTCGGCAAGCTTTTCTACGAAGTAATCTGTTTTTTGGGGATAATGCTGGGTTAATTGACGTATTTTTGTTTTTTCTGTTCCTTCCCTTAGCTTTTCAAAATTAACCAAAGCCATAGGATGGACCTTGACGTAATTGGTCAGGAGAAATTCCTCACGAGCAAGACCAACCCCGTCGTTGGGAAGGAAAGAAAAATCAAAGGCTTCTTGAGGATTTCCAATATTAATTAAGATTTTTGTCTTAGTGGATGGGATTTCTACGAGGTTAATCTTTTCGATCGTATAGGGGATTTCTCCCTCGTAGACCTTACCGATTTCTCCTTCAGCACAACAAACCGTAACAACCATTCCATCTCTTAATACTTTTGTTGCAGTTTCGGTCCCAACGACCGCTGGAACACCCAGTTCTCTACTGACAATAGCCGCATGGCAGGTTCTTCCACCCCTATCGGTAACAATCGCTGCCGCTTTCTTAAGGATTGGTTCCCAGTCTGGATCGGTTTTTTCAACAACAAGAACTTCTCCAGGCTGAAACTGATCAAGTTGTTGTAAATCTTTGATAACTCTAACTTTTCCCTGCGATATTTTTTCACCTATCGCTTTACCCTCAACAAGGAGAGACCCCTGTCTTTTTATTTGAAAGATTTCGATTGTTTTTTTGGATTTGTCTCTATGAACAGTTTCCGGCCTAGCTTGAAGGATAAATAGTTTGTCACTTAACCCATCTTTTGCCCATTCTATATCCATGGGGGTATAGCGGCCATTTCTACGAGTGTAATGTTCTTCTATGAGACATGCCCATTGACTAAGAAGAAGAATTTCATTGTCTGATAATACGTATTTATTTCTATCATCTTCGGGAACAGAAACATTTTTTACATAAACATTGTTTAAAACATTTTCACTCTGTACATCATAGATAAGCTTAATATCTTTACTTCCTATTCTTTTTTGTATAATGGGCTTATATCCCTTCATCAGCGTGGGCTTGAATACATAATACTCATCAGGATTAACAATACCTTGTACAATGCTTTCTCCCAGCCCATACGAAGCACTAATCAATACAATCTTTTTAAACCCAGATTTAGGATCAATAGTAAACATTACACCCGAACATGCTAGATCAGATCTTACCATTCTCTGGATACCCACCGACATGGATATGTTATCATTTTCATATCCCATTTCCTTCCTGTACAATATTGCTCTTTCTGTATAAAGGGATGCATAACAATGCTTTATCGCATTAAACAAAGGATCGACTCCCTTTATATTCAAGTAGGTATCGAGCTGACCGGCAAAACTGGCTAAAGGAAGATCTTCAATATTAGCACTGGAACGAACTGCTACGTCAACCTCGTCGACTTCTGCATCCTTAGATAGATATTTATAGGCAGTTATGACTTCTTTTTTATATTTATATGGAATCTTAGAATTAATAATGAGGTTCCTGATGTATTGGCTATTTTCTTTTATGCTAGATAAATCTGAATAATTTATTTGTCTTATTTTGTTATTAATTTCATCACGAATGTTGTTAAAATTTATAAATTGTTCATAGGCTAACGAAGTAATGGCAAATCCATTAGGAATGTTGATACCGAATGGAGATAGCTCTTTCATCATCTCACCCAGAGATGCATTTTTCCCGCCCACTATAGCAATGTCTTCTATAGTAATCTGGTTAAACCATAACACATAATCCGTACTGTTACACACCTCACCTTTTATACTCATAACTATACTCCATTGTTTATTCGTTATACTTATAACTATTCTGAACCATTCTCCATAAAGCACCAATAAATATGCATATAGCTATAGTTATAAATAATACATATATTACTTTATAGCTTATCTGCAATAAAACATGATCATTTTCTATTTGGAAAGGAAAACTAAAATTAACATATCTTTCATTAACAAAGATACCTAACTTATTTAATTTTTCTATTATATCGTTATCACAAAATATATTTATTGTAGATACATAAGACCCAGGATTCAGATATACCCTTTTCCATATGACACCATTTACAGGGGTTTCGCACCAAGAGTATATCTGTCTCCCGGGTTCTTTTTTGTATGATATACCTATGTTTATTTTATGATTTTCAAGTATGTTTCCTATCCCAATGATGTCATACACCAATGACACCATTCCGCTGTGCGGGCTCTTATTGCAATAATCGTTTATAAAGCAGGATTTTATATCTAACATGTTATATTCTGAATATATAGTAAAATGAGCTGCAAAATAATTATTTTCCACAAAACCACATTTTACTATGTTTTCACCTCTTAACAGATCGCAACAACATATAGCTATAGACAACAGTGTTATATATCCATATTTATATAGTCTTTTCATGGATTGGTGTATTATTGAAACACTGGAACAATAAACTGATCAGCTATAGCAATAATATTTCTATGGCCTTGAGTATCCCCAAAAAAGAGCAGTCCACCAAATCGAGAAGCCGACTCCTTGTAAATGGTAGACAGCCTTTCAACTTCCCAAGCTGCTCCCTGAGCTTTAATGTGCAATTGCTTGGTTTCACCCGGCAAAATGGGGTCATTTGGGGTTATTTGAAGATCTCCTCCATTGACTTCCGGTGAATCTGCAGGCCATTGATTGTCGGGAGCTGCTGGATTCAAAAAGGCTACATTTGCTGTTTGAAACCGTCTTAAATATACCTTATCTGTTCCCTTATTGGTGACTACTAAATCAAAATCTAGACTTCTCTGCTGGACATTATAGGTTGCTTTATTGACCTTAGCTTCCACATACGTCGGTTCCTGGGGTAAGGGATCAATCCTTACAAATGTTTTTTGTAAAGGAACGACTATAGGAAATTGTTTGGAGGCAATAAAAGCACCACCAAAAACAAGGACGATAACAAGACCAAGAAACAATAACCCAAGCTTTTGATCTTGCTTAGTAACCAGTTCATCTTCTTTTTCTAAGTAAGCCAATCCAAGCCTTGGGGCTGTGGGTTTTAAAATAAGCCAATAATAAAGCCACCCAATACCTAACAAAACCCACAGAAAAGACCAACCCATGGCCCTACTCAATCCATAGTTCTCTAAGTTAACGCTTTGACCCGTCAACGTTTGTACGGTGTTAGTATATGGAGTTGAAGAGGGATCGATGGTAACCTTGATGGAAGGACCTACAATTGGCCCGATATCTTTAATATTCATGGTTACCCCCACGGGCCAGGTTCCTGGCTGTCGGGCAGTTAACACTTCCTTGAAATCATAGGTATCCCCAAGCTTTATAATCATGCTTGAAAACACCGGCTGGCCATTGACCACGGTTTCTTTTCGAACTAGCCTTGGCCCAGGTTCAAAAAAATTGATATAACCAATACCCGAAAATCCAAGTTCATGTGGCCATATGGGCAATATCATGACTTTTCCCGTGACCACGAGATCTTCGCCCACTTTCAGATGATTCGATGAAAACCGAACATCATAAAATTGAGCCGTTCGCATTCTTAGAATTGCTTCCTGTGCCCTTTCGCCTATTCCGGAAGCAAAAAGAGAGTTAGAAGCAATTGTTGCTAGCATTAGACTAAAAGCCAAAACAATTGGAATGATGAACCAATTTTTTATTTTCATGATGATAACCTTCCCTGATTTTTTTCTTATGAATCTGTTAGATTTTCTTCACCCAACGATTTCTTGTGCACTGATCTCCAATCCACCAGAAAATCGCATAAATGAAGATACCGACAACCCCACTGAAAAATATGGCTGGCCCTAAAGCTCCTCCTTCAAAAGTACGCAGTGTACCGCTTTCGATCATTCTTAAATATTCAGGAATAGCGGAGCGCACGTAAGAAAAGCCGATATAATCTGCAAGACTTAATGTTTGGCCTAAAGCTTCTATAGGTTGGTGAAAGGGGGCAATCATGACCCAGTTAGCCGGATAAAAAGTCAAGGCAAAAGCATAGGCACCAAATAGATAAGTCAAGAGAAGCTTCCTTGATAAAAGAAGGACGCAATCGGCAGCAATCGCACAAGGAATAACCGTCTCCGGGAACAATTCATTCATTGGATAACCGAACCATCCCCACCAATTGACATACCTTTCAAACCACTGCCAAAGATTGATTCCTACAGCACACAAGGTCATCCCTACGGGAAGCCTAGCTTTAATCCAACATGCTGCCTGAACACTGACCAACATTAACATGTAGGAAATCACCCCTAGAATTGGAAAATACCGACGATCTTTCCAATCTATCCAGAAGCTCCAGTCTCCCTCTAGAAGAGACTGAGAAGCAAATGTTCCTACAGTTACAGTCATTCCAATAATTACCCACGCTACAAATTGAATCCTTTTCCCAACCGCTAATCCTTCCTTTTGCAGTTCAGGGGAAGTTCTTATCGTCTGTGTTTGCATTTTTCTCCTTTTCGTAACTGGGAAGGGAGAGCCTTATTCTCCCCCTTCCCATTGTTTATATGGTGACCGGGATAATATTCCTCTTAATCATTACATACCAGGAAGGGTATGTACGGGATTTGTAGCTTCCTCTGGATTCTCCATCGCCTCAGCAGCCGACATGCAATTTTCACCAAAATAGGTTGCCTTCAAGACAGCCGCTATTCTTGGAAACATGTCAAATCCATTGCCTAAAAACCACACGGCCGCCCACGCAAAAGGCACAAAGGTCCAATGCAAAGGAGCCGCAAACCATTCTTCTAAAATCCAAGCACTGTGTCCCCATTCATTTTCCCCAATTAAAGGAATAAACATGATTGGCCAAGCTACTTCCATGACCAAAGGAAGCAACCATTTTTTACCCATTACAGGGAGCCTTGTTCTTGTAAGCATCAAGCCGGCAACCCCAAAATTAATAAAAATGGGCCAACTCAGATAAAAATTAAAAATGTGACTCGGAGTAAACTCCGTGTCTCTGATCATGGATGAATGCCATACCCCATCCTGCTCAACAAAAAATACAGCCCAAACCAAGCACCACGCATAGACTCCCAGAGTCAATAACCAGTTGGAATACCACCTCTTCAACTCCTCAGCTGGGCTAAGTTGTTCCAAATGCCTATCCCTATATACATACCAGATCCAACCCCATGTCAGGGTCCATATGATTACATTCATTATGGTTATACCCCAGAATAGGTTCATCCAATAAGTCTGGAAGTCCTGCGAGGTATAATCTATGCCCTTGGTGATTGCAAAGGCTCTTTGATAAAGCATACAAGCTCCATAAAAGAGCGATATCAGTATGCAATAAATATAGAATCTCCAATTATTGAAGTATTCCTTTTTAGGTATCTGTTCAGCAATAGCTGATAGATCTATTGCTCCTACAGTTGCTGCTCTTTCATTAGCCATACTAAACCTCCTTAATTTTTTAATTTTGTTTTTTACTGCATATGTAATTTATGCATACTCCTTCGAGCAAAATGCGTGCCAAAAATAAATGATTTTTTATTCTTTGTAGATCAGTCACTTATTGGATAGCCGCCTAATAAAACTTATAATATTTTCATGTACCGTTGCATAATGCATCATAGTACATAGCCAAATGCATCATCTGCATCATTATCATGGAAGTAGCTCTTTCCATTCCTAGCTATAATGATAAATGGCACATTTCCTGCTCGATATCTGACAAAAGAAGGAGGATCAATGATTGAACGTTTTCTACATGTAAGATATCGAGTCTCAAATTTGGAAAAAGCTATTTATTATTTTGTTAATTTTCTTGGCCTTCAAGAAGTGGGTAGGATAGTTTCACCAAGAGGTTCTAAATTGGTTTTTCTCAAAGCTCCTGAAAGTGAATGTCTCCTTGAACTTTGTGAATTTCCAGATAGTGGAAAAGTCATTGTTCCACCCGATTTAACTCATCTTGCTTTCTCAGTTAAAGATCTCGAAGAGGCACGCATAAAATGTAACAAGATGGGATGGCCGTTTACAGATAGCGTACAAAGAGCAGAAAATGGCCTTTTATTTACATTCATTGATGCCCCTGATGGTTATGAAATCGAACTTATTCAAGAAGATCAAAAAGATAATAAAAAGGAATAATAGTATCCCTTGAAATATTCTTTTATATATGAAAACCATTTCACGTAGAAAATTCTTTTTCTATTTTTTTGGGGCTTTCTTCTTTATAGGAAAAAGCGAACAGTTATTTAGCTCAAGTTGTTGTAGCCCAAAGAACTCTTTTTTGGCGACTTCACCACTGGTTGAAAACGGTTTTCAAAATGGATTTCTTAGTGATCTTCAACAAAAAAACCTCAGACAATTTATAGCACTGGTTGTTCCTCATCAGGGAGAAGCCTTTGAAAAGGCTAGGAACAACACCTTTGATTCCCTTCTTCATTCATGGTCAAAAGACGCAGATGTGAAGAAACAAGAGAAACTAAAAGCTTACCTCGATTTGCTTCAACGGTATGCTCAAAAAACATCAAGAAAAGATTTCTATTCTCTTTCTTCTTCTGAAGGGACGGAGATTATCCAACAAACTGAATCCCAAAAGATTTTCCAAGATCTTCTCAATCAGATTCTTTCTGTTTTCTACAATAATCATGGAGTATGGGCTGCAATTGGATATCCTGGACCCTCTATGAATGATAATGGGAAGTATCTTGGAGGGTATGTTAACAAAGGATTCGACCAACTGAGCTGGTAAAACAGACCAAACGAAAACATTCTACAAAGAGATTGGAGTTATGGGTGTTCTCTCTTCAAATGAAACAGTTGATGTGTGTGTAATAGGAACAGGAGCCGGTGGCGGCAATCTGATCAGAGAGCTCTGCCTTCAAGGAGTCAAAGTCACTGCTCTTGAGGCTGGCCCGCGGCTTGTCCCTGAAAAAGATTTTGAAAATGATGAATGGGCCATGTTTTTGAAAACAGCATGGTTAGATCCTCGAGAAACTCAAGGAAAAGATATAACAGGACTTGCTACCTGGACATGTAAAACTGTTGGAGGAACAACCCTCCATTGGGCAGGAGCATCATTACGGATTCAACCATGGGAGTTTAAAGTCAAATCGATCTATGGTGATATTCCCCAAGCCAACCTTGTGGATTGGCCAATCCGCCTTGAAGAACTCTTGCCTTACTACGAAAAGGCTGAAAAAGTCCTTGGAGTTTCTGGTCGCATCATGCCTTTTCAACCTGGAAACACCAATTTTCTGGTTATGAAAAAAGGAGCTGAAAAACTTGGAATTAAGGCGACAGCTGGCTTTATGGCCATTAATAGCCTGCCTTACGATGGGCGACCTCCTTGTGACCAATGTGGTTTTTGTTTCCAGGGCTGTACCATTAAAGCGAAATGGAATGTTCTCTACGAAGCCATTCCTAAAGCGGAGCAAACGGGAAACTTGGATTTAAGACCGCAATGTCAAGCCATTCGGATAGAAACAGATTCCAGCAAAAGAGCAAACAAAGTCATTTATGCGGATGCTCAAGGAAAACTTCATCAAATCAAGGCAAAAGTTATCTGTGTAGCTTGCAACAGCATTGAAACGGCAAGACTCTTGCTCAATTCTGAATCTTCACAATTCCCTCATGGGTTAGCCAATGGTAGCGGCATGGTGGGTAAAAATTACATGCGCCATTTAACTGCTTCTTCTTATGCCCTATTTCCTAATCCTGTCCATGCTTATAAAGGCATAACCATGATGGGACTTATCGATGAGTTTGCAAAAAATGAACCTAAAAGAGGATTTGTGGGTGGATTTCATCTCGAAACCATAATGCTAGGACCCGCATTTCTATCGGTTTTTATTAGACCAGGACCCGCTACCTCCACTTCCCAGGCAAAAGCTTTATGGGGCAAACCACTCCAGAACTTGATGGATAACTACACCCATGTCGCTGGCATGTGGATAGTTGGAGAGGATCTTCCTCAGCTCTCAAACGGGGTGACTTTGCACAAAGAAAAAAAAGATCGATTTGGTATGCCCATCCCGGTTATTACCTTTAATGATCATCCTAACGATAAGCGCATGCGCGAATTTGGTTGGAAAAAAGCAAGGGAAATCTATGAAGCTGCAGGAGCCATAGAAGTCTACGATACCCCACCCTATCCTGCCACTCACAATCTAGGAACATGTCGCATGGGAAATGATCCGGAAACTTCGGTCACCAATTCTTATGGCCAATGCCATGAAGTAAAAAACCTTTTCATTTCTGATGGGAGTGTCTTTCCTACGGGGGCTTGTGAAAATCCTACACTGACCATATCCGCTCTGGCTATCCGTCAAGCTGAATATATTATAAAGGAAATGAAAGCTTTACGGCTTTGAATAATGGCCCTTTAAAGGCTAAGTTATAAATATGGTAAGCAAAGAACCTACAGATGAGGCTCTAAGGAGCTTGATCGATCATTTTCCTAAAAGCTCCCTACTCATCTCTAAAGAAGATCTTATTCCCTATAGCTTTGATGCCACGGCCACCTTTTATCAGCCACCCCTTGCTGTATTATTCCCTTCTTCTATCGCAGATATCCAATGGATTTTGCAATGGGCCAAAGCCAATCATGCTTGTATCCTTCCTAGGGGTTCTGGAACAAGCTTGAGTGGAGCGGTCGTCCCTCAAAAAAACTCCATTGTTCTCTCTATGGCCAAGTGGAATAAAATTTTGGAAATAGATCGCAACAATTTAACTATTTTGGTTGAACCCGGTGTCACGACTCAATCTGTGCAGGAAGAAGCCGATAAACTTTCTTTGTTTTATCCTCCAGATCCAGGATCTTATAAAATTTCAACCATCGGGGGTAATGTTGGCCATAATTCGGGTGGAATCAGAGGTCTAAAGTATGGGGTGACAAGAAATTATGTTCTTGGTCTAGAAGTCATTTTGCCAACCGGGCAGCTCCTATGGTTGGGCAACAAATGCATGAAAGACTCCGCAGGCTACTCCTTGAAAGATCTTTTTATCGGTTCTGAAGGGACACTTGGCATTGTCAGCAAGGTATTGCTCCGTTTAATTCCAAAGCCACAAGAAAGACAGGTTATTTTAGCTTCTTTCTCTACCTTGGAAGCAGCGGCTGAAGCCACCTCCGCAATCATCAATGCAGCATTAATCCCTAGTGCCTTGGAGTTTCTTGATCGCAAAACCATCGATTGCATTGAACAATACAATCCCGCTGGTTTTCCTAAAGAAAGTGAAGCGGTATTGCTCATTGAATCCGATGGTCATCCTCAAGCTGTCCGTGACGAAATCGTTTGCATACTTAAAGTTCTCCAGCTTTATAATCCATTGGACATCAAAATCGCTGAAGAACCTAAAGATCAAGAGCAACTGTGGAAGGCACGAAAAGTTGCATTCTCAGCCCTCGCTAGAAAAGCTCCTACCGTTCTTTTAGAAGATATTACGGTTCCAAGAAGTGCGCTTGCTGAAATGATCCGTAAAATCCAACAAATCTCAAGCCAATATGGAGTCGAAATAGCCGTTTATGCACACATGGGCGATGGCAATCTGCATCCTGTTTTTTTAGCCGATGAGCAAAACGAAGATTTAATGGAAAAAGTCTACAGGGCTATGAAAGAGATCTTTCTTTATGCCATAAAACTGGGAGGAACGATCACTGGAGAACATGGTGTGGGTTTAGCTAAAAAAGAATTCCTAGCTTATCAATATAACAAGGAAGAGTTCCAACTGCTTAAAAGCATAAAAAAAATCCTCGACCCCGATAATCTTTTAAATCCGGGGAAAATTTTTGATTGATCATCTGAATGAACAACTTAAATTCCAGATTTTCACTTCTGTCTCTTGATCCAACAATCATTCAAAAATGCATTCATTGTGGAATGTGTCTTCCAAGCTGTCCAACATATCAAGAAACAAAGATAGAACGCAATAGCCCCAGGGGAAGGATTTCTCTCATGAGGGCCATCGCTGAAAAAAGAATGGATCTGACTGAATTATTTGCTCATGAACTTTATTTCTGCCTTGGCTGCCTTGCTTGCCAGACAGCTTGTCCCGTAGGGGTTGATTACAAAACCTTATTTGAAGCCTCAAGACAAGACATTGAAAAATCTCAAATTTTAAACAATCCCTTAAGGCAAATAGCAAGAACTGCACTGATCCGATTTCTCTTCCGCTCATCCTTCAGATTGAGAACCTTTGGCAAAATGCTTCGAGTTTATCAAAGCATCGGGCTAGATCGGTTGGTCCCATACTTACCCTTTATTCCAGCCAAATTAAAAGATATGATGGCTCAACTACCCCCTATAGCCTCACACTTTTCTTCTGAACTTATTCAGCCCCGAGAAACTCCCTTCCATACAAAGGTTCGATGGAAAGTCGGACTTCTGACAGGTTGTGTCCAAGACCTGGTCTATTCGAAAATTAACAGGGATACCGTAGATGTCCTGCTTTACAATGGTTGCGAAGTGATCTGTCCGCCACATCAGGGTTGTTGTGGCTCACTTCATGCCCACAACGGGGAGCTGAAAACAGCCCAACTGCTAGCTCAAAAATTAATGGATGCTTTCCCTTTAAATGAACTGGACGCTCTGATAACAAATGCTGCTGGGTGTGGATCTCATCTAAAACATTTCTCAAATCTCTTCCCTCCAGGAACCCCTTGGAGAAAGAAAGCCGAAGAATGGGATAAAAAAGTATTCGATATCCATGAATGGCTTGTAAAGATAGGCTTTTCCAAGCCTAAATTAACAGATACTTCTCAACCTCAACCCGTAGTTACCTATCATGATGCTTGTCATCTTTGTCATGGGCAAAAGATAAAGAATGAACCTAGAATCATACTTAACTCCTTGCCATTTATCCGCTTTGTGGAACTGGAAGAGTCCGATCACTGTTGCGGTAGTGCGGGCATATATAACATTTTACAACCTGAGATGGCACATAAACTACTCAATAAAAAAATAGCAAAAATTAAACAAACAGCTGCCTCCATACTCTGTACAGCCAACCCAGGTTGTCTTCTCTTCATAGAAAAAGGCTTAAAAAAACAGCAGTTAAACATCCAGACAGTCCATCCAATTTCCCTTCTTGCCCAATGGTATAAGATGGCAAACCCAGGAGAACCAACCCCTCAAAAAAATCAGGAAAAATTAGCCATTCCTAAATAAACAATGGCATTCATTAGCTTGGTTATTGCCTTTCAAAAGATTTTTTTCATCTTCTTTTTCTATCCTCCATTCTTTTTTCTTGCTAAAAAATCTTACGCTCATGCACAACACCGACTAAAAGCATAAGTCTTTGCTTCTTGTTCGATTGAGCTTCATGAAAGCTTATTAGTCCCAAACACCTTCATCCGTTCATTTATCCAAAATCTGAACCGGTTTTGTTTTAAGGATTAGAACTCTAGTATTTCTACTTTCCTTTGCCAGTTCATGATCTAAAAGAGCAAAAAGGAACAAAAAATTGAGCAATAGAGGATTAGAAAATAATCTCGACTAACTCTATTGTGTTGATCGATGGTAAAATCCTTCTTTTCATTAAAAAAGAATTTTTTTTCCCCTCCCTTTTACTTGTGCTTTAAGGCTATTCTGTTGATTTGGGGATTCTTTTTGTCACCCATTGAATGCAAGACCGAGCCTCTAGATTCTTATCCTGTTACAAGCCTTCCAGAAGTCACAGTTGAAGAATCCAGAGTAGAATCCATCCTTCAAACCGAGCAATCTATCAGTTCTGTTTATGGAACAGACTACAACATCATGGACACACCAAGAACAGTGACTCCAATAAATCAAACGCTCATGAAATCAGCAGCAATTGGTTCTCAAGGTTGGCCTGATCCCTTGAGTATCACCATGGCAACTCCCGCAGCCCAGTTTGATGCTTCTGAACTTTACGAAATGTCTTCTCCTATCATTCGGGGGAAACCTGGTTTGACCTTCATCAACGGTATTGAACAAAACGTCAACAACGATGGTTTTTTCAACCCACCTTGGAATTTTAACATGGTAGAAAATTTTGATCTTGTCGAAGGGCCTCCAGGAGCTATTTTCGGCGCCACACAGCCATCCAATGGTTATGTCAATTACATCACAAAACAAACCTATTTCGATAAATTCAGAGGAAACGTTTGGGACACGACCGGCATGTATGAAAACTATATGTGGGGAGCCGATATAGGCGGACCAATCGAAAAAGGAAAACTTGCTTACAGGGCAAGTTATATGGGCATCAATAATAGGCTCTATTATCAGTATGTCCGCAACGAGCAGCAAAACTTCTATTTCGCTCTTGGTTACAGGCCAACAGAAAACTATCAAATTGATTTTTATTCGGATTTTGGCACCGCTGATTACACGCCCATAGAACTTTTGCTTAACAGGCCCACGCAATCCCTAATCAATAACGGTCTTTATCTTACTGGATTTCTTCCTCCTTCCGAGGTTACTGCTGGAACCGAAAATAATCCCCCGGCTAACACCTATTTAAAATCAGAATTGCCTATAAGTCGAAGAGCTACCGTAAAATATCCAGCTGACATTGGGCAGGCTACATTTGCAATGAGTCAGGTCATTCAACGGATACATGTAAGCGACAATTTGGACATAGTCAATAACACTTTCTTCTGGTACCAAGACCAAACCGCCATCCGTTTTGAAACTTACGAAGCCAATGTTTTTAAGGGTGATTACGAAATCGACAACCGAACCGAAATCAGAACCAATTTCGACTCAGATTTCAAAAATACTAAACTTACCCATTTTATCGATTCAGGTTTTGAGTTTCGTTTTCAACGTACTCTCGACTATCAATCCGAGGTATATCTAGGCAATAGCTGGGATGCCCTCACAGAAAACCCTCAATTATTTAACTTTCTTTTGTCGAACAACTTTGCCAACTTTGGTCTCTATCCTATACCGGGTTCTCCCGCAGGAGGTTTTTTTATTCCCCTCAATGACGAAACTAACCAAACTCAATTCTTTCGGCTTTCTCCTTTTTATCAACACCAACTGGAACTCATAGAAAAAAAGATCACCTTTTTTATCGGAACAAGACTAGATAGTTATTTTGTACACTCGCAAACTCCTCCAGGCACACCAACTTTTTTGTTCCAATCATTGAATACCAAGCAACTGAATCCTCTTGTCAATGCCGCTATTATTTATAGACCGACTTCCTGGACAAGTCTTTATTTTAATTACAACTGGCAATATACTACCAATGCTTCAGGTGGAGGCGGATATTCTCCCATTTTTCCAGCCACCGCTTTTCATCTCCTCAACCAACTCATCGAAGGTGGAGTCAAACTCAATCTTCTTCGGGACAAATGTTATTTTGCAATATCGGGTTTTTCAGAAGACACTTTTTTGGGAAATATTGAATTTCCTTCAACCCCAGCTTCTTTTCAAGGTCTAGAGGCAAATATAACTTTTCAACCTGACAGACATTTCTGGATAAGAATGGGCTATCTTCTTGAGCAAGGAGTAGAAGATTGGAGTGGTTTTCCAGAAGGACCGGAAATGGCACAAACTTATTCCACTAATTTTGCAAAAATCTATGGGCTTCCTCTCAACAACAATGGGACTTTTCCCCCTGAAAAATACGCTTTGATCGGATGGCCAGATCAAGTTTTTAGTGGGATGATGACCTATAAATTTGATTCTGGATTAGGCCTAACCATTGGAGCTCTTGTTCTGTCAGATCAATATCTTGGATATGACTACCGGACAAGGATTCCCTTACAATTTGTTATGAATAGTTCGATTTTCTATTCTAGTCCGAAGTGGGAAACACGATTTAACATTTTCAATTTTACAAACCAAAAATATTAGCTCCCCGCAGGGGTAGGCATGTCACCAACCAGAGAGTTGGATTATACCTCAATTGTTCCAGGTCTACCATTTTGGGTCCAGGGAACTGTTGTATACAAATTTTAAAACATACTTTTTTGATTGCCCTAATACATTCTCTCTTCGAGGCAAGAGCAAAAAAAGTTGAATAGTCTTGTTCAATGGACTGACAAACAGTCAAGGAAAGAGATTAAGGAAAAGATAAAAGCAATAGAGTAAAAAAGAATAAGAACTGCTCAAACTAAAATTGATTTCTTGAAAATATTTGGGCTCATAAAGTTTTAAAATAAAAAGCGAAGTCGACTAAAAAGAACAACGAGATTACCACCGATCAAACCTTCTTTTATAAGGCTTGATTGACTGCCTAAAAAACAACAAGCCAAAATATAGAAAGCTAAATAAAATTTTAAAAAAAGATTGCTGGCTATATTCTTGCATTAACAAAAAAAAGGAGAATAAAGCAATGGCCTCTACATTTGATCCCCTGAAATTGTCCAAGCGTCTGGAAGAAGCAGGACTTAGTCAAAGACAAGCTGAAATGATCTCTTTAGCGCTCGCTGAAGAGTTGGTTAAAGAAAACGAAAGAATCAGTTCCTTTCATCCCGTAGATCGAGTTGAGATACAATTAGCTCTTCGAATAGACAAATTAGATGCTAAAATTGAAGCGCTGGATAGACGGCTTACTCGCTATTTTGAGTTCCTCTTCGCAGGACTGCTGCTTTTAGGTATTATTTTAAAAATACATCTTTAAAGCACCCCGAAAAATTCGTTCTAATAATAAAAAGATCGGTAGTTAATATTTAAAAATCTTTTAGTATTCTAGGTGGAAAAGCAGCTCGAAGCGCATTAACAATTGAAATCGTATCGATGACTTCTTGAAAAATGGCTCCTTCAACTGGAGCCAATCCTCCTAGCGCTGCTATCCCCATGCCAATAAAGCTTAGTACCATACCGCCAAGGGCACTCTGCAAGGCTATAAGCCTCATTCTTCTTCCTATATGAAGAAATTCATCAACCTTTTTCAACGTGTTTTCCATCACCACAATCTTTGCAGCCTCAGCCGTCACATCGCTATTCAATCCTACAGCGATTCCTACGGTTGCTGCCATCATGGCCGGCGCATCATTTATACCATCCCCCACAAATAACGTTTTTGCTTTCTGGGTTTCTGCTCTGACAATTTCCACTTTTCGTTCCGGGCTACACTGGGCATAAATGGTTGATACGCCAACCTGTCGAGCCAGGTAACGGACTTCAGATTCTCGGTCACCGGAAACAATGAGCACTTTTTTAAAACCATGCTTAGATGATAGATGGACAATAAAGGGTTTGCTCTCTTCCCTTGGAGCATCCCGGAATCGAAAGGTCGCTGCATAAATTTCATCAATCAATACAATACATTCCAATCCTCCTTGTTCTTCAGGTATCTGCTCTAATCCCTTGGTGTGTGGCGGAAGCTTCGACCGCGACGTGATCCTTACGCTCCTTTTGCCAAATTGGCCATAAAGGCCTTGACCAGGAGGTTCACAAACAACAGAAAGCTCCTTCCAATCGATTTTCTTTTCTTTAGCTTTCTGTAGCACTGCGGCTGCCAATGGATGTTTGGAATACCGCTCAAGACTTGCAGCTAGATCAAAAACAAACCGCGGTTCAAAAAGGCTAGAATAGTATTCTTCTAGCAGTTTTGGTTTACCATAAGTTAATGTACCTGTCTTATCGAAGATCGCCGTTTTGCATTTTTCAACCAGTTCGAGTGCTTGACCATCTTTCACAATAATCGATCGACGTGCACATAAGGATATGGAGCCAATGATAGCCACTGGAATCGCTAAAAGAAGTGGGCAAGGGGTTGCAATGACCATGACCGAGAGAAATCGAATAGGTTGACCAGAAACTATCCCTGCCACGATAGCTATGAAAATGGCCAAGGGAGTGTAATAAGCCCCAATCTGTTCAGCCAGTCGCCTAATTCGGGGTTTTTCTTCTTCAGTTTTTCTGATGACAGCCATGATTTTTGCATACCTTGAATCTTCAGGTTTTTTGAGAACGCGTATGCTAATGGCTTCATTTCCATTGATGGCTCCAGAAAGAACTGTGGATCCCACCGCTTTTGAAATCATGAAAGGCTCACCAGTCAAATAACTTTCGTCCATAACCGTTTTGCCTTCAATAACAATGCCATCGGCGGGACAGATTTCATGGGGATAAATGATAAGTTCCATGCCTTCTTTTACTTCTTTCAAATCGATGTCTTTGAATGCCACATCGAGTTTTTGATGAGCAACCGTAGGCATTCTTCGAGCAAGGGCCTGTAACACGGCAGATGCATGACCTATAGCAAATCGTTCTAACAGCTGCCCTCCGCTCAGCATCAAAATCACTATTACCCCTGCAAGATATTCTCCAAGAAGTAAAGAGCTAACGATCGAGATTCCAGCCAGTAGATCTGAGCCAAATTCAAGACGGAACAATTTAATCCCTAACTCTATGATGAGCGGGATTCCACCGATACCATAGCTAAAAAACAAAGGAAGGTTAGGAAAAATGGGATCAAGCTTAAGGACATAATGCAGTAACAAATAAACGATGATCGATAGAAAAGAGCTAATCGCTATAAGCTCATTTCTTATCTCAAGTAATGTTCTTTTTTTTGTTCTGTCGGTTTTTTGAGCTTTATCCAAAAACATGACGAAGGTCGGTTTTGCAACCTATCCTTTGGTATGATGACTGATTATGAGTCTCGCATTGTACGAAATCTTTTTCCAAAATTTTATAGTTTGTTTCCTTTGTTGTTCTTTAAAACATAATCAAATATGACCAATGAATAATGGTCTTCTCATTTGATTTCTAGGCCTTATGTTTCCATTTCCTGCTAAGAACTGCTTGATTCCCAAAAGATTTTTAATTTCGAGCACTGGCGTATAACCATCATATTTTCACAAACTCTATACATAAAAAAGATTTCAATAGCCTGGAATAAAGTGGGTTGATAAGTCCTTTCATCTTATAGGGAAGCATAGGGATTTATGATTTTCTCTCCACTTGTTTCAAATCAAAAGAATAAAAGGGTTCCAAAGGATATTCATGATTGGGAAAAAAACTTTCCGGATCTGTTTTTTTTAGAAGAACAGCTTCCCAAGATTGAAACTTACTTAAAAACGATCCGTTTTTTGGATCCTACTGAAACAATCCTATCCCTAAGGACATGTCCAACGACCTGTATAGACAAATCAATCAGAGTGACGACATCACAACGAACTTTCATTTTAAAACAATCTAGGCCTTGGATCGAATGTTGTCCCTCTAGCCGGGCTCCTTTGAGTCGCATATTTAAAGAAGCTGAATTTTATATGATCTGTTCCAAGGACTTCTTTCTCAAAAGTTATGTTCCATCACTCCTTTTCGTGGATAATTCAAACTACCTTCTTATTTTATCAGATATTGGGGAGAAAAATCTTTCGGCAGTATGTGAAGATGAGCCCTTTTCCATTGAAGAGCTAGATTTGCTTCTGGAGTTTTTATCCTATCTTCACCATGCCTTTTACAAAAAAAAGTTGATTGTGAGATTCGAAAATCAGGCGATGCGAAAATATCACTGGAGAAATCTTTTCGTTACCCCAATGAAACCTAGAAAAACGGCTCTAAATTCCAAAAATGACGAACCGATCTATGGGCTTAAACGGAAGTTTCTTGCAGACTGGAAGTTTTATTCAGCGATGAAACATGCCGCTTTTCAGTATTTAGATCAAGGACCGACTCTTATTCATGGTAACTTTTTGCCTAGTTCATGGATCCGAACGGAAACCGGAGTTGGTATTGTCAATTTCGAATCAATGATCTGTGGAAGAGCAGAAATCGACTTGGGTTTGCTATTAGCTCATCTTCTACTATTAGGTTTAACTGAACATTTTTTACATGCTTTAAATCATTATAAGCAATTAATGGTATTTGACATTGATTTTGCTTTTAGAATCGCAGGAGCCGAAATTTTTAGACAAGTTACGAATCCTGAAGGAACTTACAAATCCCTTTCAGCACAACTGAAGGAAAATCTCCTTTGGACAAGCTACAAATTACTAAATGAAAGAAAGAGCCCTTACTCCATTCCTATATGTTGCTAAATGATATTGGATTAGGAGAAAAATGTCCAAAGTAGCAGTCACAACTGAAAGTGAATATCGCTACGGGAAAAAACCTATTGAATATTGGGAAAATCGATGTCTTAGCTCATTGGACTAGACTGAATTTCCTGTAAATAAATCTATGGGATCCTTAGAAACGTTGGCCTATGACTAATGTTGTACACAGCTCCAAGACTTCCCTTATGATCTTCTCTCCATTCCCGATAAAACCTCTTTTTCTCTTCACTTGAATGGACAGTGTCTCGTTGGGGATGAAGTTATAGTAAAGCCCTTGCTTTTTAATTTTACTTAACCATGTTAAGCTATAAAAAATGGATCTTGTCGAACCAATAACCCTTATTATTCCTTCTCATGGAGGTTTTCCCAACAGTCACTTACCTGTTCTTCTTTATCAAGCCGTGATAAAAAATCTTGAAGGCAATCCAAGTTTGGTCGAAGAGCTTTTTTACTCAAATGATTGGAAAGGTCCTTGGGTTAATGGCATATATTCCTTTGATCACTTTCATTCAACAACTCATGAAGTCCTGGCAGTAATAGATGGACACGCTAAGGTACGACTGGGAGGTCCTATTGGAAAAACGATAGAAATCGGTGTTGGTGACGTCGTCATTCTTCCAGCGGGATTTTCCCATGCACGTATGTGGTCAAATCAAAGTTTTACGGTTGTGGGTGCTTATCCAGAAGGCAGATCTTGGGATCTTCGACGAGGCGATCCAAAAGAATTGCCTATTGTGTTAAGTAATTTGCAACAAGTTCCATTACCAAAAGCTGATCCCATTTATGGTTTGAATGGCCCTTTAGTTAAAATTTGGAGCCAACAATAAATTAAGCCTTTTTGACTTATACGTTAGGATTCCAAAATTTTAATTGGTTACTCGTTTTCTTACCTGCTGTTCCAACGATTTCTCAATAAAGTTCTTACTGCTTATAGTTACACGACTAACTTTCTTAACAATTTTACAAATCGCATCCATAAGATCTTTGATCTTTTCAACTGTCTCCCACATATATCCTTCGTAAAGACTCTTTCAATGGTCAAAGATCCATCCAAAAATCATCCAAAACTTTAGTTTATATCAAATGTAAAATATATTGTTGACTTCTTAAGAATTAATTGTTTTAAAATGAATCTTTGGGGTTGAGTCAATGGGAAAGATTACAAAACAAGAGGCAAAAAAATCGTTAACGGGGAAAGACCGACTACTCCAGCTTTTGGCTAGAGCAAAAGAAAAGGGTCGTACACTTAGCCAGCTTCTCTCAAAGAAGAATAAAAAAGAAGATCAAAAAGCACTTCTTGAGCTTGTCCAGGAAAACAAAGTCGTTGAGCTTTCCAAAAGGTATTATGCACCTGGATATGCCCCTAATATCGAAACGGTCGCCGATCGAATAGAAAAGACCTTACATTCCATTTTCACTACAGCTGAAAAGCCGATTGAATACAAGCCCATTTCAAAAGCTCAACTTCAAAAAAAATGCTCAAATTGTCCTGAAATTCTTTTTGAGGAAGCATTAGATTGTTTAATTGCCGATCGGATTATCATTCCCCTAAGAATAGGCAAAATTCGGTACTATTTGCCAATGGCTCTTTTTAAAGCTAATGAAAAAGATGGTCCCCCTTTAACCTCCATAGATCCAAAAAAAATATATGATGCTTATATCCAATTACGAAAGGAGCAGGTTTATACTAACTTTTCTCATGTTTCAATTGCCTCCCTACAAAGTAAAACGGGCATTGATCTCAATCTGCTTCATCGCTTGCTTCTCGAACAGAGCAAAAAGGGATTTGCCCATCTTTTTGAAGGCGATTGGGCTTTAGCACCTAAAGAAGAAAAAGAGGCAGCTTTGCACTTTCAAGGCAAACGTTTTTTAAGAGTGAAACTTGAACAACCAAATAATGAACCCCTTTGAGCAACAAATTGTTACAGATCCAAGAGTCCTTCCTGATAATCCTCTCCCAGGATTGAATGAGAAGCCTTTAAAATTTCTTCTCAATAAATTTGATGAGCTTTGTAAAGAACGGAAACTCCCCAAAGCCTATTTATTATCTTCGCCTAATGCAGGTTATGGTAAAACCTTTCTAATTGGAAGATTATTTAAGGAACTCAAAGGCAAAGGAACCCTAATTTATATTAGACCAATTGCTGATCCTTATCGATTTTGGCAAGGAATCTTTGACCGTATTCTTGACGAACTTTGTCAGCCTGAAGAATTTGTAATGCTAAACTCTAATCGTTCTTATACACAATTTGAGATTTTTACAAGTAGAGTTATTGGCAATCTTTTGGCTGACCTTATTGAGTTTGGCTTAATTGATTTTCTAGAATTCGTCTTAAAGGGACTTGTAAAAGGGATCTCTGATAAAGTCAAAGTGGTTGAGGCTTTAAGAAATACTCCAAATGATAATATCAATTTTTCAAATCCTTCTAAAGAGTGGATTCAATGGATGCAATTAAATTGGTGGAAATCAATAGATCGTTGTGTTGAACATGCTTTGTATGAAAGAGGCATTAGGGCTGGAATGCTTTATGATCTAATTCCTCTCTTATGGGTCTTTTTTTGGTATTCTGCAAATCCTGAATTTAGCAAAAGGGAATTATGCATAGAATGGTTAAGGGGTGGTACACTAGATGAAGCAGATGGTGAAAAAATAAGTCTGCCCAAAAAATACCTTAATCCTTTAAGATATTATTCTGCTGAATATTCTGCTGAAACTCAAAATGATTTATGTGAAAATCGAGTCATTCAATTTTGCAATCTAGCTGCCTTTACTCGTCCTTTTGTTTTTTGTTTTGATCAAACCGAACGTTATGGTGAATCTGAACAATTGTGTCAAAAACTTGGTTCAGTTGTAAGCACTCTTGTTAACGAATGCAATAATCATCTGACAATCATTACTGCTAATTCCTACGACTGGGCACAAAAATTTAAAAATTACCTGCAAAAAGCTGATCTTGATCGAATTTCTTACGAAAAAGAATTAGAACTTGAAGGAATAAATTTAGATCAGGCTCACGCTCTTGTTAAGCAAAGGTTAAGTAAATATCCAATTGAAGAAAAAAAGGCAAAAGAACTTTATCAAGATCTCCCCTTGAATTTTTCAGACCAAACAAAAGTTGGGATTAGGACTTTCCTTGAATGGGCAAAACAAAAAATTGATAATAATGGACCTCCATCGCTAGAAGAGATTTTTAACGAAGAAAAAAAGAAAATCCTTTCAGGACCTGTTACTTTTGATGCTAATCTTTTTCGTGAGGCTATAAGAGCTAGTCTAATAGGAAGAGGAGAAAAATTTCAACAAATAAAGGATGATTATTATGCTCTGTGCTGGCAGAACGAACAATATAAAACTGTTATATATTTTGGCTTAGAAAAAAGTAATAATTGGAACCGGTGGCTAGCGATTACCAAGAAAACAGTAGATCTATCTACTCATCAGGATAAAAATTATCGTTTTTTAGGAGTATTCCTTAGAACGCCCGAATTAAAAGAAATTCCAGGAAAAACTTGGAAAATTAAAGAAGAAATCAATAAAGCTCTATCTGGTCCATTACGTATAGTAAATCTTGATAAAGAAGAAACGGCCACTTTCTATGCTTTGTCCTTGCTCTATCACAAGGCTTTTTCTGGAGATATACGTTATTCGAAAGAAGAAGTCGAAAAATTGAGTAGTGAGAAGCTTTCCTCGTGGCTTGATTCCTTAATAAAATTAATAAAAAAAAATGGAAATGGTAATAATGGATCAGAACCTAATGGCGAAATTACCTTATCTGTAAGCGAAATTATAAAAAGAATAGTTGAAAATGAAACAACTGGACTTGGATCACAGCAAAATCCATTACTTGGAAAATATTTTCATCAAATTGTTGCTGCTTTTAGTAAAGAAGTTAAGGAACAAAATGGTCCTGTTGAGCTAAATAAATGGCTAAAGAGGATCGAGGAATTAAAGAAAAGTATCGTAAAGGAGAGTCTAAAAGAAAAAGATTTTTTAAAAACGGCTTTACAAGAGTTTTGTCAGGGTTTAGCTGAGCAATTAAACCACTATTCAAATAAACTCGATCATCTTTTTTGGAAAATAGAAGAAGATATAAAGGCTATATATACCAAAAAAGATAAAACAAAAATAAAAATTGTTGGACGAATAGATCGATTAAGTAAAACAGAAGATAATATAATCGAATTAGTTGATTATAAAATAGGAAATAATCAAGCATCATCATTTCCAACTAGAATAGACAAACTTCAAGTTGCTCTTTATTACTGGATATTAAAGCAATCTAATTATATACCAAAACGAATATTATTAGAATACTATACGCCTCAAAGAAAAGTTTTTACAATTGGAAAAAATGAGCTAGAAAATTTTTTTCCTTCTGAAATCGAACCTGTTCTTGATCCTTTAAATCCCACCATCAATGACACTGAAAAATATAAAAATAAATTGAATGAATTTTTCTCTACAAATAATATTAAAGCCATAGTTAGCTCATGGAAGATTTCACCTCGCTTTATTCGATTTCTTATCACCAAAGATGTTACAGAAAAATTAGTTCGTATTAGAAATAGAGAAAAAGACATTCAGGTGCATTTGGGGATTAACTCTCCTCCATTAATAGGTATATATAATGAATATGTAAGTATTGATATTCCTAAAGCTCAGACAGATTATGTGCTTTGGAGAGAGGCATTAGATCATTTAAAAGGAAATCTTGCATATCCTATTGGGAAGACGATTGCTTTGAAAGACTCTGAATGGATAATTGGGGATTTTACAAACAATAATTATTCTCATCTGCTTGTTGCAGGAACAACTGGAAGCGGAAAGAGTCAATTCTTAAAATCACTTATGGCAACCATTCTTTATAAATATAGAACAAAAGCTAAAATTTTTTTAATTGATTTTAAAGGAACAGATTTTGGTCCACTTGAAAGTATAAATGATCATAAGGAAGCACAAAATTTATTGAATCTCGCTGTCAAAGAAATGGACAAGCGCTATAATCAGCTAAAAAGAGAAAATTTTAAAGATCTTAACAGCCGATTTTGTAGTGGAAGAGAAGACATTCCTTATTGGATAATTGTTATTGATGAATTCTCAGATATGATTTCAGGACTCCAAAGTAGAAGTAAATCTAAAAGTGAGATTGAAAGTTGTATTCAAAGAATTGCACAAAAAGGGAGATCTGCTGGCATTCATATTATTATTTCCACACAAAGCCCTAGGAAAGAAGTTGTTTCAGGACTAATCAAAGGTAACCTAACTGGAATAATCTGTTTTAGAGTCAATAATGGCACTGAATCTTATCTTATTCTTAATGATATTGGAGCAAAGAATCTTCTTGGCAATGGAGACCTGCTTTGTAATTTTGGTCAACAAGGCCTTTTAAGGGCTCAATCACCCATAATCACTGATAAAGAATGGGAAAAGGTTATTTTAGGTGATATGAGTATATAATAGCAAAACTATTAGCTAATAATAGTCACTCAATCGAAAATAAGCATAATGGAAGTATTTTTTTATGGACTCCACTCAACCTATTAAAGACTTAGCTAGTTTCCTAACAAGTGTAAAAGAAATACGTAATGAGTGGAAATTATACCCCGACGAAGAACTCTGGTTTAGAGGAGAAGATAAAGAGTATAAGACTTACCTCGTTCCAAAAATTTATAGGCAGTGGCTCGCTCTGGAAAACAGGACTAATCTAGATTTTTTTGAATATGAATATGTTTTATACGATGAATTTCAGAGAACGTGTCCTAAATTTCTAGATAAATACTCAGAAGAGTATTTTGATTGGGATACCTACGTTCTAATGCAGAACCATGGAGCACCTACCCGGTTACTCGATTGGACCGATGGAGCGTTGATTGCCCTTCACTTTGCTATTAGAGATAAATCCAGTGATGACACCCAAAATCCTATAATATACATCCTTAATCCTTTTAATGATAAGCTTAGAGAAATGACAGATAAAAGTAACGAAATTAAAAATATTGTTCAACCGAAATGGAAAGATTTTGCAAAAAAACATCCTGGAAGAAAGATTAATGAAGAGCTTTGGGAAGAGGCCTATTTACCAGCAGATGAAGAAGATCTTAAAGAAATCGATATTCCCAATCCCCCTCTTTTATTACAATCTCCACATCTAACCTCTAGACTAGGTTCTCAAAGAAGTCGAATGGTAATATTTGGAAAGGATCCCTGGTGGTTTCAAAATAATATGCACGAAGATTACATTAAAAAAATAAAAATAGATAGTTCATGCTGTGAAGAATTAAAAATAGAGCTCAGAGATAGTGGAATTACTGAATCAGTTATTTTTCCAGATCTAGACGGGCTAGGCAAAGAAATGGATCAACTCTGGAAAATTATGACTCGAATTGACTCAAAACATAAATAATGGAGTTTATGAAAATAAGCCGATTTAGCTGCAAACCAAAGTCATTAGAAAGGCGTTACCAACTTTTCGACAAGATCCAACCAGGATGATCCTTCTATCCGGATGCAAAAATTCAAAGATCATACGGGCATAAAACAAAGCTTTTTCAATTATAGAGCTGGACAAAGATAAAAAACCGCTCTTAGGTAAATTTTGCTTTTCCATCAATAGACATCAAACCCATTTAAATTGGCTGCCGCGCTAGGATTCGAACCTAGAACACTCAGATCCAGAGTCTGATGTGCTACCAATTGCACCACGCGGCAACGGTTGTCTCTTTTTTCCTTATCCAGCTTTCGAAGAATTGCAAGAACTCCTTTTAAGGTTTTTATTTTAGCAGGTTGTTGCCTCTTCTATAAGAAGAATTTATTGTAATTCATGAAAGCCCTGTGGAAGGGGACCATTAGTTTTGGCCTTGTCACTATCCCAGTAAAACTTTATCCAGCCGTAAAAACCGAACCTTTACGATTCAAGTTTCTCCGTAAGAGTGATCTTTCTCCCATCACAAACAAACGGATAGCGGTTGCGGATAACAAAGAAGTCCCCTGGGATCAAGTAGTTCGTGGATATGAATATGAAAAAGGGAAATTTGTAATTCTTAAAGATGAAGACTTTGATCGGGTCGATATGGAAGCCATTCATACAGTCAGAGTCCTAGATTTTGTTGTACTGGCTGAAATCGATCCGGTTTACTTCGAAAAACCTTATTATTTAGTCCCCGATAAAGGCGGAGAAAAAGCCTACCAACTGCTGCATTACGGGTTAGTTAAAACTGGCAAGACCGCCATTGCCAAGATTGTATTGCACAACAAGGAGCATTTAGCTGCATTAAAACCTAAAAATTCATTTCTGACACTTGAGCTCATGTATTTTCAAAGGGAAATCGTTGATCCAAAGGAACTGCCTGCCCCACCAAAAGCTGAGTTGGATGAACGCGAGAAAAAAATAACGGTCGAATTGATTGAAAAAATGTCTGTACCTTGGGATCCAAACCGCTATCAAGACGAATACTCGAAAGCCATTGAAAAAATCATCAAAGAAAAAATAAAGAAAGGAACTAAAGGAATTCCTAAAGAAACAAAACTTCGGAAAGGAGCGGCTAAAGAACAAAAAGACCTTATTTCTTTGCTCGAAGAAAGTTTAAGAATGGGAAACGGCAGGACCCAAATCTCAACCGCTAGCATACTAAAAAAGGAGCGTAAAACAAGAAAGAAAAAAACCCAATGAAATTGGATCTGTTGGGTTTACCCAAACTGGAACCTCAGTTTTTAGAGCCGATGCTGGCTCAACCTGCATACCGCCAGATTCCATACCCCGGTTGGATGTACGAGCCTAAAATCGATGGAATGAGGATCATTGCTGTTAAATTTGATAACCAACAGATCATTCTTTTTTCTCGTCGGAAGTTATCGGAAAACAAAAAGTTTCCCGCCATACTCAAAGCCTTAAGCTCTTCTAAAGAACCTTCATGGATCATCGATGGAGAAATTGCTGCTCTTGATCCCCAGGGTAAACCTTCTTTTAGCCTTCTTCAAACGGCTAGAGAAAACTCATTGACCATCTTTTATCTCTTCGATTTGCTCTCTTTAAGGAAGCGTGACCTGCGTGGTCTGCCTCTTCGAACAAGAAAAGAACTACTTCAGCACTTTTTTCATCCTCTCCCCTCCCCAATTCGGCTGCTTCCTCATTTTACCGAACAACCAGAAAAGGTCTTCGCCAAAATAAAAGAACTCAATTTTGAAGGGGTTATTGCAAAACGTGCAGATTCACTCTACGAATCGGGGAAAAGATCCTCATCCTGGTTGAAATTCAAGTTTTTAAAGCGCCAGGAGTTTATCATTATAGGTTGGACTGAACCCAAAGGATCGCTAAGGCCTTTTGGAGCTCTCCTTTTAGGCTATTACCAAGACCATATTCTTTGTTATGCCGGCAGGGTAGGAACTGGATTTTCAGAAAAAATAGCCCTTGAGCTGTATACGCTTCTAAAAAACCATGAAATCGTATCATCCCCTCTTAGTCAGTTATCCTCCCTGCAATTACCTGAATCTCTTGCTATCCATTGGACAAAACCGACCATTGTCTGCGAGGTAGCATTCAGGGAATGGACAGCACAGGGAAAAATCCGCCAGCCTGTCTTTGTAGGCCTTCGTACAGACAAGTATCCCACGGATGTCGTTCGCGAATAGAAAAAGACAGCCTTCGTTTAAACCTTTTCAAAAAAACCTATTCTTTCAGCAGTTATTTCTTATGAGCTGCCATTGAAGAAACAAACTCATCCCAGGGAACAGCTGACATCGTTTCGGTGATCTCTTTGCCATATCCTCGGAGAATCATCGCCGCTTTTTCCACCTCAGCAATATCTTTTGCCTCAACGATATCCACAATATCAAACTCCCCAAGCGTAGCATAACTCTCTTTCCATTTAATCCCCGGGCATTCCTCTTTAATCTTTCCCGAAACGACCTTTGCCAAATTTTTGATTTCTGAAGGCTCTTTCATGCTTTCAGGGGTTAATTTACTAAGAATAATAAAAGTGGGCATACGATTACTCCTTCTTTATTAATTATAGTATTTTTTCTAACGCTAACAACATGAACTTGTTGACCAAATACAACAAAGCAGGATCACACTGCCTGGTCTTCCACTCCTGCCCGGTATAGCCTGGCTGATTTTCTTGCTAGTCTTAAGGGTTCAGGAGTCCTGTATTTTTCAGTATAGAAAAGGACAACTTCTATTGCGCTATCCCCGTCAAGCCGATAACCCGGATGCACAACAAGCGGAGCTTTGTTGTCCTGTGTTCTAAGCCAAAAAGCCACAGTTTCGTTGCCAACCCGAAGCTCAGATTTATTTCCTCTTTTTATTCCTGGCAGGGATCCTTCAGCTATCAAAGGGTTCCTAGTGATTCCTACCGTGGGAACATCCAGTTTATATCCCAAATGCAAAGCCAAGCCAGCTCTGTAGGGATGATCTCTGGAGGTCGCATTTACAAAAAGAATTTCAGGACGCAGTTCAAGTCCAAGAACAGCCTTTTCTAACAACGGCCCATCCCTTAAAGCAAGTAAGCCTGGAATGTAATCGAAAGTAGCTCTTCCTGAAACACGAAAGACTTTTACCGAACCACCTGGGAAAAGAGCAACAGCGGAAGCCCATCCCTGATCATCTTTTTTACCGGCACCCGCTACGTTCCTGCCGTAACAAACAAATACCCCAGCACTAATAAAGGGCTTTGTAGGTTTTTCCCAACAAGTAAAAGACAAAGTGGCCAATCTTTTTTGTTCTAAGATCAACTCATCAGTAGTTGTAGGCCAAGAACTCATTCCACTGATTCCATCCCAATATTACCCACTTTTTCTTCTTTTCCTAGAGGATCATGAGCCAGTCGCAGTAAAGACCAAACTAGCCAATTATCTTTATAATCCTTTCATTGTCAGAACTGAATGTGTTGGATTTAACAATAATCTATTCGATGATCTTCCTATGGTCATATATCTTTTTTCAAAAGGAAAGAAATCAAGATCCAAGTCGAGGAGCATGGCTTCATCAATCCCCCGACAATCATCGAACTTTTTGAAACCAATTAAACAATCTTTCTGCTTCCCTCTACCGACCGTATTCAGAGGGCAATCAAGCTGTGCCTATGTCTAGGCATGCATGAATAGAAAACGAAAAAAACTACTGCTATTCAATGTTTTTTGTCCAAAGAGCCCAAACAGGAGGGTCTGCCGTCCATATTTTCTTATGAAGCAGGCTCAAACTGGAGGGATCCCGCAACAGTGCTTTCTTTTCGAAAGTGGACAAGGAATCTGGCCCATGGTGGAGCGATCGCTCAATTAACTGTTTTTTCCAGCTGGTAATCTCCATAGACTCCTTCTTGCATTTTGACAATCCAATAGAGGCTAAATGAAGAGCATGGACAAGAGGGTCGACAACGGCGGATCTAAAACCAGAAAGAGAAAGTCTTCGTTCAAGATAAATAGCCTTTTGGTCTAATGCTTTTTCAAGGGTTTCGACCACAGGACTTGGAGCCGATTCGACAGGAACCCTAAACAACCCTTTTTCTTTTGCGATGCTGCCCAAGGATATCCTACTTGATAGCACGGCTAAGGGTATGGACAACAAAAAAGAAAAAATAATGGGCAGAAGCCACCAGAAACTCGGGGGATTTAAAAGGTAAGTACCGATCCCAAGAGTCATGCCAGTCACGGTTAGCGGATAAAAGTGGTACAAGCCCTCTTTCCAGGAGAATTCAGTTCCCTCCCTTATCTGTTTTCCCCAGCTTATCTTCTTTCCCAAAAGGGCCGATAGGATAAAAGTCCCATGGAAAAGGGCTTTTAGGGGAGCCATCATGGTAGAAAAAAGAATTTCCAGAAGAACACTTTTCAAGAGGTTTTTCATACCCCCATATTTTTCAAGTTCATTTGCCCAAACTACAAGCAGTACGCCTAAGAGTTTTGGCAAAAATAAAACAAGTAGAGTAAACATGAAAAGCAGAGCTGCCCAGTCCGCATGAAAAACAGGCCAGCTTGGGAAAAGACTCATCCCTTGAGGAAAGTAGTTAGGAACGATTAAAACCTGAATCAGGCTTTCGATTGTCGAAAGCAAAAGAAACCCTCCCCAGAGTATCGCTGAACCGTAGGCCATCACCCCGTTAAGAAAAAGAAACCGGTTAAAGATAAACAAGCCTTTAGAAAAAATAAGACGCAAATGTTGAAGATTACCTTGACACCATCTCCTGTCCCTTTTCAATTCATCAAGAAGGGTGGGAGGCAACTCTTCGTAACTATCTTCTAGTTCATACGCTAACCAAACCGAATAGCCTGATTTTCTTAAGAGGGCGGATTCGACAAAATCATGGCTGAGGATTTCTCCTCCAAAAGGCAGGCTGTCCGATAGTTTTGGTAATCCACAATATTTCATAAAAGGTTCAGTCCGGATAATCGCGTTATGCCCCCAATATTGACCGTCTCCAAGCTGCCAGTAATGAATGCCCGCAGCAAACAGAGAACCTAAAAGATGACTTGAAAACTGTTCTATCCGGGAAAAAAGGGAACTAGCCCTCATTGCTTTAGGCACCGTTTGAACCAACCCAATAGTTGGATTAGATTCCATGATTTCCACAAGTCTGAGAATAGTTTGAGCTCCCATAAGACTGTCAGCATCGAGAACGATCAAGTATTTGTAATAGGCTGCCCAACGCCGGCAAAACTCAGCAATATTCCCACTTTTCTTTTTTAACCGGACTTTTCTTATCCTATAAAAAATTTTACCGAGTCCATTGATTTTTTTGCAAAGGTTTGCCCAGCCGATTTCTTCATCAACCTGGCTATCCGGATTGTCTGAATCGCTTAGAATGAAAAAATCAAAAATAGAAAGTTTTCCCTTTTCATCTATAGATTTGTAAATGGCTTCGATCCCGGCACAAACCCTTTCAACTTTTTCACAATACACAGGCATTACCACTGCAACCCGGGTGTCGGCTTGAATACCCCACTTTTCACGCTTTAGGAATGAGTCCTTATCTTTTTTTTTGTTCTTCACCAATAGGAAGAAACCCACTACTGCTGTCCACAACCCGACAGAAATCCAACCAAAAAGAATCCCAAAGAGAAGAACAATGATGAGTTCCAAGGGATTGAACCCCTTGTTGGGCAGAATATTCGCCATAAACTCAGTGGCTATGAGCGTGGGGAAAATCACAAGAATAAGCAATAAAAGCCTTCGTTTTAAGGCAACCTGTTGCCAGGAACTTTGGTTTGACATTGGGAGTTTTCCAAAACAATCAAGCGGTTTTTCTTCTTAATCGGCTGAAAAAACCGACGAGTTTCAGGAATCGATCAGGTTCCAAAGAAATTCGAGCAGTCATCGATTTTCTTTTGATCGGCAACATCGCTGTGACTAAGGGCTTAGAAAAGGCCGTATCGAAACAAAAACCATGTCCTTTGAAATCAAAGAGCTGCGACAACTCTTTTTCGATCCATTGACTCAGAAGGGATTGATCATTTCCTGCTTGCGAAAAGACAAACCTTAATGCATCAAAAACTCCTTCAGGATTATCCGCAGAACAAAAAGCCTCTTCCAAGGCCTTCTTGGCTACCTCATCTTCCATACCGCTAAGACGCGCATAAAAAAAAAGCCTCTCTTTGAGTAAAACTTTCCACTCGGTATTATTCATTTGTAAAATCCTCAATCCACCTTTCCGTCAGTCTTCTTCCATTCCGTTCGATCCACCCTTCCATCCGCAACGGCTCTTTTCCATTTTCCTGGACTTGAGCCTCCAACAGTGCGATTTTTTCCCGGTCATTCCATCCAACCGTTGCATAGAGAAGCTCCCCTCCAGCTAACACATGAACCACCGCGTTAAGTCCGAAAGCTTCTTCTTCCAATAACTCCCCTTTAAAGCTAACCAGAAATGCCGTCTTACCTTGCACCCGTTTCGATCGATCAATCCTTGAGGAAACGACTTTACCCAGTTTCCCTTCAGCAGGTACATCCCCTTTGAGCCAACTAATCGTATAACTGAAACTGGCCGACTGACCAGCAAAGGGAGTTCTGGCCGGCGTCCAATACAGAATGATGTTTTTGTTCAGATCATCTTTGAGTGGAATTTCAACCAACTCCAATTTGCCGGCTTCAGAAAATCCCTCCTTCAACTGAACCCAAGCCGAAGGCATATCCTGAAACCTCCTTTGAAGATCCAGATACGAATCAAACGAGTTGTTCCTTTGAACCAGTCCAAACCCTAAAAGCTGACCCTTTGTCATTTCCTTTAACACTAACCGGGGAGGATTTTCCAGGGGACTCCACGACCAATCATCAGGAGCAGATTGAATGAGCAACCCGTCAGCCTCATGGACCTGTGGCCTAAAATCAGAGGCGGGTTTAGGACCGTTTTCCCCATATTCAAACATGGCAGAAAGAGGAGCCAGTCCAATTTTCTTTGGAGAAGCACGGAAAAAAAGTTGCGAGTCGATTTTGCAAACGGTTGAGAAGCCTTCAAATAGAATAACAAACCGACAGGCCTGAGTTATACTCGGAGAATCTACAATCGCATAAAGCTCAAGTTGCGAATCTTCTTTTTTAGGCTTTATAAGCCAAAACTCCCTGAAAAAAGGGAACTCTTCGCCCTCGGATAAAGCGGTATTGATCGCTATTGTTCTGGCTGTGATTCCTGGGATTTGCCCGCAAGTTAGGCCTTGAAAGAAACAGGCACCAAGAAATTTCGTGATCATGCAATATTCTTTTTTTTGCCAATCTGAACTGTAAACAGCAAAGCCCGCAAAATCGATGTCTTTGTCTATGGGTTTTTTCTGGATAGAAGGACCGTAAAAAAATGATTTTTCTACAAATTCAATTTTCCTTTCCTGCTCATGGACCACTTCAAAAAGTGTAACTGGAATCCTGAAAAGAGAACCCAAATGATAAAACTGGATTTCAAAAGGGAGGTTGTCAGCTCTCCAAAGACTGTTATTGGCATCAAAATGGATCTCTTCCCATTGGGAGGTGGAGAGTTTTTCCAACCAGCTAGGAATACGACTTCGCGGTTCCCGAAAAGGAAAATTCGCTAGTCCCCTAGCCTTTGTTTTTACCTCTTCCCATACAGTTGGTTGAGCAGAAGAAACCAGAGGGAAAAAAAAGAAAAGCAATGCCACAGAATAAACTGCGATCAGAATCCAATGTTTCATCTTGTCTTAAGGAAAATCGATATAATTCCAGGTTTCGGTCAAAGGAAAGTCTTTGGCTTCAAGATAAGCTTTAAGGGGAATGGAACCAGATTCTTGTCTCTGGATCCTAAAAGTTAACCGAAACCCACTGACATAAGCATTTTTTTCTACTCTAAGTTCCAGAAGCTTGGCTCCTTGACCGACCAAAAGAATAGGTTGCGGGCTCACTCCTTCAGAAAAGCCAGGAATAGAAAAATCAACAATATACTCTTTGATTGTCCTATCAAGCTGTGCGCAACGAGTGGAAACCACCCGTCCAATTTCGGAGCTTGGAGTCTCTTCTCTTCCCCAAAAAATCGTATATGCATAGTGAAACTGTTTCTGTGAAAGAGCAGGGGTATCGGAAACATAATAGGCAACAATATTATCTTTGGTCTCTGTTGTGGTGGGCAGTTCGACCAGCTCGATATGCCCCCCTTCCCATCCTTGGCCAGGGACAATCCAAGCACTCGGCCTGGATTCATAATGGAGAAGGAGCGATTTGTAATGGTCGAAGTTTCTGTCCCTCTGCATTAACCCAAAACCAAGGAGTTTGCCCTGAATGGGAAACTCAAGAGAAGAAAAATAGGGGGGATTCTGCAAAGGACCCCAAATCCATTCGCCTGTGTCCAGCTGAATAGAAAGCCCATCGGAGTCATGTTCTTCTGGATGCAAAGGATTATAGAGCACTGGACTGTTCTCGCCTTGAAGAAACATGCTTGTCAAGGGAGCGATTCCCAATTTTTCCACCGTTTTTCTTAAGAAAATGTAATTTTCTATCTCCACCTTACTCGTTTTTCCTGGGCTGAATATAAAATGAAAGGCTCCAGTAAGACTTTCTCCATCAAGGATTGCATAAAAAGAAAGGGTTTGGTCATCTTCTTTGGGTTCTTCGATCCAGAATTCCCTGTAGTAAGGAAATTCTTCTTTGCTGCTGCCCGTGGTGTTAACGGCTAGGGCACGCGCTGAAAGTCCCCAAGCCTGTCCTAATCCTAAACTCCTAAAATAACTGGCTCCGACAATCGAAAAAAGTTCAACCAGCCTTTCTTTCTCAAAGGTATCAAAAAAAACCCTAAAACCAGCAAATCCAAGGTTTTTTGGTAAATTCTCCACATTCACATTGTTATAATCAAATAACGAAGGCTCAAAAACATAGTTTTTTTCTTCCCCTCTGAGTGTAATCAGATGAATGAAGACGGGCTGACAGAACAGATAGCCCAGTGGAAAAGGCTTGATCACAAACCGGCTTTTTCCAGGGAAAATCCCTCTTTGGTCTTTAAAACTAATACCAAACCACTGATCATAACTGAGGTTGGAAAGCACAGCAGGAACAGCAGAAGGGCTCACATAAGGAAAATATGACAGTTCTTTTGCTTTTTTAATAACTTTAGAGAAAAAAAGAGAGCTGTTTTCCTTGGTCTCGGCTGCTTTTCTTTCGGTTTTGTATTTGAAAGCAGCACTGAGAACGAAGATGAGCAAAAGGCCTAGAAAAAAAGAAGGAAGTACAATCAGTTTTTTCATCCACTTTTACAACGAACTATTGTCCAGCCATCGTTGCTTTACCAGCTATTCCCCTTTAATCTAACTGGAAGATTTTTTGTCAAATTTTGGATCATTGAAGGATATTTCATGCTTTCCCGGGGTTAGTCTATAAAGAATAAAAGCAGCCATAGGATTACCGCTCTTATATCTATTCTATTTTTTCAATAACTTCAACGTTATGAACTTAATGATTAATTAAATACAAGAAACCATGATCCTGCTAAGTCTCTAGTCCTGTCCTAGATAACCCTAGCTGAATTACTTGCAAGTCTTTATAAGTCTTCTCTATTTGCTCCAAGAAAGCCTAAAATGATAAAAGGGCAGCAAGTTTTTTGGCTTTGTACAGCATAAAAGCTCACAAGATAAAGAAAAAGAATAACCCCTGGGTTTGTCATCTCTAGCTCCCATTAAGCCAAAACCAATCAATCCGATGAGGGAAATCAAAATTATTCAACTTCAATGCTTTCCACTTTCATCTCTTTGCCCTCTTCGGAAAGAATCATAACTGCTCCACAACAGGGACAACTATCTCCTATATTCTTGGCAAGAACCTCTTTTTGACAGCTTAAGCAATATGCTTTGACAGCAATCCATTCTATTGACAACTCAGCTCCTTCTGCAACAGTACCTTTTGAGACTACTTCAAAAGAAAATTTCATCGCTTCAGGTTCGATCAAGGCTAATGGACCGACCTTCAAAACAATTTTTTTAACTGCATGAAACCCAGCCTTGTAGGCCTCTTCTTCAAGAAGGCTAACAAGAGATTCACACAGGGAAAGCTCGTGCATAGTTAAATAGGAGTCAGATCCGTTCTTCTATAGAATTCTTTTTTAAATTTATCGACTAACTTCTCAACGGCTTCGTTTACGGGCTCAGAAAGTCCTATTCCAAAACCAGTTTCTTTGACTTCGACCAAATATACCCTGATGTTTTTTGGAAACTTTTCCATTAAGAGCCACTTTCCCCAACTTAAAGCATCATCCCACCGAAAGGTATGAAGGTCGGGATAGGCTTCCTTTTTTTTCATAAGCAGCTCAAGTTCTTCTTTTTCTATTCTAAAAATAGTGCCTGGAGCCGCGCCACTGCTTACTGCATCAACAATGATCAACTCCTCGTTCCTTTCAAGTTCGTCAAGGAACGCAAAACCAGCTGTTCCATAATCGATGAGTTTTACAGGAAGAGCAGGATTTAAAGCCATAAGCCTTCGTATGAGCTCCGGTCCCAGCCCGTCATCTTTCCGCAGTAAATTACCACAACCGACAATTGCCGTAGTCATTTAAAACAGTTTAACACAGCTTTTTGGGCTTTCCAGCCAACAACCGTTATGTTTCAGAAGCATGATCCTGCCCTCTACCCTCTCTCTAGGCTAGCGAACCGGTGTCCCTTATCGGTACCAGAGAAGACGAAAAAGGCCAAGGAAAAAAAAGCATGGGAACAAAAGAAAACCAGCAGTTCTTCTAAGACCTAGATATAAGACTCGGGCGGTGTATCCGCCCAGATAAGAAGATAAATGAGAACCTTGTTTAGGCAGCGATTTTCTCTAGCCTTCGAGCACTTATGTCCAGCTCCAAGTAATCTGGAAACAAAGAATAGGGAAATTCACAGATAAGAAGCCCTATGCTTTTTTGATTAACTTGTGGGTCGGCTACTTCTTCAAACCACCAGATGTTTTTCCAGGGTGTGCCAAAGATCCATGCCTGTTTCTCCCGGGAGTAGATAGTAAAATCGGTTTTGGGTAACAGGCAATGAAGGGTTTTTATATCCTGCATCATCAAGGGAAGAAGATTTAAATGAATCTTTCTTTCGGTTTTATCTCTTATCTGCTCACAGGTATAGCTCACAAGAGAACTGACCAAAGCTTGTAAACTAATTCGGGAAGATCCCAAAGAACAAAGGGCAGTTTTCAGATCGGGGTTTTTTATCCTTTCTTTATTCTCTAAAAATACAAAACCAGGAATCCTTCCCACTTCTATATAGAGAGAGGAAACCTTTTCTTGCCTTTCCTTTTTTTCCATCCACCATACCCCTGGGAAAGCGGTTTGTTGAGCGGCATAGACAGCCTGAAGATGCGGATAAAATATACAGAGTTTACCTAATCCAATGAGATTAAAACAACTTTCAATCTGAATTCGTGAAAGGCTTGTAAGATCAAACAGAAGATTTTTTCCTCCTTTACGGACCAGCTGAAGTGCCCTGGCTATGTCTTTCAAAAGATTAAGGATATCAACCGAGTTTTTATCTCGACGAAAAGAACGGAAAAAAGGTAATAATTTTTTTATTTGAGAAAAGATTTCCAAAGGATCCAAGGGTGCATCTTTTTCTTTCACTTTTTCCCTTTATCAATTAGAGACTTAAAATAATCACCGCCTTCCCAAGTATAGAAAAAAAAAAAAAAAAAAAAAAAAAAAAAAAAATAACTTTCTTTACTTAACTATCATTCAGTCAGTCAATGAAATAAACCCCAATTAAAATTGATATTTTATTTCGATTATTCCCTCTATACTTTTGGATAGCTCTCAATAGGAATGAGTCAAAATCCAATCTATAAAGAGCATCAATTTATGGTAATGGCTACCTTTCCAATATATTCTACCACAGCTTTGACACTGAAGGAAAACCGAATGCATTTCTTTTATTCGAGGAGGAATATCACTATTTATTTCTTCTTTGGAGATGGGTTTCAGTAGGCCATTACAGCGCATGCACCGACCAAAGGGGGAGATTTTGTCCTTGAGTTGAAACTCCCTTATAAGCTCAAGGATCTGGAAACGAGGCTCGGTTGCACGGACAAAATACCCATGGACAACTTTCTTTCTTTTTAAAAGTCCAGGATCCCGGGTCAATAAAATCCTCTGTTGATCGAAAGAAATTTCTGCCAGCTTTTCATCAGCCAAGTCATTGCTATAAAGGGCATCAAAACCAAGCATTCGCAGGTAACGGGCCAATGTTCCCAGATGAACATCAAGAACAAATTTAAAAAAGTCAGATTTATCTATTCTAAGCGGAGAAAGTCCTCCAATGTCTATCGATTTAAAATGGGGATAGACGCTAATACGGGCAGATTCAGAAACCTTGTGGTCAAAACCGACAGCAGAGCCGTTTACAAGAATCAGAGCTATCTCGGTATGAGGAATGCCTAAAGACTCAATGGCATCTTTCAAAGTCGTATGTCTACCGAATTTCTTTTTTATTTCTTTTTGCCTTTGCCAGGGCGGAAGAAAATCATTCAACTTGGCATAAAACCTGAAGGTGACTTCCACCCCTTGATCGTTTGTTTGTGATTGGGAATCAGTGCTTTTCATTACTACTGGCAATCCGAGCCGAGTTGACCAACACATTCCTCTTCAGGAGGAACTCCTCGCTGTGGGCATTTTAATGAATAAATACAGGCCTCGTCACTCACAAGAGAAATCTCTTTTGAAATCAGTTTATAATCAAAAGGCCCATAATAAACGAGGATTTTATCCAAGTCCTGGGGTTCATAATTATCCAACAAGGGCTCTTCTTTCCCATTGACAAAGAGGAGAAGAACTTTTCCCTCGCGGACTTCGTACTTTTCTCCCGTATCGAGAACGAAACGATTTTTGTTTAATTCCATGCCCAAGGTTTTGAAAAAATAACCTAGGGTTATCCCTTTTTTATGCTTGTGTAATACTCGTCCATTGCCATGATGCAAATGAACGTAAGGATCTATTTCTTGACCAAACCGAGATTGATACTTAGCTGCACTGAAATCAACCGGTTTGCCCTCTAAAACTACCCTGAAATCGGCATGCTCATGGACCTGGGTTTTCTTGGATTTTATCAGGGAAGCTTCGACAAGGATCTTGAAATCCTCATAGGATTCGGGATTAGGAATTCTTTCCCCGCTTAATATAAAAGAGGGGACTCGGGTAGCACCCAAAACCAAGGAGCTTTGGATATCCTGGAAAATTTTTTTACCTAACTCTGGTCTTCTCAAGTTATTCATAAATTTCTCCTCTGGAATGTTTAAAGCCATGGCGTATTCTTTAAAAAGCTTTAGTGGATCCGAGGAGTTTGACCACTGCTCCTGCTTTTCAAAAAGACTGTTAGCCATTTGCCAGAAACATCCTTCGGCTCCTGCAGCTTCAGCGCTCAAAGCAGCAATAAAGGCATAGGGATGGGCCTCTGAAGGTTTATGGCGAAAGATTACCGAAAGTCTGCCCGGATAGTCCTTCAATAAGTTGTTAACGATCTCGTTATATCTTTTACACACAGGACATTGAAAATCAACGTATTCAATAATAAAAGCGGGTGCGCGGACTGGTCCTTTTATCCAATCTCCCACAAGGGGATAAAGATATTTCTGGGGTCCAGTACTTGGTGGAGAATCCATTGGTGGAAGACTTTCGGCCGGATGACCACTGAGCAAAGTTGAAAAGAAAAATAAATAAAAAAAGAAAAAAAATGCTGATTTTGTCACGGGTTTGTCGAAAAAAGCTTGATACACAACAATCTATTTTTTCCTCTGATGGAATTCCAAAGGACTGCCTCCACCCGCTCCTGGACCAAAATTTCCCCCTTTATTAAAATACCGAGTAGCGTTCTCAAGATCGTCGCTCAGTCCGGCGTATTGCGGTGGCCACCAACAACAAAAGAACTTCCAAAAACCTGATCCAAGCTGTTCCTGGATGTCTTTCGAAGGAGGATCTAAAACCGCCATCTTCGCCAATGCTTCTCTCAAACAATTTTCAACCAAATCGGCCATCTCCCCGGAATCATGAAAAAAAACTTTTTCAGTAATCACCCCTAAAGGACTCACATAAAAACCTAAGGCAACAAAGCCGTGAAGTGGAGTAAAAGTAAACGGTAATAGACTTATCCTTTTTTTTGCCGCCGATCGCTGGACATAATAATCAAAAAGTTGTGAAACCTTTGCCATGTAACGGTCGATGTTGTTCTGGAGATTTTCTGGAGGAAGCTTTGGCCCATACTCAGCAACGGCAAAAATCTTTTCGACATGCTTGAGGGGAGGGCTTGTTGTTTTTTGCTGATCTGATGCCAAGACAGTTGATAAAAAAGATTGTCCACAAAATAACAAAAAGAAGATAATAAAACTCCTGTTTTTGGTCATCTTTTCTTAGTCTAAGGGGGTATCAAACTTATCTTGCCATTTTTTTGATCAATTTAAGCCTCTTCGCAAACAGCAAAATAAACTCTTCCTTTTTTAATTTTTTTTTCACCTTATAATATATTTATCATCACGAGTAGTAAAAAAATTGCTTTATTATTAATAAGAAATGCTTACAACACAGCAAGGCATTGGAGAATTAGTGATTTTGCTAGCCAGTGTCGAACTTCTCTGGGATTACTGGCTGAGTTCAAGACAACTCAAATTCCTTTTCAAAAAAAATCTTCCTTCTTTATCTTCTTCTTCTGATCATCCCTCTTTTGCAGCTTCGAGTAGTCCTTATCTCTACAGCCGTCAGAAAATCAAGCTTGGCCAACTGCGTTCCTTTTTTTCTTATCTCTTGTTTCTCTTTTGGATCCCTTTTGGAGGATTAAAATCCTTTGAAGATTTCTGGAAACTTTTTCCTTTTCCCCCCATCTGGTCTAGTTGCTTTTTATTGATTTCCATCCTCTGGATCGAAGATATATTACGAGTACTTTTTAGTGCATGGAGAACTTTTGGGATAGAATCCCGATTCGGTTTCAATCGGACAACCCCCATTTTATTTCTTTTTGATCAACTTGGTCATTGGATTCTTTCCCTATGCCTTCTTCTACCTCTTTTTCTTTCGTTCTTATGGCTGAAAGAAAATTTTTCTCTGTGGTGGTTTTATTGCTGGGGAATTTGGATTTTGGCTTTATTTTTGGTGGAATGGATTCTTCCTGTATGGATTATCCCTCTTTTTTACCGATTGAAACCCTTCGAAGATAAAGAATTAAAATCTAAAATTGAAAACATTTTTCAGAAAAACGGATTTCCTATTCAACAGATCTATGTGATGGAAGGCAGTAGCCGTTCTCTTCACAGTAATGCTTTTTTGACCGGATTCGGAAGGCATAGGCGGATTATTCTTTATGATACCCTGACCACCCAGCTCAAAAAAGAAGAACTGATCGCGGTGCTTCTTCATGAACTGGCTCATTTCCGGCTTGGGCATCTATGGAAAAGCCGGCTCGTAACCCTTCTAGGGGGACTAGCCCTGTTTTTTTTCCTTGGAATCTTCGACAGTCACAAAAACTGGATATCCGCCTTTGATCTTGATCCAAACTGGCCAGCGTCGACTTTTGCACTCGCGATTATCCTCTTGCCCATTTTCTTTTATCCCCTAGAACCTTTAAAAAACTGGATGCTTAGAAAAGCGGAGAAAGAATCAGATGCCTTTGCCGCATTAAAGTGGGATGCTAAACCCCTGATCGAGGCTTTGAAAAAGATAGTTTCTACAAATTATTTAACCTATGATTCCGACCCTCTCTATACCTTATTTTACGAAAGCCACCCTTCGGTTTTCGAACGCATTCGCTGGATTGAACAAATTTCCATACACCACAATGGACCTCCAGCTATCTCTTCCCAGCATTAAACGGGCGTTTTGGCATGGAGTGATTCCAGTAATCTGACTGAAATATCATATCTAAAGAAAGGGGTAATAAGATAAAGGGCGTTAAAATGAGAAAGGATTTGTTCTCCAAGTGCTTTTGCAAATTCAACCCCTGTTTCTGTTGCTTTTTCTCCCTCTAGTTTCCGCAACCTGTTCCGTATCTCTTCAGGAATGGATATTCCAGGAACTTCATTGTGAAGAAACTCCGCATTCCTATAGTTTAAAATAGGCATTAAACCGACAAATACTGGAATTCCCAAAGGCTTAAGATAGCTGAAGATCTTTTTAACAAGTTCAAAATCAAAGACGGGCTGAGTCATGACAAAACTAGCCCCAGCCGCTAATTTCGCTTCAAGTTTTCTTACCTGCACGTCAAATTGCGCCGTGTTGGGATTAAAAGCACAACCAATTATGAAATCCGTTTTACCTTTTAAATCTTTTCCCGCAGCATTGACTCCCCTATTCAAACCGCTAAGCAACCTGATCAATCCAATAGAGTTAAGATCATAGACAGAGGTAGCTCCAGGATGATCACCGGACTTCGCAGGATCACCGGTGAGCGCCAAAACATGCCTAAATCCAAGTGTTCCAAGTCCCATTAACTCGGACTGCAAGCCGAGCAGATTTCGATCCCGACAAGCAACATGGAGGACAGGAATCAGATTAGAAACTCTCCTGACGTGAATGGCTGCGGCAAAATTGCTCACCCTTAATATCGCCAGGGAGTTGTCTGCAAGAGTAATGGCATCGGCACCCGCTCTTTCGATCGCCTTAACCCCCTCGATGAATTTTCCCATTGTAAGCGTCTTTGGAGAGTCGTATTCCACAAGGAAAATCGGTTTTTTATTTAACCGTTCGAGTAAGGATTCTTCAACCTGGGGCAAAGTCTCCTTTTCTGAAACTTCATAGCGCAGTCTCAATTTTGGCGCTTTCCTCTTGACTGGTTTTAGCCCCACGGCTGCTTGAGCCATTGCTGCAATATGTACAGGTTCAGTCCCATAATCTCCACCGAGCAAACACACCCCTTCTTCAACAAATCTCAAGACATTCTGTCCAAAATAGGATGGACTAGCAGAATAAGTCAGTTTGCCTTCGTAAAACTCAGGTTTACCTGCATTAGGATAGGCACCCAGTAATTCATTTTCTTTTTTTTCAATTTCTTCAAGCAAGTGTATGGAAGCCTGGACTCCCGTTGCCCCGTTGATTCCTACAAGAGATGCTCCCGCTTCCCTAAGTTTTGAAAAGGCTTCTCCAACAGACTCCCCGCTTGCCAACTTTCCTTCCTCAAAGGAAGCGACAAAAGCAAAAATCAGGCGTGCCCCTTTATTCCGTGCAAGTTCCAAGGCAAGAAGCAGATCGGAAAGATCGGTAAATGTTTCAAAAAAAAGAAGATCACATCCCCCTTCCAATAAAAGTGAAATCTGCTCCTCATAGAGATGGCGCCTTGTCGATAGATCGATTGGGGGATCAGCAGGCTTTATCCATATGGGGCTTACCGTGCCCGCTATCCATCCTTCCCGTGAACCAAGTGCTCTTCTTGCCAGCTCTATGGATTTGCCGATGATTTCTTTTATTTTGTTTTCGAGCTTAAAAAAAGATAAATAATAAAGATTGGCTTCAGCGGTATTGGTCCTGATAATCTGGGATCCGGCATCAATATAATCCTTAAGTGCTTTTTCTACCAGGTAGGGTTGGGAAAGATTTAATTCCTCAATACAATAGTTTCGGGGAACACCCAAGGAATAAAGATAAGTTCCTAAGGCTCCATCGCCAATAAGTAAAGATTCATTCAATCTCTCTATTAATGTTGCCATTCTTTTTTCTCGAGGCATTATAGATAAAGTGACAGCAAAAAAAAGTTTTACATATTCTACAGGTAAACCCGAAATTGACAAAAAGATAGACGAATTTCTCCAAGCCACTGGGATAGAAGAAAATCGCAGAGAATATTTCGAAATGATCGCCACAATTGTTCGTTTTGCTTCTTTAAATCCTCCTTATGCGGATATCAGACTGGTCAATCAATCTCTGAAAGAAGTTCGATACGCTCAATCTATTTTTCAGCCCTACAAGGCTTTTAAAAAAGTAACGATTTTTGGTTCTGCCCGGATCCAACCTCAAAGTCCTGAATGGATTATTGCTAGAGATTTCGCAAAGCTCATGGTTGAAAGTGGATTTATGGTGATTACGGGCGGGGGGGAAGGAATCATGAGAGCTGCGCAGTCGGGGGCCGGAAAGGACAAAAGTTTCGGTCTGAATATCCGTTTGCCTTTCGAACAAAAGCCTAACGAAGTCATCGATGGGGATCCAAAGCTCATTAGTTTTCGGTATTTCTTTAATCGTAAACTTCATTTTGTCAAAGAGTCACATGCTATCGCTCTTTTCCCTGGAGGATTCGGTACAATGGATGAATGTTTTGAAACTTTAACCCTTCTTCAAACAGGGAAAGCCAACCTCGTCCCTTTTGTTTTCATTGATGTGGCTGGGGGCACATACTGGAAAAACTTTGTTGATTTCCTTTCGAATAATCTTTTGAAAAGAGGGCTTATCTCGGAAGAAGATTTTCATCTTTTCCTCCTCACCGAAAACCTTTATGAAGCCCAAAAAGAGATTCTTTCTTTTTATCACAACTTTCATTCTTATCGATTTGTTGGCGAAAACCTTGTTATTCGCGTCTATCGGCCCCCTGGAGACGAAGAGCTCGAAGCTTTGCGCAACGATTTTTCAGATATCATGACAAAACCGGATACTCTCCATGTTTCTGCCGCCTTAGCTCAGGAGTCCAATGAACCTGAAATAGCTCAGCTGCCCAGGATAGTTTTTGCTTTCAACAAGCGATCCTACGGAAGATTAAGAATGTTCATCAATCGGATCAATCTCTTTTAAATACCCCCTGTAAAGTCCTTACGAAACAACGCTATGAAAAAAATCCAAACTGTTATTTTAGATTGGTCAGGAACCCTTGCTGATGATCTCCCCTTTGTACTCAGAGCTTCCAATTTTGTTTTCTCTCTCTATGGCAAACCCAAACTTTCGGTAGAGGAATTCAAAGAAACCTTTTTTTTGCCTCTCAAAGAATTCTATAAATCCTACTTGCCCGAAGTTTCTTTCTCCGAAATGGATGCCCATTATCATTCTCTTTTTCGGCTATTACAAGTCAATATCCCTTTGCTGCCTTACGCTCTTGATTTCTTGAATTTCTGTAAGCAAAACCGCTACACCGTTATTCTTCTGAGTACCATTCATAGGGGGCATTTTTTTCAGCAGGCCAAAAGACTTAACATAGAAAAATATTTCGATCGCATTTACACGGAAATAGAAGATAAAAGAGTGACTATCAAACAGATTATAGTCAAAGAAAATATTGATCCCAAGAAAACGATTTTTTTTGGGGACATGGTTCATGATATTGAAGCTGCCCATGCAGGAGGTATTTTTTCTGCCGCGGTTCTTACGGGTTACAATTCCAAGAACAAGCTCCTTGCAGCTCGACCTTCGTTTCTCTTTGAAAACCTAAAGGAAGCGATAGAAACATTAAAGGCCTTGGAAGAAAAACTTTCTTAATCCAGCTGTTTTTTAGAGTCTTTCTTTTTGAAAAACTTTTTTATAAAAAAGGAAAACAATAGGAGCAAAATCTCAAAACCACCTATCGTAGGCCCGGTCATGGCATCAATGTAATAGGATAAAAGGACCCCTCCAACCGCTCCTAACAGTCCATATAAAAGAGACAAAAAAAGAAGGGAACGAAAATTCCAGGCCAACAACTTGGCTGTTGCTGCAGGAATGACGATCATTGCACTGACAAGAATTGCTCCTAGAAGTTTAAGACTAAGAGCGATAATCCCTCCGATAAGAATGACCGTTTGATAATTTAATTTCTTGACTTGCACCCCTTCAGCAACGGCCATGTTTTCATCAATCATTAAAAGCAAAAGGCCAGGCATGTTTTTAAAAAGGAAGAAAAAAGCACTCAGACTGACCAGGCCAAGCAGAAGGACATCCGTCCAAGAACAAGCATTGATATCCCCAAAAAGTAGGGATTCAAGAAAAGGATAACGGATCATCTTGGTCAAAATAAGAATCCCTAAGGCTACACTGCCCGTAAAAATAAGGGAAAGAAGCGTATCCGATTCCAACCTTGTTTTGTTTAAAAACAAGATGAAAAGAAGAGAAACTCCAAGACAGTAAAAAAACATAAAAGAAGAAATAAAAACGGAAGAAAAACTTATTCCTAAGAGCTGACTCAATAAAAGCTGAATAAGCAGTCCAAGTCCGTATCCAGCAATGGTAGAATGAGCAAGAGAGTCACTGAAAAAAGCCTGTCCCCGAGACGTAGTGATTACTCCTAAAAGAGCACATGTTGGTCCTGATAAAAGAGCTGCCAACAAGGAACGCCTAAAAAAATCAAAAGAAAAAATATCCATGCTTTTTGTTAATTCCTTTAGCCCTTGGTATGGATAAGGCTATAGACAGCAGCAAGCTTTTTTTCCTGGAGGACATCCGAAGGTCTTCCTTGGACAAGAATCCGGTGATTTAAAAAATAGACCCAATCAGCAATATGGGAAACAAGCTGAAGATCATGACTGACCAAAACGGTGCCAATTTCTTTTTTTTCCTTTAGTTCATGAAGCAACTGGTCAAACTCAAATCCTCCTACAGCATCTATCCCTGTAAGGGGTTCATCCAATAACAATAAACCCGGATTCTTGGCAAGCGTAGATGCGATCATAACCTTTTGCATTTCTCCACCTGAAAGTTCATTGAGCTTTTTATGTAGAAGACCTTCTGCATGAAAAGATTCCAAAATTTCAATGATCTTTTTCTCTCTTTGCTTTTTCTCAAATGGCCAATCAAAAAGCCGGAAACAACTCAACCTTAAAGCAACAAATTCTTCTACCGTTACGGGTAAGTATCGTGGAACGGATGGTCTTTGGGCTAAATAGCCTACTCTAAGTCCTTCCTTGCGCCATATTTTGCCTTTCTTCGGTTTAATTATACCCGCAAAGCATTTCAAAAGAGTTGTTTTGCCCGCTCCATTTGGACCAATAAGGGCGATGATCTTCCCTTTTTCTATTTCCATTGAAATGTCTTCCAAGGCCGACTCTTCAGTATAAGCGATCGTTAAATCGTCGGCTTTCAAAAGCAATTTTTCCCCTTGTTGGACTATAAAGGCTGATTGAGTTTCTTTAACTTCCCATTTTTGCATAGGGACTTGGACTTAAAAATTTCTTTTGAACGAAAGGATTATCCCTCCAAAAACATCCATAAAAATGGCGAGATTTTTCTTTGCAACCTTTTCATACATTAAAGGATGGAGCTCAGCTCCTTCCATGGCATCAATTTCTGCTGACCTAGACTGACCTTCTCTTATAATCTCTTTAACAAGAAAAGCATTGGAAAAGGGGGTATAAAAAAAAGGGATTTTCTTGATTTTCATCACTCCAAGAATGGTTGCTAGCTTTCTAGGAGAGGGTCCTCCCCTTTCACCACACTCCTCAACAATACCTGCAACCACAATACCATAGCGATTGGCCAAGTACATGAAAGCATCGTTGTAAAAAAAAGCTTTTTTAGAACGGTTACTATCCAGTTTCTGTTGATATAACTGATCGATTTCTTTTAATTTTGAAATGTAAAGTGTTGCATTCCTTTCGAATATCTCTTTATGTAGGGGATCTCTTAGGGATAAAGCTTTCGAGATATTCATCACTTGAATGCTGGCCAAGTTGGGATCTAGCCAAACATGAGGATTAAAAGCATATTCAGGTTGAGCTAGTCCTTTCTCCACGTGGTAGCCGGCTGCAGTTATTGGAGAGATCCCTAGAGTAGAAACAACCAACTTCTTTGATTTTTCTTCTGCACTCAGAGCAAGATCGACCCAATGTTCCATTCCAAGTCCGTTAATAACAATCAGATCGCTGGAATGGATATCTTTAAGTTGTTTTGCCGAAAGCGAGCTTTCGTGAGGGTCTGCACCCCCAATAAACAGATTTTTAACTTCCACGTATTCTCCCCCCACATTTACGCAAAAACAGTACAGTGGAGCAATAGAGGTCAGAACTTGTATTTTAGCCAACCCATAGCCAGGAATAAGGAGCAAGAAAAACAAAAAGGCTATAACCACAGTCCTTCCCAAGAGCCAAAATCCTTTTAAATCAGCCATTCTTAAAAGCATGAGCAGTCGACAAACTGATAATGAATTATTAGTATAGGATAAAACAGAAAATAAAAAAGGCTAAGAGAAAAAAATCTCTTAGCCTTTAAAGGGTTAAGTCTATTACTGGGACTTCAACCACTTATGGAAACAGGTATAATCATCTATAGCATTGAGGTTAACGGCATCAGGCAATGATCCGTCATCTTTCAAGCCAGCTTCTGAAAGAATGGCTTTTTTGGTTTCTTCATCATGATGATACTGTAGCACTGCCCTGTTGTGAGCAGCTACCTTTGCCCCATCGATCTTACCTCCGTTTTTCTGGACAATCCAGTTTTCAAACTCAATGTAACTGGGCAAATTAGTCCTAATATAATTTCTTGTTTCTTCTTCGGTAAGATTGAGTGCTGCCATGGTCATCGCATCGAATCCTTTACCCAGATCGGGATAACCATCAGCAAGCATGCCCTTAGCTGCCAGAATACATTTGAGCCACATCCTTGGCAAATGTAGAACGCCTAGTGGACCGGCAACACCAGAACCAATCAATGGAACAAGTTTCATTTTACCTCCTTTTTAATTTTTTTTAGGTTATTTTTTTCCTTACCTTATCATTAAGGAAAAACTTATCGAATATCCAATGCATAATTCCATATCTTAGCTTTTAACTAAAAGCAAAAAATGGATTGTGAATCTTTTCTTCACCTACCGTAGTCAGCGGACCATGACCAGGACAAATGATCGTGTCGTCGGGTAAAGTTAAAATTTTTTCTTTATTGTTCTTCAGGGCATCGGAATAGGAATAGTTTCCACCTCCCATGGATCCTGCAAAAATCGAATCGCCGACAATCACAAACTTATGTTCTCCCCCGGTAATATAATAAGACACTCCACCTGGAGAATGACCATTTGTAAGAAATGATCGGATAGAAAGATGGGACAGTTGAAATTCCTTTCCTGGACTAAAAGGTTCAGTTCCAGATATCATTTCGAGCTCACAACAATAGGCCGGAGCCCCGACGGCTCGTTTCAGCCTTCCCAGCTCGGCAATATGATCAGCATGGGTATGGGTAAGAAAGATATATTTTACGTGCAATCCATGGACCTTGATTGCATCGAGCATTTCGGTACAATTTCCACCCGTATCAAAAACCGCCGCCTCCTTTGTGGTTGTATCCCAAACAAGATAGCTGTTTACTGTCATATCTTCCCATCTTGTATTGAAATGAAATAAACCCGGGATTATACCCCGATCTTGGGGATAGTACAGTCCTTTGGCTAGATCAAGAAGGGCTTTCTTTCCTAAACCCAAAACAGGAGCAATTTTTTCTAAAATTTCATCAATCGGTTCTCCCTCCTTTACTTTTCGAAGCTGTTCAACAGATACTTTTGCTTTTTCCGCAAGCAAACTATCGGAAAGATTAAGCCCCCTTTGTGCTTTTCCAATAACATCGGTATAGTTATCTTCTAATGGAATCATATAGCTGTTCTCCTTTGACTTTGAGTTCTGAAAAAACCCTGGAACGATTTCAAAAAAGCTACTTATAAATCGATTTTTTAGACCTTCACCAACCGAATGCTCTCCATATTCGGAAAAACAAAGCCGCCATGTAAAGACCAAACAAAAATAAAAATATAAAAATTATTACTTTGTTTTCTTTATCCCATCTCCCTCCTGGATCTCCCCCACCAGGACCTGGCCATCTCTTGGGATTGGCAACCATAGTTTCATTCTAACTCATTCTAGAAATTAAAAAAGAGTATTTTTTCTTTTTTTGGATAGGTTTTTTGTTTATTTTTAAAATCCAGCTATTAACAGCTAAAAGGTTCCTGCCGAAAAAACCTTCTGGATTGACCCATCTTCTTTTTCAACAATCAGCCAACCCATTTCTGCAACTCCCCGTATCCTTCCTTTAATTTTCTGTCCCCTCTCCTCAATTTCTATTTTTTGATCCAGGTTAACCATCTGCATTATCCATTTCTCTTTGACTTCAGAAAAGGATAACCTGTAATTATGATCGATCCTTCTTAATACCTCGGCCATAACTTCTATCCTTCTTTGGGTTTGGCCTGTTTCCATGTAAATGGATGTCGCTTTTTTTTGCAATGGTTTTGAAAACTGATGTTTTTTATGATTCACATTTATACCAATGCCGATGGCGACAAACCTCTTGCCAGCTGCCCCATAGTCTGTCTCAATAAGAATGCCTCCAAGCTTTCTTGAATCGACCATAATATCGTTAGGCCATTTTATACCCACATTCTCCAATCCCATACCCTTTAAAGCTTCAACCACAGAAAGAGAACTCATAATCGCAAACTGTTGAGGAATGATGGGCTGAAAGCGAGGTTCTAAAAGCAATGTCATATAAAGACCAAGAGATGAAGAAGACTCCCACGATCTTCCCTGTCTTCCCCTCCCCTGCAATTGCTTGTCCGAGATGACTACAAGTCCTTCTTTTTCCCCTCTTTTTCCCCTGCGTAGAACCTCGTCACTGGTTGAATCGATAACTTCAAAAATTTCTGCTCTCCAATTGATATAACCGTTCATTCTTTCGAGAATGAATTGAACTTCTGCTGGATGAAAGAAATCGGGCAAAGGTTCGGTAATCGCAAAACCTCGGAGAGGAGAATAACTCATCAAAAATCCCTTGGATTCCAAGGAACAAAGACTATCCCAAATTTCTTTTTCATTGGAACCTATAGCACTCAAAAGAGTTCGAAACGAAAACCTTTCCTCCTTTTCAGATAGCAAAAGCCTTAAGAGCAAATTTTCTACAGGATCACAACTCAGCTTGCAATAGGTACACTCCGAACCATTCATCAATCTTTAAGCTATTTCTAACTCCGACACATTCTTCTGGAAAATTGCACCAAACTTGTGATCCCTGTAAAGGGTGATAGCCACATTTCTATTGGATCGAATACATTCTTTAATCTCTTCAGGATCCTTGGGGCAATGCAAGATTGTTTTCCAGGAATAGATATGCTTAGGTTTATGAAAATCACTGTTGGCAATAAAAGGCAGTTTCTTAAGACCGACAGGAGAAAAAAGATCGTACCTATTGGCTACTTCCCAAGCATCAAGTAACGGGGCATATTCTTGCTGGTTTTCCCACAAAAAAAGAGTGTTAGGCCCCCAAACACTCTGGAAAACATGGGGATGGGAAGCTACAGCTAAAGCGTTTTGTTTATGAATTTCAGCTATAATTTCTTTTAACGATAAACAGGGATCTATTGGGCTCTTCAGATCAATTCCTAAGAGATGGGCTGATGTCTTAGGGCTATACCCATCCTTGTTAAATTCTATTCCACAGAAAAGAATCATCCCATACTTCTTCCATGCTCTTTTCTTTTCTTTCTCTATCGTGTCAAAATATTCACCGACTTTGGTTGGGGTCAGAACGAGGCCTGTGAGTTCACAAAATTTACCAATCAATCTTTTCCTATCGACAAGGTGATCAGTCACACAGATACAATCAAATCCTCTCTGTCCATAAAAATCAACAATCTCGCTAATGGAGAGCCTTCCGTCAGAATAGGTTGAATGGATATGAAAATCACATAACAGGGCTTGAGAGCCTTGTGATTTCAGCACCGAAAAGTTTATGTCAGTTAACTTTCCCGCAGGGAAATGAAAGACTCTTGAAGGAACGGTCTCAAGCAGCGATTGATCCAGGACAAAACGAGCGATTTTAAGTGAACTATCCGGTTTGCTAATTTTTCTAAGATTATTCTTTAACTGTTTCCATTTTTGAGCCTCATTTTCGAAAAGATATTCAAGCGCAAGTCCAATATCTGCAGGTTTTTCAGCAAAACAAGCTACTTCATACCTGCGCAATAGTTCATAATTACCTTCTTCTTGTCCAGGCACAACTTGAGGAATAATCATGGGACAACAAGCTGCAATGGCTTCCTGGACCGTTGCTCCTCCCGCTTTGCTAATCACGACATGATGATTGAGCAACAGCTCGGGGATCTTGTTTGTCCAGCCCAATACCTCGACGCGTTCTTCAAATCCCTTGACTTGATCAGCCACGGTATAGAACAGTTTTTGATCTTTACCCACAACAATTGTCGACTGCCAATGTTTCCTTAAAAGAAGCTGTTCAATAATCTTGGCCGCCTTTTTTCTTCCCGAATTAATAATGTATAAAATTTTTGGCCGATTTATTTCTTCTAAAGAAAGCCCATTTTGAGTTGATTCCAAAAATTCAAGCTGGACAGGAAAACCATATTCAAGGATCCGATGTTCAGCTATACCCACTGATTTCAAAATAGCAGCGGTATCGGCATTAGGTACAATATAATAGTCACTCCAACTCCTATACCAAAAAGAGTTGACCGTAATCGAGTCGGTTATAACCGTGATTTGAACAAAATTTTTTTCCTTTCCATCTTTAAATATTTCATCGATTAAAAAATTATAAAAAGGATAGGTAGATAATACGACATCAGGCTGCATTTCCCTTAACAACCAATCCAAGGCTTGCTTCATCTTAGCAAAGGCAACAAGGACATCTTCAATAAAAGTTGTCCGATCGAAAATAGAATAGATCCCCCTCCATATGATGGGGGCTCGATTAATGGCGGTAAGATACCCTTGACGCAAAAGATCACTGAACTTTCCATAACAGGAATCAAATAGATCGATGCGGTCAACAAGAGCTTTATCCGGCTCCAGATGTTCGATTGCCTCCTGGATGTTTCGAGCCGCTGTATTATGACCTTCGCCAAAGCCAGCGGTAAGAATAAGTATGCGTTTCATTCTTTATGAGCTGTGTGGCTCAACCTTTTGGATCCTCATTATATAATTCAATTACTCATCGATTTTTTTAAAGAAAAATAAAGCAATTGACAATTATAAACGTATTGAATGAGCTTGTATGTAAAAGCTATTGAAATATTCGACATAAAAAAAGAAGATCTTCTATTTATAACATCAAATTATTTGCTGATAAAAAAGAGCCACAAGATGTTTTTATAATATAACCTACTTATCTGCTTTTTAAGACTTACTTTTTTTCTATCTTTTCGGTTTTTTTAAGAAAAATGAACCTTAAGAAGATTTTTTTATAAAATGGGATAATCCTTATATTAGCCCATTTATAGCTTTTCTCATCAATGAAGATCTTTGGAGCTAATTTAAAATTTGCTCTTTATCTTTGATTCTGTTTTCTTCATTTAAAAACACTATGACGATGGACAAGCCTTTATCAGGAAAGAATGCCCTTGTATTTGGTATCGCTAATAAGTGGAGTATTGCCTGGGCAATTGCCAAAGCGTGGCATGAAGCCGGAGCAAACTTGATCATTGGATACCAGGGAGAGAGACTGAAAAAATCGGTTGAAGATCTTCTTTCTGAGCTTAGTGGAGAGAATCCTCCTCTGGCTTATCCCTGCGACGTAACCGATGAAGATCAGATCATCCAGTTTTTTTCAAAAACAAGGGAACATTTTCCCAAAATACATATTTTGTTGCACTCCATCGCTTTTGCACCCAAGGAAGCCCTTGAAAAAAATTTCTACGAAACCTCCCGACAGGATTTTTTAAAAACTTTCGAAATCAGCGTTTATTCCCTTCTAGCCCTTGCCAGGGAAGCCAAAGCTTTATTTTCGGATGGAGGCAGTATTTTAACTTTGTCTTATTACGGGTCAGAAAAAGTCATTTCAAACTATAAAATCATGGGACCGGCAAAGGCTGCCCTTGAATCTGCCGTCCGGTACCTAGCCTATGAATTAGGTAAGGATGGGATTCGGGTCAACGCCTTAAGTCCTGGTCCAATCAATACCCTGGCTGCACGGGGAATAACTGGATTTACAAAATTTTTAAAAGAATGTGCATCAAAATCTCCCCTTGGGAAAAATACCGAAGCCTCGGATGTGGCTTCTGCCGCGTTATTCCTTGCCAAAGACGATTCAAGAGCCATTACGGGCCAAACCATTTATATCGATTGTGGTTATTCCATAATGGGCTTTTAAAGCCAGGGCTTTGTTGCCTCCCTAAAGCGTTCTTTTCATGAAGAAAACAAAATATATCTTTCTATGGGATATTGATGGGACCCTTATACAGACCGGTGGCTCTGGGGTAATAGCCATTTTTCGCACCATCAAGGAACTCTATAATCTAGAATTATCCCCAGACGAAATAGATTATAGGGGTAGAACTGACCTCATGATCGCAATGCAAGTTTTAAAAAGATGTGCTGTTCCTTTCAGCTCGAAAAACCTTTCTCTTTATAGGAATCATTATTTTAGAATTCTTCAAGAAGAGATGACCAAAAATCATAAAGGAACCCTTTGCCCAGGAATATTAGACATACTGAAAACTTTGGACCAGATCCCTACGGTTAAAATGGGTCTTCTCACAGGAAACTTTAAAAAGGCTGCCCAGATTAAACTCTCCTATTACAGGCTTTGGACTTATTTTTCTTTTGGTATTTTTGGTGACCTGCATGAATCACGCAATTATCTGGCCCAGTTAGCCGCGGATCTGGTTAAGGGAATAACCGGATCGGTCATCGAAAATAAAAATATCTGGGTAATCGGCGACACTCCCCATGACGTATTATGTGCCAAGTCGGCTGGTTTTTCTTCGATCGCCGTTTCAACAGGTGGATATAGCCAGGAACAACTCAAACAATTCTATCCTGATTATCTTTTTGCGAATTTTTCCAGCCTGTCCGATTTCTTGTCCATTTTCCCTTTCATCGAGCCATCCGATAAAGCAAGCGCTTACCTTTGTGAAAAGAGCTAAAGAACTAAGTAGTTAAATGAAAAAACATTACGAGCTAACCATTATAGGAGCAGGATCAGCAGGTTTTGCTGCTGCATCGTTGGCTTCTAAAGAACCGATCTCTATCGCCTTGATTGACAAGGCTGAAAAACTGAGTGGACTCTGTATTCTCAAAGGGTGCATGCCTTCAAAAACTTTTATCGAATCGAGTAACCGCTACTGGGAAATCCGAAGAGCCAACCGTTTTGGATTAAAAGTCGGAAGCGTCTCTGCGGATATGCCTTCTATCCAGTTGAGGAAAAAAACCTTGATCGAAGAATTTGCCCGTTACAGGAAAGAAGAAATTCTTTCTCTGCCCGTCGATTTTTATCGTGGAAGCGCTTCCTTTATAAATCCCAATGAACTGCTCATCAAAGAAGCTGACTCTAAAGAACGAGTCATTTCTTCAAAAACGTTTATCATCGCTACGGGTTCACTCATCGATATCCTGCCTATCGATGGGTTAGAACAAACCGGATTCCTCACAAGCGACTCCGCACTAGAGCTTAACCAACTTCCTGGAAGCTTGACCGTTTTAGGAGGAGGTCCAGTGGGATGTGAGTTCGCCCAGTTTTTTTCCAGGCTCGGTTGCAAAACAACGATTGTTCAACGTAGTCCCAGGCTTTTAAAATCGTTCGACCCGGAAGTTTCTGATTGTCTCAAAGAATCTTTTCTATCCGAAGGCATAACGGTTTTTAGCGATACCCAAATCAAGGCCGTAACAAAAGAAAAGGGAAGAAAAAAAGTTTCTTTTCTTCACAAAGGGAAAAAGACTGAAGTCTTTTCTGAAGAAATTTTCTATGCTCTTGGAAGAAAACCTAACATCGAAAAACTGGGGCTAGAAAAAATTGGCATTGATACCTCAATGCAACCTTTGTCTATCAATGATAAAATGCAGAGCTCTATTCCTCATATCTTCATAGCTGGAGATGCCTCAGCCAACTTTGGCATAGTGCACATTGCAAGAGAAGAAGGAGAAGTCGCGGCAAAGAATGCACTCGAAATCCTTGCAGGGAAGTCTCCAACACATGTTGTATCAAGGCGTTTAACTATGGAGGTTGTTTTTACCGATCCTGAAGTCGCGATGGTGGGGCTATTGCCTTCAAATCGCAAGGTGCTCTGTGCAAAGTATATGTTCAGGGACCATGGTAAAGCTATTATTGAAGGTAAAGAAGAGGGTTTCGTAAAAATTTGTGCTGATCCTTCTTCAGGAGAAATTCTCTTTGGAACGATCATTGGGCCTCATGCCTCGGAGTTGATCCATCAACTATCCCAATGTATGTATTTCAAAGGAACTGTTGAAGACCTTGTAAAAATGCCTTTTTATCATCCTACCCTTTCTGAAATCATAAGCTACCCAGCCGAAGAAATTTTCACTACAGTTAGGGAAAAAAAAGAAAAAAATCCTGTAAAGCTAACTTTATGATTTTGCCTTGAACAACGCAACTCTTTAACTCAAAACTGAAGTACCAAGCCATGATGGATTTCTCATTCCCACTTCCCCCATTTAAACTTTTCAATACTCTTTCTCGAAGTATCGAACCTATAAATCCAATTCATCCTCCACAGATTACCCTGTATGCCTGTGGTCCAACCGTTTATAATCTTGCCCATATCGGTAATTTCAGAACGTTTCTTTGCGTTGATCTTTTACGCCGGGCACTTGAGCTTTTTGGATATAAAGTCACTCACGTAATGAACTATACCGATGTGGATGACAAAACCATCGCTGCTTCGCGAGCAGCGGGCATTTCCTTAGCCGCCTATACCCAACGTTATATTGATGAATTTGAAAAGGATATGCGGACTCTCAATATGCTCAAGCCTCATTTTCAACCGCGGGCTACCGAACATATTGAAAAAATGATCGAATTCATTCGCCAACTCCTGGAAAAAGATCATGCTTACATAGGTCAGGATGGCTCGGTTTATTTTCGTATCTCCTCTTTCCCCGACTACGGAAAGCTTTCACATTTAGATAAAGAGAAATTAAAGATTGGGACACAGGTTTTTTCAGATGAATATGTCAAAGAAAATTATGGTGACTTTGCACTCTGGAAAGCGAAAAAAGCCGAAGATGGAGATGTCGGCTGGATTTCTCCGTGGGAAATAGGTAGACCGGGGTGGCATATCGAATGTTCAACCATGAGCATTTGTTATTTAGGAAAGCAAATTGATATTCACTGCGGTGGAGTAGACCTGATTTTCCCTCATCACGAAAACGAAATAGCCCAGAGTGAATCCATGACCGGTACTAAATTTGTCCGTCACTGGTTCCACGTTTCCCATGTTCTTGTTGAAGGTGAAAAAATGTCAAAATCACTGGGCAACATTTATACTTTACGAGATGTTCTAAACAAAGGTTTCAGTGCCAGGGTACTTCGGTATCATCTTTTGACCTCTTCCCATTACCGACAAACCCTCAATTTCAGCTGGCATGGAATGGAATCGTCTCGGGAAGCCCTTAAAAGAATAGACTCATGGCTGAGTAGGCAACGAGATATCCCCCCTTCTCAATTTCTAGGTCATGAAACCGACGAACAAATATCGTTTAATCGCCGGTTTTTAGAAGCCTTAGCTGACGATCTGAATATAACCGAGGCCGTTGGCCATCTGTTCGATTGGATCAGACTGACCAATCGGATGATGGATGAGGGCAAGCAGTTGCCTCCTCTCTATAAAAGCTGGCAGCTTGTAGATTCTCTTTTAGGAGTTGGAGAACTCAACGTAGAAATACCCCCAGAAATTCAATCCCTTCTTTCGATGAGGGCTGAGGCCCGTAAAAAAAAGGATTGGCAGACAAGCGACAGGCTAAGACAAGCACTTCTAGACAAGGGTTGGATTGTCCAGGATACCCCCGAAGGACAGAAAGCATGGAAAGAGTAAAAACGCGTTTCATCAGCTTCGAAGGCAGTGAAGGATGTGGAAAGACCACACAGATTCGGCTGCTCAAAAAACGGTTGGAAAACCGTGGAGAGAAAGTCGTTGTCGTCCGAGAGCCAGGAACAACAAAATTAGGAGAGCGGCTTCGCAAGATTCTCAAACACCCTTCCTTTAGCCTAAGTCCACTAGCAGAACTGTTTTTATTCGAAGCCAGTAGAGTGGAGCTGATCAAGCAAGTCATCGAGCCTGGAATGGCTGAAAACTCATGGATCCTTGCTGATCGGTTCACCGATTCAACTCTGGTCTACCAGGGGATTGTTCGCGGTATCCCATTAAAAATTATTGAACAATTAAATGCCCTAGCTTCATCAGGAATAAAACCTTCCCTGACCATCCTCTTAGATATTCCCTATCAGTGCTCACAGTTAAGGATCAAAAAGAGGGATGGCTCAAAAACAACTACGGACCGGCTGCAAGATGAATTTGAAAATTCCCTAAAACAGATAAGGCAAGCTTATCTTGATCTGGCTAAAAGAGAGCCTCAGCGTTTTTACATTATCGAAGGAACATCTAGTCCTCAAACAATCTCTGCTCGGATATGGGAGAAAGTCAAAAATGTCTTTGAGTTATGAAAATTGTCTTGGGCTTTTTAAAAAAGCGATCTTGAACCAAAGGATCGCCTCGGCCTATCTTATTAGCGGGGTTAGTTCTTCTTTATTGTTGAACTTGGGGATGGAAATCTCTAGAGAGTTGCTCGGCTCTGATCCCTCAAAACATCCCGATTTTTACCTCCTTAAACCCCAGACAAAATTAAAACGGATCAGCGTTCAGCAAATCAAGGATGTCTGCAGGGATCTCTATTTAAGACCTTATCGAGAGTCTAGGAAGGTTTGTCTCATCCTGCAAGCCGAATCCATGTGTTTTGGAGGAGGAGAAGCAGCTAATGCTTTTTTAAAAACTCTCGAAGAGCCTCCTTTCAATACGACCATCATTTTAACTTCAACTCGACCGATGGCTCTATTTCCTACTCTTTTATCCCGATGTTTATGTCTTTCAGTCAGTGGCTTTCCTTTTGAAATTTCTCCTGAAGATCAAGACATCTGGCCCGAGGTTCAAAAATGGCTTGAAATCGAAGAAGAGGAAGAAATAGGAAGGCTAAAAAAAATCGCTTTTCTTAATGATTTTATCCAGAAGGCTAAAATTGCCATTGAATCCGAAAAAAAAGAAGAAGACCAGCAAGAAAAAGAAAGCCAAGAAGGGGTTGCCCTAGAAATACTCGAAAAAAGGGAACGGTTTTTACGACTCGTAGAACTGGCTTGCTGGCATAAAATACAAGCGGAAATGGAAAAAGGGGCTTCAGCTCAAAGTTGTTTAAAATTAATAGAAGAGATACGCCGTGTAGAAAGACTTAACCAGGATCTCAATTATGGCATGGAAGAAAGCCTGGCCATAGAAGCCGCTTTTCTCCCTAGAAATATTACCCGGAATTAAAAAAATATTATTTTTTCTTTTAACGCAAAGCCAGGTACTAAGCGCAATAGGACTCTAGAAAACGTTAAAAAATTTAACAAAAATTAATCAAATCCTTAAAGTACATGGACCGAAACCAAGGTGAAGCTAGGGGGTTGACAAGCTTGACCGTTGCCAGGTTTTCTTTCTTTTGTTTTTTAAAATCATGATTTGTCGATGAAATGCATTGATTGTAGTGATATTTTCTTCAAAATGGAAGATATTGATAGAGATGGGAAAAATCTATGGACATAGCTAAAATTACCGAACTTATCGAACTGATGGTCAGGAACAATCTTAATGAAATCGAGATTGAAGAAGAAAATTCGAAAATCAGGCTAAGAAAGGACTTTGCCCCTCACCCCCCACCCTTACCCAACCCTCCGCCTCACTATTTAGGAAGTAGCCAACATATTGTAGAAATCAAAGACAAAGAGACTTCACTGTTAAGCCCTTCTCAAACAGCAGAAATCCGTTCACCCATGGTAGGCATATTTTATAGGGCTCCTTCCCCTAACGCTCAACCTTACGTCGAGGTTGGACAGGAAGTCCACGAGGATACCGTAGTTTGTATTATTGAAGCAATGAAGGTCATGAACGAGATAAAAGCAGAGCTGCATGGGATTATTACCGAGGTATTAGCGGAAAATGGCAAACCGGTGGATTTTAACAGACCTCTTTTCAGAGTAAAACTTATTTGATTTTTTGCTGGAACGTTACCCATTCTTCGACGATTTCAAGGAGTACATGGGTAGCCCAACAATGCATTTCCTGAATTCTCGAAGTACTCTCACTCGGAACAATCCAAGCTAAATCAACCTGGTGAGCCAGTTCTCCACCCCCCTTACCCAAAAAAGCAACAGAAAACATTCCAAGATTTTTTGCCGTATGGACGGCACGAACAAGATTGCGGGAAGCCCCACTGGTGGAGAATAAAATCAACAGATCGTCAACATTCCCTAAAGCTTCTATCTGTCTTGAAAAAACCTCGTCATAGCCAAAGTCATTAGCGATGCAACTGAGAGTAGGCCCATCTGAAACGAGCGATAGGGCACCAAGAGGTCTTCTTTCATTCCTGAATTTTCCGACCAACTCTTCAACAAAATGCATTGCTTGAGCTGCACTGCCGCCATTGCCCGCACAAAGAATTTTTTTGTCTTGTTCAAAACAGTGCAGTATGCGCTCTGCAATATTTAAAAGCACGCTCGTGGTCTTTTGCAGTTTGGTTGTTAAATCACAGAGCTCAGCCAGTTCCTTGCCAATAATTTGACTTGAGTTAACAGCTATGTTATCCATGTTTTCTATCAAAAAATAACGGCCGCAGCATCATACATGCTATATTCGACTGCTGAATAATGAACAAGATTTTATTTCGTTATCTTTTCAAGGGCTTTTTATTTCCCCTGCTTTTTACAATCATCGCATTCTGTTCCTTGGTTATTATTGCCGATCTTTTTGGTTCACTCGAAGATTTCATTCAAAACAAGGCTACCGCCAGTCAAATTTTTCACTATTATCTGGCTTATTTTCCAGCCGTTATCATCATGATTGTTCCTCCGGCTTCTCTTTTTTCTTCACTTTACTTTCTCATGCAACTGCACAGACATGGGGAGTTCATAGCCATGCAAGCCTGTGGGGTTCCTCTACAAAAAATATTTGCTCCTTTTTTGATTATCGGAGTGCTGATGACCCTTTCTCTTACAGCCCTTCAACTTGGTCCAGGAGGCAACTCTCAGGCCAAAAGAGACCAAATAATGGAAGATATTAAAGGAAACAAAGCCGCTGTGCATGCTGTTCGAGGAATAATTTATAAAGAAGAAGCTGAAAAAAGAGTATGGTATTTTCGACAACTTGATTTCACCAAAAATCAAGGAGAAGATGTAGAAGTTGTCGTTCAAGAAAATTCAGGAAAAGATCTAAAAAAATATTTCGCACGAAGGGCTATATGGAAAGACAATCATTGGACCCTCAACGAGGTTAACCGCATTGATTATGACTCTGCAAACAATTTTTCCCAAAGCACCTATTTCGATACGCTCTCTTTGGTTTCCTGGAATACCCCTCCTAGACAAATGGTCGCCCTTGAGAAAAAACCCCGTGATCTTAATGCTTCCGAACTCTGGAAATTGATCGATAAACCCCGTAGTATCCAAAAAGCCCTGCTTGCTCCTTATCAAGTCCAGTTCTATACTTTGGTTGCTGAACCTTTATCCATGCTTGTTCTTCTTCTAATTGGGCTTGCCGAGGGAGGAAGACTAAGCAGCAGGCATCCTACGGCAGGAGTTTTTAACGCTCTGTTTATTCTCATCGCTTTTTACTTAATCTTCCATTTTTTTCAAATTTTAGGTCAAGGTTCGAGGATTCCCCCAGCTGTTGCCATCTTTAGTCCGCTAGCCGCATTCACTCTTTTTTCCCTTTACAGGATCGCTCCACTTTTTGGGATACGTTTGTTCTCAAGACATTCTTAACCGGTTAGTTTTCTTGAGCTGCAGATCGTTGCAAAAGAGAGGCAGGAGGAGCATATCCAGGAAGTTTACTCCTATTCAGCACCCATTCCTCAAGGAAAGCTTGTCTTCTGCTGATGAGCAGATCCTTTTCGAGTCTGTCTTTGATTTCCATCTCATTGGGTAAGGTTGGAGCAGACCTACTCTTCAAATAAACAAAAACACCTCCGCTAGGAGTAGGTAAAAAATGACTTAAATGCAAAGGCTCGAGTAACTGGCATATAAAACCGATTTCATTAGCTGCTTCCAAATCTTTTGGGGGATCAACGGGAATAAAAGCCTGGGGCTTTTCAACCATCAGCCCTTCTTTGCTTGCAATCTGCTCGAGATCCTTGCCCTCTTTAAGAGCCTTGTTCAAGTCTTTTTCAACTCCCACTGATTTTTGGAACAAGGCTTCAAAAGCTTTCTTTCTCTTCAGTTTTTCTTCAATTACTGGTTTTAGCTCATTGAAAGGGCGTAACACGCCTTTCTCAACGTTCAAAAGAACAATGACATAATATCCCTTGGAAGTTTCAACCGGTTCACTGACCGCTTTATCCAGAGACAGTTCAAAAACGGTTTTGGAAAATTTTGGAGGATCCACAACAGTGACCGGCGGTTTATCTAATGTAAACGGTTCGGTCGTTTGATAAGTTAAATTTTTTTCTTTAGCTAGCTTTTCCATATTCATCTCGGCTGTTTCCGTCTGCCGTGAGGCTTCTATGGCAAAATCTTCTGCTTCTTCTAAAATTTTCCTTTTGGCATCTTCTAGCTCTTTTCCCTTTAAATTTTGGATATTTTCAGGAAAGGGGAAAAAAACAAAACCGGCTTTTCGTTTTTCAGGGGTATAATAATCTGGATCTTTAGGATGATTTTTATATTCTTTTTCTATCTCCTCAGCTTTGAGTTGTATATCCTTCATAAACTCTTGAAGGTTCATCCGAAATAGAGAAACCTGGACTTGGCCGAAAGTCATGGTATATATCTCATCCACTTCCTTGGGTATAACTTCAATAGGGGCTACCAAAACCTTTTTTAGTTCTCCAATAAGCAGTTCTTCATGCATAACCTGCAGAAACCTCTCCTCGGATATTCCCTGGGGATTTAAAAAAGAGGAGACAAACCGCTTATAAGTCGAAGCATCGTATTTCCCATCTTTTTGAAGAAAAGGAAGCCCTTGAATAAACCGGACAACTTCTTCCTCTGGAACGATACAATGCAACTCTTTTGCTGCCTGGAGAAAAATGAGCCTAGTCCAGGCCATCTGATCGAGTACCAGCTGTGTATTTTCTCCATAGTTTTGAGCGGGTCCACTCAGTGCCATTTCTATGGAACTGGCTTGCCTTGCTAGCCTAAAAGTTTCTAGTGAAATACTTTTCCCTGCTATTTTAGCAACCGAAGGATTTTTCAATCCGCTTAAAGCGGGTATGTTAAAAAATAATAAGAAAGAGATGCCAATGACCGCAAGTACAATGATGAGTAACCATGAATGCGTACGTAGAATTTTTAACATAGGTTGTTCTCTTTTTTCTCTATCCTTTTCTCCTCCATTCTCGAAGATATGCTAAAAAGAAAAGGGCTATTCTTTAACATTATTTTCATTTTCTTCTTTTTATGGTCTTAAGTGATTAATCAGTCTATGGACAATCTAAAAATAAAAGAAAAAAAAACAAAACAATCCATTCTAACTGATCTTTTCTTCTTTTTTATTTCTCCAACTCTTTCAGCCATTCTTTTAGCTTCTTGCTTTAATCCCAAAATCCCATCTTCTTTTTGCTGGATAAGTCTTATTCCTCTCATTGCAAGCGGCGATTTTTACAAGCAGAGCCCAGTAAAAAGATTCGGCTGTGGGTTTTTTTTCGGAATCATTTTTTTTGCTTTATCATTCTGGTGGATTGGGCTCGTCACTGTTATCGGAACAGTTGCCCTCATTGCTTATCTAGCGCTTTATCCCGCAATTTGGCTCTTAGCAATAAGCCCTCCGTTTGTAAATTATCAATCCACTTCGGCCAAGGATAACCTAATCAATGCTCTCGTAATTGCCAACTTGTGGATCATTTCTGAATGGTTTAGAAGTTGGTTGTTTAGCGGCTTTCCTTGGAATGAACTAGGCAGTAGCGCCTACAAAAACATTCTTCTTATCCAACTCTGTAGTTTGGGTGGGGTATTCTTGCTTTCCTGGTTCATCGCTTTTATTAATGCCCTTCTTTATTTTATGGTCCGATCCGTATTCAGCCATTTTACTACAAAATTACTCTATTTACCAAAAATTGAAGCCCTAACGGCAATCCTTCTTTTTGGACTCGGTTTTTTTTATGGAGAACAGCGGTTAATCAAAGACTCTGCCGAAGACAAAGCCTTAAAAATCCGTTTCGCAGCCATTCAACCCAATATCCCTCAAGATTTATACATTCCCGTTGATCCTGAAGAAGCCTTCCTTGAAGAAATTACTTTAAGTCGACAAACCCTAAGCTTCAAGCCCGATCTTGTTTGTTGGCCGGAAAGTCCTTTCGGCATCGACTTCTTTGCTTCACCCAAACTTCTTGAACCGATCCATAAACTCCAAGAAGCTCATCCTTTTTCTTTTCTTGCCGGATCATTCAAAGCCTCCGCAACCGAACTGTTCAATGTGGCCGTTTTATACAAATCTGCTGGAGAAGATCCTCAAGTTTATGCGAAAAACCACCTCGTTCCTTTTGGTGAATATACCCCTTTTGCCCATATTTTTCCGTTTTTGCGTAAATTAGTTCCTTTTCAGATCGATCTTTCTCCTGGCACAGAACACAACCTCTTCTTTCTTGACAGACCCCAACTCAAAATCGCCCCTTTGATCTGTTTTGAAGACACCCTTGCCAGCTACGTACGGGAAATGACAGCCCAGAACCCCGATCTTCTTATTGATATTACCAACGATGGATGGTTCAAAGACTCCCCGGGAGCTTTCCTCCACATGATAAATGCCCTTTTCCGGACAGTCGAATTAGACATTCCTATGCTTAGATGTACAAACACGGGCATATCGGTGTGGATAGACCAAAGAGGAAGAATAACCCAGATGCTTACCCAAAAAGAGGGCAAAGCGGTAGATTGCAAGGGGATTCTGCTCGGAGAAGCTTACTGGCATCACCCCGTAGCCACTCCATATCAAAAACTTGGAGATTGGATCGTTCTCTTGGCCTTTACAAGTTTGGGACTCCTCCTAGTTCCTCCATTTTCCCATAAAAAGATAATCAAAAAAAATTAAACCCTAGATCCTTTTTTTAAAGCTTATATCTATCTCTCTCCGCTTGTATTGTTTTGATAGAAACTAATAAAAAAAGGTTACTCAAAGTCTCAGTGCAGCCCTAAAAAGGCCAGTTTTTTATCAGCATCCCCCACAAAGCCCATCTGGAAAGCTAGCTTTATACATTTGACGATTTTTAGTTTTGAAGTATGTTAAAGTTTTTTTATAGACCGGTCCTTAAACCTTTTTAGATCACTGACAGACACAGGATACGATGCAAAAGGTTCTTCTCTATTTTTTTCGTATGGCGGTTGCTGTGGCCTTTAACCTGATCATTTTTCTTCTTCTTGTCGGCTTAGGAGTAGAAATAGTGCGCAGTGTTTGGGAACTTACACCTGGATTAACAAAAAATGCAACGGCCTGGAGCTTTAGAGATCTTGTAGGCCGCATTCTTTCCCTAGTCGTTATCCTTGAGCTTTTGCGTGCTTTTGTTGAATATTTCCAATTCGATCGTATCAGGCTTCATGTTCTATTAGAGGCGGGAGCAGCCTTTGTGCTTAGAGAATTGATGCTTTCACTTCTTGATGAAAAGATCTCCGGTCTGAACGTCTTGATATGGAGCCTTGCGGTCATCGTTCTTGTTTTAGGCCGCACTATTGCCCTGATGTTCCCTCCCATACTCTGGTCTACATCCAAGCGCTCCCTCACAGAATCCCCTCAGAAAGAACAGGAAAGAAAAGATTAAATCTTTCTCTTTTTTTCCCTCTTCACCATGAACCCAAATCCAGCATGTATTGTAGCCAATCCTGGCCTCTTTTTTTGCTCCCCTAAACGGCCACTGTTCATCCCTGGACCTAAAAGCACCTTTTCTTTAACTGCTCACAATATGTCCTCCATTCTCCTTATTAACAGAAAAAGAACGAATAGATTTCAAAGCTCTGAACATCCCCTCAAAATCTAAGCCATAACCCACGACAAATTCATCAGGAATTTCAAATCCTATCCACTTCGGTTCGATCGCTTTTTGACCCTCTTTCTTTTTTCTCAGAAGCACACAAAATTCAACAGCACTTGCTCCCGCATTGTAAAGTTCCTCCCTTACGGTCGATAATGTTAAGCCCGTATCAAGGATATCATCGATGACCAGAATATGCTTGGAGGCTACCCTTGTTTTATCTATCAACTCCAGGCCTTGGACATATCCTCGAGAAGAAGTTCCAGAATAACTTTTAACTTGCAAGAACTCGACCTCTGTTCTTAAAGGTAAGTTTCTCAAAAGATCAGCTACAAAAAAAAGGGCTCCATTTAAAAGACCCAAGATCATAAAAGGTTTTTTGCGGTATTCTTTCCGAATTTCTATGGAAAGTTCGGCAACTCTCTTCTGTATACTTTGTTGGGTAAGCAGTACCCTGCCTATCCTATAATGAGTTCCAACGCAACGACGATCTACAAAACCACTCATAAACTTTATCCTTTGCTGGCATACTCTATCCGAATGCTTTCAAGAAACTTGGATCCTTTTTCTAAAAGTCCATGACAATAAATGTCCTCACCCAATTTTTCCCATGAGGGCTTGACTAATGCAAAAGGAAAAGAAAGGTTGGCAGGACTGTACGGGTTAACATCCAGGGGTTGTTTACCGATGATTACAGCTGAAAGGAAAAAAGAAATCTCATGAACACATCCTTCTTTAAGCATTTCGTGCAGAACGGCTGCTCCCCCTTCCACGAGTAAAATACTCACCTCTCTTGAGCCCAACTCCTTGAGCACCATCTCCATGGGCATCCTCACACACACCAAAGTCCTTTCTTTAAAAGCATCTCTAAATAGGGTTAAATCTCTGGGTAACTTTCCTGAAAGACTAAGGATCACCCTCCACGGTTGGACTTTATACCGTTTGTCTACGAGCCGTATGGTTAACTGGGGGTTATCTACTCTTGCCGTCTGCGCTCCAATCAAGATGCCATCGGCAACCATCCTTAGCTTATGGGCTAAGGTGCGTGCGGGAAGGCCTGAAATCCATCTTTCATCTCCCACTCCTGCAGAAAGGCTACCATCTATAGCCATAGCGATCTTGGCGATCACCCAGGGTTTTCCTGTCAAAACCCTATGATAAAACCCCCGATTAAGAAAAAGGGCTTCATCAAGGAGTTCCCATGAAAAACTGATCCCCATAGAAGGCAGGACTTCAACAGCTCTCGGATTGTTTTTGGGGTTAGGATCAGGGGATCCAGCCACTACACGACCGATCTTTTCCCTAATAATGTACTGGGTACATGGGGGCGTTTTTCCCCAACTGTTGCAGGGTTCAAGAGTAACATACAAGGTTGATCCGCAAACCGATATGCCTCTTTTTTTTGCATCTTCGATCGCCTCGATCTCCGCATGGGCCGCTCCTGCTCTGCTGTGATAGCCCTTTCCGATGAGCTCTCCATTTTTGACCAGTACAGCCCCAACGGCAGGATTGGGATTTGTCAATCCTTCCCCTAAAAGAGCGCATTTCAAGGCTTCCTTCATCCAATAACGATCTTCAGGAAAAGAATTCTTCAACAAATCCCTCCGGATTGAACTCTTCTAAAGATTCAAGATTTTCACCCCGACCAATAAAATAGGTCGGGATACCCAGTTCATATTTAACAGCAGCCACCATGCCACCTTTAGAAGAACTATCAAGCTTGGTCATGATCATCCCCGAAAGACCAAGAGCCTCGTTGAACTCTTTGGCTTGAACCAGAATGTTACTGCCCGAAGTCCCATCAACAACAAGTAAAATAAAAAGAGGGGTTTGAGCTGAAACTTTTTCCAATGTTCTTTTGAGTTTTCCTAGTTCCATCATCAAGTTTTTCTTGTTCGCTTGTCTTCCCGCCGTGTCGACAATCAAATAATCAGCCTGGGCCTCCGAGGCTTGAACAAAAGCTCTAAAAGCAACGCTGGCAGCATCTGCACCTTCCTTTCCTGAAACCATGGGAACATCCAACTTTTCTGCCCAGATTTTAAGCTGTTCAGTAGCCGCCGCTCTGAAGGTATCACAAGCAGCAAAAAAAACCTTCTTGCCTTCGGTTTTGAACCTATAGGCAAGCTTTGCGGCTGTAGTCGTCTTTCCCCCCCCATTGACTCCCACAAGGAGGATAACCCCAGGCTTGCCTACAGGTAAAGGAGCCTTATGGTTCTGAAGGATATGCAAGAGTTCGTTTTTAATCCTTCTTTCGGCTAGCTCAGCTTTTCCAAGTAGTCCCTCTTTATCCAATAGAGCATAGAGTTTCTGGGAAAGATTTATTCCCATGTCAGATTCAATCAAAAGAGCTTCCCAGTCGATTTGCTCCTTGGGTCCAACAAGACTAACAAATTTTCCAACTAAATTTCTCCAAAAAGACATATTCTTCTATTTAAGCTTATTAAGGACATGACACCCAAGCTTTCCTTCCCGAATCCTTGAGAACCGAGTCAAGAATGCCATTGACAAATTTGCCCGATTCTTCCGTGCTATATTTCTTTGCAATTTCAACCGACTCGTTGATACTCACAGCTGGAGGAATGTCTTTTCTATAAAAGATCTCATAGATGCCCATGATAAGAATACATTTATCAACCAGGGCAAGTCTATCCACACTCCAGTTCTTTACATAACTGTTAATCTTTTTTTCAATCTCTTCTTTATGCTGGGCAATAGCCTTAAGCCATTGTTCTACTTGCTGCCTATCTTCTTTTTGATCGAATTGGGAAAAATCCCAGAAATGCCTAAGCATTTCTTCAAACCCAATGCCTTTACTCATCTCCCATTGGTAAAGGAACTGAACTATCCTTTCTCTAATTTTTCGCCTGCTTATCATATTCCCAACTTTTGAACTTCTCCAACAAGGATAAAAAGAACATCAAAAATAGACCGCTCAAATATACAGAGGGGTGGTCATTTTTTCTATCTCTTTTGTTGTTTTTATCTCATATTAAAGCCAAGCTGGACATACAACCAAAATGAACAAGTCCCTAAGCTTGCTTTTCTTCTTTTTTTATCCTGAACTTTTCACGATAACTTTAAGAACTTTATTTTTTTAGTATCCAGCTAGCCGTCATCCCTTTTAGGGTCAGAGAGGATTACTCTTTTGATCCATTATCATGATTATAATTCAACGAGGCCATTTGGAGTGCTGTTCTAGCCCCTTCTGCGCCTCGATCAAGCCTGCCTGATGTACGGGCCTTGGCTTGGGATTCATTGCTAACAGACAGAATTTCATGGATAACCGGAACATCGTTTTCAAGGCCAATCCTCATGAGAGCATCCGTACAAGCACGAAGTATTTCAGTGGCATGAGCGGTCTTTCCTTGCCATACGATTCCAAAACAGAGAATACAGTCATAGATCTTTTTCTTGGCTAATCTTTGAGCTTGAAGGGGGATTTCAAAAGAGCCGGGAACCCAAACGACATCAACCGTGTTTCCCTTCAATACACTCAGGGCGGATTCTACCATCCGGCTTGTATATTCCTTGTTGTAAGAACTGACAATGATTCCAAATCGAAATGGTCCTTTTTGCTCCATAGGCCTTTGCTTCAATATAAACTGGTGATAGACTCTTTTTTGTAAAATGCGATCTTTTTATTTTTTTTATTCTTAAAAAAACCGATACACTTTAAGTTTTATGTCTAACGGTTATCTAGAATTCGAAAAACCTATAATCGATCTTCAGCAACGCTTGGAGTTCATAAAAAACGACAAAACGCTTTCTGCTGAAGAATTAAAAAAGCAACAGAGCATCCTTGAAGAAGAACTGAAACAAACCCAAAAAGCTATTTATTCCAACCTGTCTCCTTGGCAGAAAGTTCAGATTGCCCGTCACCCCAAAAGACCCTACTTTTTGGACTATATCAATAGGATAGGAACCGGCTTTTTCGAGCTTAATGGAGACCGGCTCTTCAGAAACGATCTTTCGATCATAGGGGGATTTGTCAGCATTGACGACATAAAAGTCATGGCTATTGGCCAGATGAAAGGCAGAACATTAAAAGAAAACCTATCAAGGAATTTTGGTTGCCCTATGCCCGAAGGTTATCGAAAGGCCTTGAGACTGATGAAACTGGCTGAAAAGTTCCGTCTTCCCATTATTACATTTATAGACACCGCTGGAGCTTATCCAGGTATCGGTTCAGAAGAAAGACACGTTGGTGCAGCCATAGCCAATAATCTTATGGAAATGTTCGGTTTGACTGTCCCTATCATTTCGGTTGTGATCGGAGAAGGAGGAAGTGGTGGAGCATTGGGCATTGGGGTTGCAGATAAGGTTTTAATGATGGAACATGCCTACTATTCGGTCATATCCCCCGAAGGGTGTGCAGCCATTTTGTGGAAAGACAAAAAATATGCTCCACAGGCAGCTTCTTATCTGAAGTTAACGGCACAGGAACTGCTTCAGTTTAATATCATTGACCAGATTATTCCCGAACCTCCTGGTGGTGCTCACTGGGATTGGGATGCTGCGGCTAAAATGCTCAAAGACCACTTGCTTTCAAGCTTAACCGCCTTGTTGGATGTCAATCCTCAACAACTGTTAGAAAACCGCTATCTTCGATACCGAACCATTGGTCAATGGGTTGAAAAAAATCGAGAATAAAAAAATAGGGATCTTTACTTTTTACTTTAATCCAGCTGCTTTTTGTCTTTACCCTATTATCGGTGTTTGTTCTATTGATCCTTATTCTTTTTTCTTTCCTGCTCTCGGCAGCCTTAAGTCCAATCAGTTATTTTTTACTCAGTCCTTACTTCGGACACTTTTCTTTCCTTCGTTTGTATCACCGCCTTGTTGAAGTCTTGCTGCTGGGCTCGATTTTGATTTTCAGGAAAAAACTAGGACTTTTTCACTGGTCTGACATAGGGTTTAAAAAACCTTTCTTTAAAGCCCTTTTTTATGGCATCGGCTTATCCATACTCATTACGGTGGGTTCTGTGGCTATAGAACCAGCAATTTTTGAGAAAAAACCCACTTTTCCCTGTCCAACGTTTGTTTTGCCAACTGAAATTATCAAAATTTTATTCAAAGCGGCTTCAGTCGCTATAATTGAAGAAATATTAATGAGAGGTATCCTTTTAGGAGTTATTTCGAGATCCACTGGAGATATCCCCGCCCTTTTTTTGAGTTCGGCCCTGTATTCTTTTTCTCATTTTTTGAACGTCCAACCCAACAATTTTTCCGACATCACCCCTCTTCCCTATAGTGGTTTTCTTTTATTACAGACAATGGTTAAACCCTTCTTTGATCTCGAATGGTTTTCTATAAAAGGATTGGTGTTGTTTTTGCTTGGCCTGATTCTTGGAGTTGTTTATATAAAGGATAAAAACTTATGGAGAGCAATCGGAGTTCATGGCGGGATAGTTTTTTTCGTCCATATTCAATGCTGGATAGATCCCGAGCGATGGTTAGGCGATCCTAAGGAAGCCCTGCTGCTGGCTTTCTTTTGTACCATTTTATGGATATTCTGGTTAAATTCCTCTGGGAGATGGCAAAAGGAACGCAGAGTTTTCTTGCTCTAGTCTATCCTCCAGCTGAACTACCCGATCTGCCCATCGTTTCTCTCGATCCTCCCTTCTGTTTCCGTTGCTCTAAACCCTTTCAACAGGGGTTAGTTTACTCCCACTACTGTAATAATTGCATCGCTTATCCAAGGGCTTTTCTCTTTGCAAGATCGGGATTCGTTTTCTGCGGTCTTGTCCGCAAAGTGATCCATTGGGTCAAATATGATCAAAAATATCATTTGATCCCCCTGCTCGAAGAATGGTTGGAGAAAGCTTACCGGAAATATATCGGAGGATGGCCTTGTCATGGGGTTGTTCCGGTTCCCATCCATCCCATCCAGTTCAGGCAAAGAGGGTTTAACATTGCTGAAGAACTGGCCCAATTTCTTAGCAAACATCAAAAACTGGCTTATCTTCCCGCTTTAAAAAGAATAAAACCAACCGAGCAACAATCAGCCCTTACATTCATGGAGAGAACTCTAAACCTTAAAGGAGCTTTTAAGCTGAAAAGGGGTTTTGACTTGAAGGGCAAAAACCTGTTAATTATAGACGACATTATTACTACAACGGCAACTGTCCACGAATGTGCTGTTATGCTTAAAAATTGGGGTGGGGCAAAAGAAATAGCGGTTTTGACCATTGCCCGGAGCTAAATGGAGAAAACTGTACAAAAAAGCGCTCAAAAATGATTAACAAGGAAAACAAGCCCCAAATTCCATCGGGAGAAAAAATGCTGGATATCCCAGAAGGATTATGGACCAAATGCCCCGGTTGTAACCGTTTCCTCTATACAAAAGAACTGGAGCTGAATCAATCAGTCTGTCAGTACTGTCAACACCATTTTCCCATCAAGGCTACTGAACGCATCGGCTATATTGCTGACAGGGATAGTTTCATCGAACACGACCAGAATTTATATTCTATCGATATCCTCGGATTCGATGGGGAAAAAAGCTATCAAGAACGGCTCGATTATTACCGTAATAAAACTGCACTGAATGAAGCGGTTGTCTGTGGAAGTTGTACCCTTGGATCTATCCCCATTTCACTCTGTGTCATGGATTTCAGTTTTCTTGGGGGAAGCATGGGCAGTGTTGTTGGAGAGAAAATAACCCGGGCAATTGAAAGATCACTCAGCTCAAAAATTCCCCTCATCATTATTTGCGCTTCTGGAGGAGCACGGATGTATGAAGGAATGTTCAGTCTCATGCAGATGGCTAAAACTGCTGCAGCCTTACACCGACTATCCCAAGCCCGGATCCCTTATATATCTATCTTAACCAATCCCACTATGGCTGGGGTCATCGCTAGCTTTGCTTCACTGGGAGATATAATCCTTGCTGAACCTAAAGCGATGATCGGGTTTGCAGGAAGTCGAGTGATCAAAGAAACAACGCAACAAGATCTTCCTCCAGGATTTCAAACGGCAGAATTCCTGTTAGAAAAAGGTCTTATCGACAAGATCGTCCATAGGAAGGAACTTCGGTCAACCCTTAAACAACTCCTCTATTTTTTAAAGTAATATTTTCTTTTCCAATGAAAGGAGGCGAGATCTTCGGCAAACAGACGGCAATTCTCCTTTAGCTTTTTAGGGTCAACTGGTTTTTGATTTTTATAAGAAGAAAGTTTCTTGAAATTTTAAGTTATCAATGTTTCTTTGATTGAAAGTGAATTTGAGTTTTTATCATAAACTAAGGAAGATTCTTTTGTCAATCATTGAGTTCTAAAAGACCTATTTTTCTAATCCGCTTTTTCTAAGTAATTGAAAGGGATGAAAATTTTTTTTTGAGAACAATTGAGTTGAAACTAAAGAATAAGATTTAGAAAAACCCAAGGATGAAAAATATTTTGTTTGTATGTACCGGTAACATCTGCAGGAGTCCTATGGCTAAAGGGCTTTTTGAGTCTTTGATCCAAGGTAATAAGGATATCCAGGTTGATTCTGCCGGTATTGGAGCAGTTAGTGGCCTTCCTCCAAGTCCACATGCCATAGAAGTGATGGCTGAAATAGGCATAGACATCTCTCACATACGGAGTAAGCCCGTCAATTCAGAATTAATTAGGAAAGCTGATTTCATTTTTTGCATGAGTTATTCTCATCTCGACTCCCTTCTTCTCCTTTATCCCGATGCTGGAGACAAGATATTTCTCCTTCTTGAATTTGCCCAGGACTTACCGATTATGGCAAGAGAAATTCCCGATCCCATAGGCGGCTCCATTGAACTTTACAAGCTTTGCCGGGATCAGATGAGACAGGTCATGCCCAAAATTTTATCTTTTGTGTTGAATTCTTCCCCTTCCCAACCCGAATTCTCCCTTTCTGAAGGGAAAAGCCTGGATAGAAATAATCTTCGTGTATTTCTTGGCTCTGATCCGAACGGAGCTGAGCTCAAAAACGCTTGTCGAGCTATCCTTTTCCGATGGCAGATTCCCTTGGAAGATATCGAGGTCGAGAATCCCATGGATATCTCTGCAATAATCGAAAGAATGGCCCTTGAACTTCTTGAAACCCCTTTTTCTACCGGTATCCTCTTTTCTAAACATGGCATAGAAATGGAAATCGCTGCCAATAAAATTCCTCAAATCCGGGCAGTTCGTGTCTCTTCTTTAACTGATATTCAGATTGCAAGAAATGAATTAAACTGTAATGTTTTATGCCTGGGAAGCCGGTATATCAGGGCAGAAGATCTTCCCCCAATTTTGGAAGCTTGGCTTGAAACTTTTTATGAAAAGTTGTCTCATAAACAAAATACTTTAAAAACCGAACCATTAACCTATCCTTCTATGCACATTCCTTATCAATCTTCTACGGCTTTATCTTTGGTTGATCCAAAAATCTTTTTTTTGATTAAAAAAGAAGCACAAAGACAAAAACAAAATCTGGAACTGATCGCTTCTGAAAATTTTGCCAGTCCTGCGGTAATGGAAGCCCAGGGCAGTTGTCTGACCAACAAATATGCCGAAGGTTACCCAGGCCGCCGATGGTATGGAGGATGCGAAAATGTCGACGAAATTGAATCGCTGGCCATAGAAAGGGCAAAGGAACTTTTCAAAGCTGAGCATGTTAATGTTCAGCCCCATTCAGGTTCCCAAGCTAATATGGCAGTTTACTTTGCGATGCTCAAGCCCTTCGAGACCATCATGAGCATGGACCTTAGTCATGGAGGGCATCTGACACACGGGTTTAAAATGAATTTTTCGGGCAGGTTCTACAATGTTATTCATTATGGAGTCAGTCCCAAAGATGAAAGAATCGACTACGACAGCCTTGAAACAGCGGTAAAAGAGCATCGACCTAGGATGTTGGTTGCTGGGGCTTCAGCTTATCCTGTCATTATTGATTTCCCGAGATTAAAAGCTATCGCAGACTCCGTAGGTGCCTATCTCATGGTCGATATGGCTCATATAGCAGGACTTGTTGCCACAGGCCTTCATCCTTCTCCAATCCCCTATGCGGACTTCGTTACGACAACTACACATAAGACATTACGTGGACCACGGGGAGGAGTGATTTTCTGTAAAGCAAAATATGCGAAGGAAATCGACAGCCAAATTTTCCCAGGTATTCAAGGCGGTCCCCTTGTTCATGTCATTGCGGCTAAAGCGGTATGTTTTCACGAAGCTCTCCAGGATTCGTTTGTTGAATACCAGAAACAGGTGCTCAAAAACGCGAAAGCCCTTGCAGAAGGCATGAAGAAAAATGGTTACCGCCTTATAGCTGGAGGAACAGAAAATCATCTTATGCTTGTTGACTTGAGACCTATGGGTATCACAGGTAAAGAAGCACAGGATATCCTCGATCGCGTAGGGATTACTGTTAATAAAAATACTTTACCTTTTGACACAATACCTCCCTACCAAGGAGGAGGGATCCGTATAGGTTCTCCAGCTGTAACTACTCGTGGGATGAAAGAAAACGAAATGTTTGATATCGCTTCATGGATTCACCAGGCTTTGACACACCGCAATGATCCTCAAACCCTTGAAAAAATAAGGCAATCGGTTCTAGAACTGACCAGCAGTTTTCCACTCCCTTTTGATAAATAACAACTATTTATGCAATTCATCAAAGATCTGGAGTTGACATATTAATATTTACTTTTATTAAATGGATGCCAAAATTTAACCCCAAAAAGGGAATCTCATGCGTAAATTAAACAAGTATTTAAAACTCAATGGTTATTATCGACATTGGAAAAAACTTTTGTTACCCCTGTTGTTCCTTTCATTTTTAGCTGGATGTAAGCCTACAGCCAAGAGCGGAGATGGAGGAAATGACAAGAAAAAAGAAGAAGCTCCTTCGGCCGAGTCTTCTTCTCCAGAACCTGCTCCTCCTTCACCAGAGTTTTCAGCTCCAAAACAAAAAGAAGAAAACCCACCGGCTCCTTCCTCCCAGTCTGAAGAACAAAATCAACCCCAGGCTCCCTCTCCAACTCAATCCATTCAGCAGGAAGAGAAAAAAGAGGCTACGGCGGCAGAAAAAGAAGCTACAAATGTGGAAAAAGAGGTAAAACAGAAGACCGAGATTCAACCTGAGGTTCCTTCCGAGCCTCAAAATCCCTAAAAAGCTGGTTGTGTGTAGATTGCACACTGAGCTTAAAACCAGGCCTAAGGCTATGATGAGTTTATAGCCAAGTTGGCCATTAGCCTAGCCTGTGAAGCACAGAGCTTTGGATTGGATCGATAAAGCTAGATGGCTCAAGCTTCAATGGGAAAAGAGCGGGTTTATCCCTACCCTTGGGCTGGAATGAATAAGCCTGATGGATTTTGAACAATAGTTTATTTTCTTTCTTTGCAGTGAGAAAGAAATTCGAATAATATTCAATAACCAGGGACAGTAAAGGCAGAGGCGAGCTAACCCCGCCAGGTCCGAAAGGAAGCAACGGTAACTTGACCTTTCCTGTTACTGTCCTTGGCCTTTTCACACACGCACATGTATCAGGTTTTTAGCAGGAAATATCGTCCAAGAGTCTTTTCCGAAGTTGTTGGGCAAGAGCATGTAGTCAGGACATTAAAAAACGCTATTCAGCTCGGAAGAGTAGCTCATGCCTATCTTTTTTCCGGGCCTAGGGGAACGGGCAAGACAACCATTGCCAGAATTCTGGCCAAATCCCTTAACTGCACGGGTGGACCCAATGCCGATTTTGATCCTGAAGATCCAATTTGCATGGATATCGATGCAGGTCGGTCTTTTGATTGCATTGAAATTGATGGGGCATCAAACAATGGGGTGGATCAAGTCAGAGATCTTCGGGAAGCGGCTAAATCTCTTCCCGTCCAATCCCGTTACAAAATATATATTATAGATGAAGTCCACATGCTCACCCAGGCAGCCTTCAACGCCCTTCTTAAAATTCTTGAAGAACCTCCCGAACACGTCAAATTCATTTTTGCCACGACCGAACCCTACAAGATTCCCTCTACGGTTACTTCCAGATGCCAGAGATTTCATTTCAAACGCATTCCTCGAAGGCTCATTGTCGATCATCTTCAAAAAATATGCCTGCAGGAAAACATCGAAGCGGATCGCAAAGCTCTTGAAGTCATTGCTGATATAAGCGAAGGAGCTCTTCGTGATGCCGAGGTAGCCCTGGATCAATTAATCAGTTTTTATGGAGAAAAGATTGATCAATCTTGCGTTCAGGAAATGTTTGGTTTGGTAGGATTAGACTCTTTGTGTTGTCTACTGTCCCACCTCAACAGGGGGGATAGCCTCCAAGCATTAAAAGAAGCTCATACTCTTCTCGAATCAGGCAAAGATCCCATCTCTTTAGTTCGTGAATTCCGAAACCTGCTTCATAATATCGCTCTTTTTATGGCTTCAGTTGAAACGGTAAGGCTTGAGCTTGACCCTGAAGAGCTGGATAGGGTTCAATTCATTTCAAAACAGCTTTCAGTTCCTTTCGTGATCAACCTGCTTGATGCTCTAGACGGCTGGGAAAACAAGCTGCGTTATGCCCTTCACAAAGAAGTTTTGTTTGAAATCGCTATTCTTGAACTTTCCCAGCTCAAAGAAAAAGTTGGCTTAGAAGAACTTTTAGCTCAATGGAGGACATCTGGAGAGATTAAAGAAAGTTTAACCAAAGAAAAAGAGCCCCTTTCTTCTCCTCTCTTGGCTGCCCAAGAGGAGAAAAATCTTTCCCAAGCTGTTAATCCTTCAGCCCACAAAGATAACCACTCTTCTTCTAGCACCGAAAAACAATCTGTAACAAGTCCCATTGCTGAAATCGATGTCCAAAAAAAAGAGCAAGATGTCGTTTTACCCGCTGAGCCTCAATCTTCAATATCTCCTATAGAACAGTGGAATAAGATCGTTAAATCGGTTTCTGAAGAAATGGCGGAATTTAAACCTATTGCTGAGAAGCTTCACTTTTATGAACTTCGTTCAGAGGAACTCATCATTCAATATGAGATGACGCAGCAAGATTTCTCAAAACTGGTCTCTCCCTTTCAAAATTTACTGGCTCAAGAAGTAAAAAAAGTTTTTGATAAAAAGCTTTCCTTCTATCCTCTCCATTTCAATTCAACCCAACCCGCTAAAACCGAAAGCTCAACTCAAAGTAAAAGAAAAAGTTACTCGACTCAGAACAAAAAAAATATATCCAACAATTTCCCTATTGACGAAACTGCCCTTAAAAATGATCCTTTAATAAAAGATGCCCTTGAGCTGTTCAAGGGTAGGATTTCAAACATAGAAAATCGAAAAGACGAAGGAATCCCGTGAACATTAACAAGATACTCAAACAAGCACAAAAGTTACAAGAGGAAGCCAAAAAGATCCAAGAACAGATAGCTGCACTCTCTTTCGAAGGTGAAAGTGGGGGAGGCAAAGTCAAAGCGGTTGTTAATGGAGAAGGTGTTCTTTTAAAAATCACTGTAGATCCCCAATTGCTCGATTCCAAAGATAATGACATGATTGAAGATCTGATTGTCGTTGCGGTTCAGGCTGCCCAAGAAAAAGCCAAGGAAGCTTCCCAAAGCCAGTTTCAAAAGCTTGGTGGGAATCTAGGCATTCCGGGAATGTTCTAAAAGAGTTGCAATCAAAAATGATCGATTTTCCTCCTTCAATCCAAAACCTTATTCAATCTTTAAAAGAACTGCCAGGCATTGGACCCCGTTCTGCCGAAAGAATAGCCCTCTATTTGTTGGAGGAAACGAAAGGAACAAAGCAAAGGCTGGTTTTATTTTTAAATGAAATAGGGACAAAAATCAAGCTCTGTCCACGATGTGGATTTTATGCCGAAGATCGGCTCTGTTCGATTTGCCAGGATAATTCCCGGGATAAACACTGCTTTTGCCTTGTTATTCATCCTATCGATGTATTGAAAATTGAAAGAACAGGAGCTTTTCGCGGGCTATATCATGTCCTTGGGAAAAAGATCTCTCCTCTCGAAGGCCATGACCCTGAAGACCTCCCCCTTGCCCAGCTCCTTCAACGCGTGGATGAGGAAAAACCAAAGGAAATTATTTTAGCCTTTGGGACTGATGCAGAAGCCGAAGCCACAGCGTTATACATAGGACAGGTTCTGAAAAAAAGAGCTATCAAGGTCTCCTCCTTAGCGATGGGACTTCCTGCAGGAAGCGGGCTTGAATATGCCGATAGCATCACTCTTAGTTACGCTTTATCAGGAAGAAGAGAACTTTAAGTTTACCCTAACCCAATATTTCATTGCTAAAAAAAATTCATTTTCGTAAAAGTTTTCTTAAGAGATGAAGGGTGTAAAATCATCGTTGTTTGTCTACTTTCTATTGATTCCCATTTCTAGCCAGGCTTTGCTTGTAGAGACTTCCAAAGGCCACCGGGTAACGATTCTTAATCCTCATGCTGTAAAAAACGTGGAAAAGAATAACCCCAGTCATCTTCCCAAAGGCAAAGTCTATGTTCAACCCCTTATGAGGGCATCGAATCATTCTGAAAAGAAAAACGATCTAATAAAGACGGCGGTTAACCAAAAAAAATCAAAGGGCAATTCTTTGAAAAATGGACAAAAAAAATTATCAAGCAAGGAAAATAAACTTAAAAATTGACTAAAAGTTTCTGACTCAAACCTCCCATCAAAATTAGCCAAAAGGCTCCTAAAAGTTCCACCATGAAGGTTCATTACCCGGTTTCCATTTAAGACTACAGCCGATGCTTGGCTTCTGATCAGGATCAACTTTTTCACCTTTGAGGACAGCTTCAATAGCACGGCAAAGGTCGCTACCCGTAACGGTTATTCCACTATTTGGCCTGCTTTCATCATAACGACCTCTATAAACTAGCAGTCGTTCCCCGTCAAAAAGAAAGAAGTCAGGCGTACAAGCTGCCCTATAGGCTTTAGCCGTTTCTTGGGTTTCATCAAAAAGATAAGGGAAAGGATACCCATACTTAATGGCTATCTCTTTCATTTTTTCCGGGCTGTCATCGGGATATCGCTGGACATCGTTAGAATTAATAGCCACCGCCGCTAATCCCTCTTTTTGATACTTGGAAATAGTCTGGACTAAATGTTGTTGAATATGTTTAACATAAGGACAGTGGTTGCAAATAAACATAACCAATAAAGCCGGAAAATCTTTGAAATCATCCAAAGAATAAATTTTTCCGCTTCGAGCATCAGGCAAACTAAACCCAGGAGCTTTTGTGCCTAGTGGAAGCATTACCGAGGGAACAGCCATAAAATTTCTCCGTTTTTTTCTTTATTTTCTTTAAACTATGATTGTGAAATAAACTATAAAAGTAAATAACGAACTCACCTCTAATATGTACTCAAAAATACTTATTGCCTATGACCGTTCTAAAGGGGCAAAATTAGCTATTGAAGAAGGTTTTTATTTAGCAAAAACTCTTGATTGTAAAGTGGGTATCATTTGGGTCGTTCCTCCCATCCCCTATTACGCGATAACGTTGGTCATTGAACACGAGGAGGAAGAAGAAGGAGAAAAGACTTTTTTTAAAGAAATCAAAAAAGACATTGAAGAAGCCGAAAAGAAATGGGGACTGAAAGTGAGCGAATTTTACAAAAGGTATGGACATCCTGCCCTGGAAATAGTCTACTGTGCAAACGAAAACCATTATGACCTGATCATTCTTGGTCATAGTGGCTATTCAGGTGCACTAGGAAGAGCACTAGGCAGCACGGCTGCTCGGGTGACTGAAGAAGCAAGCTGTTCAGTGCTTATCGCCCGTCATCCTTCCCCTGAACACTAATAGAATAAAAGAAAAAAGCCTTATCCTTCTTCTTAGCCTTTCAATTAATATCAAAAAAAATTATTTTCCATTTCCAAGGACCAATTCCTTTGGTTCTAGCTTCCTGAGAGAGGAGAAAAACTGCCTCTATCTTATTTTTATATCTGATCCTAAGTCTTAACTTGCCAAACTATCCTTGCAAAGGCTTAGTCTCAAGCATTTCAAAATTTTTTTAAAGAGTAATCCTTTTTTAGAGCTATCCAAACTCAAAGAATTTATACCTGCCAATGCTTTTTTTTCTTTTATTTTAAAAAAATTATATTATTTTCCTATATTATCTATAGGGAATATATATGCCATCTCCAATCGAACACATAAAGGAAAAGAGCCGATCTCTTCGTGGAGCCATTTTAGAAACTCTTAAAAAAGCATCGGAGACCCATTTTTCAGAAGAGGATGCCCAAGTCCTTAAATTCCATGGATGTTATCAGCAGGACAACAGGGATTTAAGAAACGAAAGAAAAAAGCAGGGACTGGACAAGGCATGGATCTTTATGGTTCGGACCAAGTGTCCTGGAGGAGCCTTAAGTGCTTCCCAATATCTTTCATTGGACAAGTTGAGTGATGCGGTAGGCAATGGTACTTTGAGAATCACAACCAGGCAAGGGATTCAGCTTCATGGGGTTGTTTTTGGAGGATTGCGTCGATGCATTTCTTCGATTATCGGTTCAGGAATACATACCTGGGGAGCTTGTGGAGATATAGTGAGAAATGTTGTCGCTTCTCCTTCTCCAATAAAAGATGGCGTGCATGATCAGATTCAACAGATTGCGTTGTCTATTAGCAATCTTTTTCTTTCCAAAAGCAAGGCTTACACTGAAATCTGGATTAACAGTATTCCTGTTGAATATGGGCTGGAAAATGAAAACCAGCTTGAAGAGGAACCAATATATGGGAAGGTCTATCTTCCCCGGAAATTTAAAATCGGCTTTGTCATTCCTCCCCATAATGATGTGGATATTTATTCTCAAGACCTTGGATTTGTAACCCATGTTTCAGCTAATAAAATCGAGGGCTTTACGGTTTTGGTTGGCGGAAGCCATGGAATGACCCATGGGATAGTCAAAACATACCCAAAACTAGCTGTTCCCCTCTTTTTTATACCCCTGGAAAAGTTATCTGAAACGGCTATCGCTATAGTCCAAACCCAGAGAGATTTTGGCAATAGGGAAGATCGGAAAAGAGCAAGGCTCAAGTATCTCATCGACGAACGGGGAATAGATTGGTTTCGCTCAGAAGTATGCAGTCGGCTTTCCTTTGTTCCCGAAGAGCCCAAACCCTTTTCTTTCTCCAGTGTTTCCGATAGACTGGGTTGGCATTCTCAAGGAGATGGAAAATATTTTCTGGGCATACGAGTTGAAAATGGCCGCATCGGAGATTTTCCTTCTTTGCCTTTGAGAAGTATTCTTCGGAATCTTATTCAAGATTACCAACCTTCGATTCGCCTGACCCCTAATGCCAACATTCTTTTATGTGATATCGATGAAGATAAAAAAGAACATATCAATCGCCTGCTTGTACAAAACCGTCTCTTTCCAGTGTCTTTGAAGACCGTTGCACGGAACGTTGCTCATGCCTGTGTAGCTCTTCCTACCTGCGGTCTTGCCCTTGCGGAAAGTGAAAGGGTCTTTCCCCAGATCATGGATAAAATAGAAGAAATTCTTGTTGAGTTAGGTCTAAGCAAAGAAGAAATCCTTATTCGGATGAGTGGTTGTCCCAACGGTTGCTCAAGACCTTACAATGCAGATATCGCATTCGTCGGGAGAGCCCCTAACCGCTATGCGCTTTATGTTGGTGGATCGATAGCGGGCGATCGACTTGCAAGTTTACAAAAAAGGGTTGTTGAACTTGCCGATATTCCTTCAGTTGTCCGAGAGTATCTGGAAGATTTTGTTCAAAATAGAAGACCTGAAGAATCTTTTAGCCAGTATTGGCAAAGAATTAATCCTGGCTGTGAAGAGTCAACACCTCAACAATTTCATCAAGAACAGCTCTCTTTGCAGGCGAAAAATTCGACTTAAAACGCATTGATCCTAAACTAATAGAGAAGTTGTCCAGCAAACTATTTTTGAAGTCTATGACCATTTTTAGGCCACTGCACGAAAAGAGGTGAAAATTGTCGTAGGGGTAATGCTGAAGCAATGGGGTAATTTTTGGAAGAATCCCTCTCCAACTCCAGTTCGTAAATTACCCTGTCACAGCGATAAAACCGTTTCTGCACATAAATAGGTTGGTCAGATACCGTAAAAGAAGTGCGGTGAATGGACAGAACAGCCTGGTTCTCTTTGATTTCCAAATAACCTGCAAGTTCCTTATCCGCATTAACCGCTTCGATTAAATACCGGCCACGAACTACCGGAATCTTGTATTCACGTTGTAAAATTTGATAAATTGTTTCTTTACTAAGATCTCTTCCATCGAGAAGCCGGGCATAATAAAGAGGAAGCCATGTTCTATCAAAAGCTATGGGTTTACCATTACCCAACCTTAACCTATCCAATCGCACACAAACGCTATTTGGCTCAATACCTAAAGCAGTAGCGACTTCCTCTGAGGCATTTTCTTGAGCATAAAATAGAACTTTTGAAGAAGGCTCAATCCCCGCACCAGAAATATCTTCGGAAAAATCAGTCAACCGAACCAAGCCATGTCTAACTCTAAAATCAGCAACAAAAGATCCCAACCCCTGTTTCCGATAGATCAACCCTTCAGATTCTAATGTTTGAAGCGCTCTTCGAACAGTAATACGACTGATGTTAAAAGTCCTTTGAAGCTCTTTTTCTGAAGGCAACTGGGCACCAATGCTAAGTCTGCCTGAATCAATCTCGTTTCTTATCCACTGACTTACTACCTCATGACGAGGAAGCCGTTGTTGACGTGATGAACTAAATTGCATTTGTTTTTTCTCTATAGATATACTATATTTTAAAACAAATCAAAAAAAATTTTTTTATCTAGAATAATTTATTATATCCTCTCATTACATTTAGGGATAATGATTTTTTTACCACTTTTTTTAAATAAAACTTTCTTTTAGATTCCTTTAAGCCTATCGCAAAAAGATGGATTGGTTGGACAATTATTCCTTTGATTTACCCCCTGAACTGATTGCTCTTGATCCTCTTATTCAGAGAGAAGCCTGTAAATTAATGGTTGTAGATAGAAAAGCCAAACGGTTTTATCACCATAGTTTTTCTGAACTTTCCCTTTTTCTATCAAAAGAAGATCTTCTGGTTCTTAATAACTCAAAGGTCATTCCAGCCTTATTCAAATCAGCAGATGAAAAAGTAAGTTTCCTATTCATCAATGCCTTGGATCCTTTTCGTTGGAAAGTCATGGCTTCTCCGGGAAAATATCTCAAAAAGGACTCGATTATTAATCTTAAAAGTGCAGGACAAACTAACCCTTGTGATGTCCCTGTTATAATCAAAGATAAACTGCCTGGCGGTTATTACATCTTGGAATTTGAAAAGGAGATAAACTTGGAATCACTCGGATTACCCCCTTTACCCCCTTATATTCGAAAGCTGAGGAAAAAGAAAAACCGTGCAGAAATCGAGCAAAAGGACAGGGAATATTACCAAACCGTCTTTGCTAAGCAGCTAGGATCCATTGCTGCCCCCACAGCTGGACTTCATTTTTCAAAAGAAATGTTAGAAAATTTTTCTACCGCTTTTATTACCCTTCACGTTGGTCCTGCTACATTTCGACCCCTTTCTGTTGAACAACTTTCTTCTGGAAGACTTGAACCTGAATACTATTCTATTGATGGAAGCCTCAAAGAACAATTCAGACCAGGAAGGCGTGTTGTTGCAGTAGGGACAACCGTCGTCCGCGTTTTAGAAACCATAAAAGATTTTGAACCTCAATCTGGTTGGACCGATCTATTCATCTTTCCACCTTTTTCCTTTAAAAATACCCATGCTATGATCACAAATTTTCATCTGCCAAAATCAAGTTTGTTCCTTTTGACCTGCGCCTTCGCTGGAACAGATCTCCTTAAGGAAGCTTACAAAGAAGCCATTCAGAAGGGCTACCGGTTTTATAGTTATGGAGATGCCATGCTCATTATTTAAAACAAGGGAGAGTCCGCGCAGAGCCTCCTTTTAGGTTTTAAATTAAAAGGATGAAAATCCCTCGCCAAAAGCATCGTTATTGGGTTATATAAATAAATAAGGTTATTTTTTGATATATTTTAATAAAAAAAGCAGGTCCCGTAGCTCAGAAGGATAGAGCAGCGCTTTCCTAAAGCGCGGGTCGGCGGTTCGAATCCGCCCGGGACTAATCCTCGTAAAAATCCATAAGTCAACTTCAGAAGAGAAAACTAAGCCGAATTTAGTGAATCCGTAATAATACGTAACACTACGGGAAAATGTCTAAAAATATTTCAAAATATGTGTGATAAAATGTCAAAAAACATGTCAACAACTCCAGAGAAGAAAAATATAATGATTTCCTAGAAATATCTATTAGATCTATCCATGCTTTCGAAGGTCGTGTTAAAGGGCTATCTTTAAAAAGCAAGTATATAAGAGTATGAGCAAACCATCAAATTTCTTAGATCATTAACAAGAATCTTCCCAATAACGCAAGTCGTTTTGGTAGAAAGCAAAAAAGTAGTAGAAACGGTATTGATTATTGACTTTGGTACGTCAAAAATAGAAAGAGCAATAAATTTAAGCCTTTTAAAATAAAACAAAGCAAAGTAACCAGCTATGGGGAAAAATTACAAAAACACTCCCATAATTGAGGCCCTATGTGAGTTCCGACTCACTAAAGATACTCATTGGGATCTTATTGTACCCGGGCTATTCTATGAAAAGGTTAAAGATACTTATCCAGAGCGAGAGCAACGGATGATTCAGGAGTTTGAGTTGGCCAAGGGGCCTCAAAGCTTGCAGCAACGAATAGGAACCTCAGAGCGCAGCTTCTTATTTGCTCCAGACAGGAAAACACTCATACAGGTTGGACCCCACTTACTTGTGGTTAATATTCTGAAACCTTATCCGAATTGGCAGCAGTTTAAGCAGCGTATTCAGAAGGCTTGGAGCAGCTTGCAAGAGGTCGTAGAGATCCGAGGGTTAGAACGAATCGGCCTCCGGTACATTAACCAAATCGAATTTCCAACTCAGGACTCAATGTTAGAGGAATATCTTGAGTTCTATCCATTCATTGGCAAGAAATTACCAAAGCAGAAGACTTCTTTTATTGTGGGAAGCGAGTTCTCTTACGAAGCAGACCGTGATCGTTGCCGCGTTCAACTCATGCCAAGTATTGGCAATGAAAAAATGACCGCTGTGTTTCTCGATATTGATTACTTCCTTGCTCGTTCTCGCGGTCTGGAAGTATCTGCCGCACTCAGTTGGGTTGAAGAAGCACACAATCGAGTGGAAGAAGTTTTTGAAGGATGTATCACAGACAAGCTAAGAATTGTTTTAGGAGGCGTCTAAAAATGTCTGATACCTTAACTTTGTCTAAAACGGAAATGATGTTGAGGCAGCTTAGCGGCTATAATGGTATCATTTTGAGCTGGAGCGCCTCTATTCCAGCAGATCAGTCATCTCGCAGTTCTATTACGTTAGAAGTCGAAAATTTAATAGCATTACTGGAGAAATGGGTGCATTTAAGGAATATTGCAAAGATAAAAGAATATCTCGCCCAGTTTCCCGAATTGATTGAAGTTGTTCCTAAGGCTGTAGCCGCTGCTCAAAAGTATTTCCCTAATGCCCGGTTGTTTATGGATGTGTATTTTGACCCTGAGATTGATGACAAATATATTTCGGTGTCCGTTCGGCTCAAAGAATATAATGAATCTATCATTGAGAAGATAGAAAAAGCAGAATCAGAATTTTTGAATGATCTTGTGGACAAAAAAGGATGGATCCAGTTGGACACGGAGTATGAGGATTGAGAAAGATGTCATTTGACTGGTGGGAGTATTTAGAACTAGCCAAGTACCTCTCTGGGAAACACGACACTATATTTTCACAGGAAGCAAGTTACCGCTCTGCAGTAAGTCGTGCATATTACTCGGCCTTCTGCTTGGCACGAAATTATGCTAAGGACTGCCTTGGATTTCAACCAACCGGGAAAGGGGAGGATCATGAACGTCTTAGACAGTACTTCAAAAAGGAAAAAATGCCAGTTATTGCTTCTGCTTTGGGAAGGTTGCGGAAATGGCGAAACGTCTGCGACTACAAAGATCAAATGGAAGGACTGTCTAAAAAAGTTCAAGAAAGTATCAGTTTTGCTGATAAAATCATTAAACGATGCAAGAGGGGTGAAAGTAAATAACTTATTCTAAGCTTTCCCTTTGAAAAGCCTACTTGCTAGTATATAAAAAAGAGGCAGTAACTGCTGTAGTAAGTTAAGCTGGATGTTACCTAAAGAAGATTTTTTTTCGGATTGCACCTCGTTGCTATTGCTTAGGTGAACAAGATTCACTTATCCAAGCATGCTCAATGCGTCCACTTGGAGTAAAGCTTAGAGTATAGAGTATAAAGAACATACGAAGTGATGGCTTACTGCCGTAACGGCCATTAGGATGGCCAAACTACCTTTTTCAAAGTCTCATGTCGACTGCCTTTAGGGGCGAGAGCAACACGGCTGCAATCTTTGTATAAGGCAAGGTGAAAATTAATCAAAACTACAACAAGAGTTAGTTTTCCTGGAAATAGACTTCAAATTTAGAATGTAGCTAATTAAGTACTTCTATAGAGGACCAAGGAAATATATAAATTCTATAGGCTAAGTTTCGTTAAATAAAAAAGCTAGCCTCTATCTGGAATAAGGACCGAGGGAAGAACGAACAACGCCCACAGAACACAGCCACCAATCCAAAGAAGGGAAGAAAAGGAAAGAACCAGAAGACGACTTGAATAGTCAAAATCAGCGACGATTCTAAGAATAGTTGCAACCAAAAAAATGATTGCTGAACAGGAAAGAAACAATAATTTTGCTGCAAACTTTTCTTGTTGCCCACTGTGGCCAAATATAACCCGGGTAGCGACAACAAAAATGAGAAGCCCAACTCCAAGAATAAAGATGTTATGCAACCAACCTAAAGCATGATTGGGATCCATAAGCAAAAGAATATATCCAAAAGGAAAAGCAAGAACAGAAAACCTTGTCCAAAAAGCCATGGTATTTTTTTGCGGCAAAGCTTTTGGATCCATCAGAAGAGGAAAAACAAGGTAAGCTAAGAAAACTGATAATTTTAAAAAGGAAGCAGTTCTATAAAAATGAAAGGATTCCAAAAGAAAACTTCCAATGAAACTGATACCCATGACAAAAGCAAGGATCGCTTTTTTCTTCCACTCCCGAATACTTCGAACCGATTGGATGAAATCCTCTTCTTTCTGGTATTTAAGAAATCGGACCAAAAGAAAGGATCCTACCCCTAGGATGGGTAAAAGGGGAAATCCTTCGAAAAGAAGCCTTCTTCCCAATATAATCAATGGAGGTGGAAGATTAGATACAAAAGAGAACAGTTCGATCAATCCACCGCTCAGTCCAGAAAAAATTCCTAAAGCCACAAGAATAAAATTGGGCGGAGGATTCGCTTTTCTTGCAGTAAAGCGGCTAAAAAGACAAAACACAAAGCTCACTAAGCAGAGAACAAACAGCAGATCTCCAACCATGAAGAATCCAGCCGCATGAGCTATTGAAAGAATCAAAAGGAGGCAAGCAAACAGCCAACTTTGCTTTTTTGTCAGAGGTCGAGACTCAAGAAGCCTGGGGAAAGCTGTTCCTAAAAATCCAAGTATAAATGCATTGACAAACCCCTGAATCATGATTCTTGGATGAGCAATCGATGGACTAACAGAATAGAGTGATAGCTGGTTTAATGGCCAGAGGCTTACACCCAAGATAGCTAGTAGCAGTCCAAGAGGGAAAAGGAGCCGATAGGGTTCGCGGCCCGTTAGTTCCAGATAATCAGAAAACCGTATGTTTTTATTTGAAAGCCCAACGGTATTCATCTGCTTAGTATAAAAAAATAGTGAAAGAAAGCCTCATGCAACAGATGATGGGAAGAAAGAGAAAAATAATTGATCTACATCAATTTTAACATAATGCTGAGGATAAGGAACGGAGGGAAGAGCGTCAGATGCCCATTCAGGATTAAGTGAATTTGGGTAGCTAAACAACTAGAATTGACATAGTACGGAAAAAATAATCTGATTAGGATATCACGCTTTGCTTTTTAGAATTGGAACAAGGGTAGAAAACCTATACATAAGCTGTAAAGCGAAAGTCTACGGCAATTGCAGAGAGGCTAATCCAAAAGAAAAATGAGCTATCTCAAACCACAATGCGACAACCACTGCAAACTCCAAGTCTTGCTTTCGCAGGCCTCAGGGCAATCGAGTTAGTGCTACCTACTGTAGTAGGGTGAGTCCATTGTGGCCGTCATATACCTAGTAAGGAGTTGATCTGCTTAAGTACTCAGGCGCTCCAGTATCAAAGGCAGAGTATTGTATGCAACAATAGCCAATGCAGGGTTTGGCAATCAGTGATTATGTCATGAATCCGTGCCCATGGGCAAGAAGAAGGATGTCAGTCGAGCTTTTGTTGCAATGAGGCATTTTCGGGAGATTAAAAAACCATGGAGTACAGAAGAAGGCATTTCACAGCGCTTTTGCCAGTTGCTGTAACAGGGGGACGGTTAGGTTTATTTTTTGGATAAAGCATGAAAACAGGGGAAAAGTTTTGTTTTTTCTTTGACCAAGACAATGGGATCCAGGAAGAGTATCCAGCGCTACAAGAGAATGAATAATTTGAAAGTTGTTTAACATGAAAAGATTAAAGATTCTAAATTTGGAACCTTGACTTAAAAAAATGTTTATATTCTTGAAACAAAGTAAGAAAAAATATGTATCATTTCGTACTGAAAAACATTTTTAGAAAAAAGAAGAGCTATTTAGCTTCGATTGTCTTATTTTTTCTGATTCAATTTTTAAACCTCCATGGAGCCGAGGTTTCTTCTTCTGACAATATCCCTGATATTAGCCGAGATCCCGCAGATGTCCCTCCTCCTATCGGAAAGAGGCCCCCAAAGGTCCTGAAGATTACTCTCCATGCAATTGAGATTGAAGGAAAGCTAGCCGAACACACTTCCTTTCGGTATTGGACGTTCGATGGTAAAGTTCCAGGTCCATTTCTTAGAGCACGGGTTGGAGACGTTTTAGAAATTCATCTTATCAACGATTCCAAAAACCTGATGGTTCATTCGATAGATTTCCATGCGGCATGGGGATTTGCTGGAGGGGCAGCCGTGACACAAGCTATGCCCGGACAGGAAAAAATTTTTAGTTTTAAAGCCCTTAATCCTGTCTATCACTGCGGTACTCCCATGGTAGCTCAACATGTAGCCAACGGGATGTATGGTCTTATACTGATTTAGCCAGTCCAAGGCATGCCAAAAGTTGACCATGAATTCTATATCATGGAAGGAGAGATTTATACTGCCGGGTCTTTCGGAGCTAGTGGCCATCAGGAGTCCGATGCCCTTAAAACACTTCATTCATCCCCTGAGTATTTCGTCTTCAACGGGTCTGTCAATGCTTTAAAACATCATCCTCTTCATGCAAAGGTAGGAGAAAAAATTAGAATTTATTTTGGTAATGCTGGTCCTAACTTTTCTTCCAATCTTCATCTCCTTGGGGCTGTGTTAGAACATGTTTCTTCGGATGGAAGTACTCTCTCTCCGATGAGAGAAAATACCTGTTCAATCTTTGTACCCGCTGGAGGATCTGGTTTTGTCGAATTTGTCCCGAAAGTTCCCGGGACATACCCGATCATCGATCATTTTTTCTCAAGGCAAGAAAAGGGTCTTGGAGGAGAGCTTATTGTAACAGGCTCAGCCAACCCATCGATATCTCATGAAGGTCCTGTCCAGCGGTAATGTTTTGTCTAAAGGACCTATATTAAAAGTAATGCAAAGACAATGGTTAAAGAATGAACCAACCAAAGCATTAAGCTTTAGGGATTATTTCCGATTGGGGATAAAAGAGCCATACCGGTTCTTTTTCCCACTAGGAATATTTTGGGGGATTATTGGAACGTTACTTTGGCCTCTTTCGACTTTTGGTTGGATGCCTTCTGTTCCCGCTCTCAGTCATCCACGAATTATGATCGAAGGTTTTGTTGGTTCTTTTGTCATCGGTTTTTTATGTACCTCTCTGCCCAGGCTTCTTGAAGTTCCCCCATTGAGCTTTATCCTCTTATTTCTTATTGGATTGTTTCTTTTTGTGTCCAATTCATTCCATTTTTTTGGTTTTTTCGCTGCCGGGGATTTATCTTTTGGTTTTAGCCTATTATTGTTTCTTTTCGCCTTTGTTTCCCGTTTTCCTTTTCGCAAGGATAATCCTCCACCCAGTTTTTCTTTTCCATTCTTTGGCGTTGCAGGGGCTACTTTAGGTACATTTTTACAAGCAATAGAAGAGTCTGGTCGGTCCATCGGTCTATTTCTTCATCATTTCAGCCTTCTTTTGCTCTTTCAAGGATTGCCACTTTTCCCCATCCTTGGAGTGAGTGCTTATTTCTTACCCCGAGTCTTTGATAAAGAAAGTCCAGAAATTTTTCCTACTTCTCTGCAATTTTCAAAACAATGGATAAAACGGGCTTTCCTTGCCACTACAGCAGCTTTCTTTCTTTTATTAAGCTTTATTTTTGAAGCCGCGGGACTCTTCTTTGCCGGAGGAATCCTTCGAGCTTGTACGATTATAGGCTACTTATTGATAGCCTTTCCAACGAAAATAAATCTATTAAAAAGGGGAACCGTGCCTAGAGGATTCCGTCTTGCCCTACTCTTCAGTGTATTAGGTTTTATTTTAAGTTCATTTTTTCTACTAAAAAGGGCCGACTGGCTTCATCTTTTTTTTCTGGGTGGGGGAGGATTGATGATTATAATGGTAGGTTCTCGAGTAGTCTTTGGTTTTTCTGGAAGAACCTCCTTTTTGTCTTCTTACTTTTATCCACTGGACATCGTCACACTTGGAGTTTTGCTCTCTCTTTTGTTAAGGCTTACTGCTGATTTTTTTGCTACATTAAGGCCCATTGTGATTTCTTTTGCAGCTACCCTGTGGATCGTAGTCCTAATCTATTGGGGGCTTACTGCATTGCCGCTTGTTTTTTTCCCTGACACAGAGGACTGATCTCTTTTTCGTATTGGAGCATAAAAACCGTTTTTTTTAGATCAGATATCCTATAGGATTTTGACATCTTTTGCAGCAGTAGCCTACCCATTGGAAGCCAGCTGAACACTCAAGGAAGAGCTTAGGGTAAAGAAAAAGAGCGCGTCTTGTAATAGCTCATCTAACCCACTCAAGCCTCCCACCCCTAAATCAACAATTCATTCATCAATAGCTAAAATTTTCTTACCCCAAGCTTTCACTGAATCGTATCTGACCACTTACCGACTTGCCGCTTTCTTATACAGAGAAAAAGGAAGATTATTATGAGTTGGCAATGTATAAATAGATAATTAATGAGAAATACGAGTCTTATTCGCTCATTTTTCGAACAATAACAAAGTTCGACATAAATCTAACAACTTTAAGACGGGATTTGTAACGATCCAAAAAAGTATTTATGGCTCCAACCGGTCCCAAATCCTCTGGTGGTGCATTCAATGCCCATCTCAAATGCCTCGTCATCGAATAACGATTGCAAATAATTAAGCCTCCTAGTTTTACCCTATCCCACGAATTAATCAGATCGGCTAACATGATGTCACTTCTGCCTGATCCATCGATATAGGCTATATCGATGGAGTTCAAGGGTACTTCCTTAATTTTCTCTGTAGACAACCCTTTTAAAATCTTAAACTTGTAAGCTTCACCAGAAAGATTAACATTGGAAATAAATGTACCGTAGGAGTGCTCTCCAAAGTCATCAATAATGATAAGAGTCGAGGTGGGATCTGTTAATATATTTTCAAGCATCCAAAGAGCAGATCTTCCTTCATGGACCCCTATTTCTAGATAGCTAAGATGTGGTTTTCCTTTATATTCCAAAAGATCTTGTTTCCAAAAAGGAATTCTATCAGTAAAAGTGTCTCGGGTAAATCGATAAGGCTTGTTATAAATTACAGCTGTTTGTAGGGAATCTAAAAATAAGGAATTTTGTAACATGTCCAGGCATACAAAAAGAAAAAGGGGAATAAACAAAAAATTTATTCTATTATTTTTAAAATCGATCTTTTCTTCTTTTTTAGGATGAAAGTGAAAAATCATATGAACCAATCCTTTGTTTCTTTTGAGAAAGAATCAAAATATCAATTAATTATTTTTTCTTCTTAGATAAAAAAATATTAAAAAATATGATGAGATAAACAGACATTTAAGAGGGAATAATTTTAGGAAATAATCCTATTTACTCTGGAATTTATAATTTTCAGGAAAAATATATCATTAAAAATAAAAAATTGATTAATAAAATATATTAATAGTATTTTTTTGAAATGCATTTTCTACTTTATAAGAGGTTTTAAATCATCCTAAGAATAAATTAAGAAGTCTTAAGTATAAAATGGTTGGGATCTATTTCTGCTTATATATCCTCTCGTAGCCATTTAAGAGAAGGTAGCCAAAAAAGGGAAAGCTTTGCCTATCAAAACGATCAAGATCTAGGTTTTAATCTGTTTTTCTATTATGTTCTCACTTTTGGTGCCTAAACCATTTTTTTCCAAGATAACCTTAAATTTGTAAGCAATCTGGCTATGTGACCGGGTCATTTCGAAAGTAGTCTTGCTCCAGGTTTGAAACGGAGATAAGCCCAAGCCCATTGGATCAAAACAGAAAGTCGATTTCTAAATGAGATCAGTGTGATTATATGAATAAGCAGCCAAACGATCCAAGCAATAAAACCATTAAATCCCCAATTACGGAATTGAACTAAAGCTTTTCCCCTGCCTAAAGTTTTGACATCCTCCCCGGCCTGAAGGCCGGAGATTCCTACGGCGCTCAGGGGTGGCATGGCGCCTCTCCTGGGTCGCTTCGGTGGGTTCCTGCTTCCGACCGCCAGCGCGGTTCGATCCACAGGCCATCCGGGCTGATGGCTTGCGCCATCCCGCTGCAAGCGTGCAGCGTGCCCTGCCCTTCGTCCCGCAACATTTGCATCCCACAAGAGAGGATGTTGATTGCACCGACCACATCGGCGTTGTCCTCGAAACCGCATTCCACACACGCAAACCAGGCCTGCGTCTGGCGGTTGTCCGCCGAAACGTGTCCGCAGCACGGGCAGGCGCGGCTCGTGTTCTGCGGCGGCACGGCGATCAGCCGGCCGCCCCGCCATGCCAGCTTGTAGTCCAGTTGGCGACCGAACTCGAACCAACCTTGATCCAGGATCGACTTGTTCAGGCCGGACATGGCCCGAACGTTTCGGCCTGGAGCCTCGACAGTGCCCGCCGCCGACCCGGACATGTTCCGTACCTGCAGGTCCTCGACGAAGACTACAGCGTGGTTTTTGCTGATCGCGGTCGAGGTCTTATGCAGGAAGTCGCGGCGGACATTGGCGATGCGTGCGTGGATGCGCCCAACTCTTGCTTTTGCCTTCCTCCAGTTGTTGCTGAATCTGACCCTGCGGCTCAATGACTGCTGCGCCTTGCCCAAGCGTTGCTCATGCCGTCTGAAGCTGTGGAGCGGGGCGTAGAACGTGCCATCCGAAAGCGTAGCGAAGCGGGCGATCCCCATGTCGATGCCAACCGTACCCCCTTGCGGGATGGGACGCTCCACCTCCCGCTCGGCCTGGATGCTCACGTACCACTTACCGCATGACTGGCTTACGGTGACGTTCTTGACTACACCGAGCAGCTCCCGGCTGTTGCGGTAGCGCAGCCAGCCGAGCTTGGGCAGAAAGATGCGGTTGTTGTGCTGCTCCAGCTTGATCTGCTTCGGGTCGGGGTAGCGGAAGCTATCCGACGTGCCTTTCTTCCTGAAGCGTGGGAAACCAGCCCACTTGGCAAAGAAGTTGGCGTAGGCTCGCTCCAGGTCTTTGAGGGATTGTTGCAAGGGATGCACCGGAGCGTCCTTGAGCCATGCCGTCTCCGCGCTGTTGCGCCACTCGGTGAGCAGCTTGCACAACCCAGCGTAGCCAAGTTTTTTCTCGCCTCGCTCGTGGCGCTCCTTCTGCAACGCCAGCGCCCTGTTGTAGACGAACCGGCATGAGCCAGCAAAGCGGCACATTTGCCGCTCTTGCTGGCCGTTTGGCATCAATTCGTACTTGAAGGCTTGGCGGATAAGCATGGAAACATTATACTTAGCCTATGGTGCAAAATCAAGATATAAGACATGGACGGCACTGTGTCTTCAAGATGCACCTCCATTTGGTCTTCGTGACGAAATACCGCCGCAAAGTGTTCGACGACGACGCCATCAACCGGCTGCGCACGATCTTCGCCAAGGTCTGTGCCGACTTTGAGGCGCAACTCGTCGAAATGGACGGCAAGGACGATCACGTCCATCTGCTCGTGGAATATCCACCCAAGGTCGCCGTCTCCAATCTGGTGAACAGTCTCAAGGGCGTATCCAGCCGGCTGCTGCGCAAGGAGCGGCCCGACATTCAGAGCTGGTACTGGCGCGGTGTGCTGTGGTCGCCGTCGTACTTCGCTTCAAGCTGCGGGGGCGCGCCGATTTCCATCGTGCGCCATTACACCAGGGCAGCTGCAGACGCCACACTGAAACCAAGGACGGCTACGCCGTCCGCGCTATCCTTCCCCGCCCCAAGCGGCGGGGCAAGCCCGCGCACTTGGTCATTGTCCAACTGCTTGAAATGACACCGATTCTACAACTGATAGTTTGTACCCCGATCAACTCAATTGCCCAAGAAATCTTTGTTTTTTTTAACTCCATTGCGTAACCTAGACTGACCAAGCTTGTTGTAAGGATTTCTAAATATCCCGGGGATTAGGAACTTAGTCTTTTTCTATGCATCAGCTGCCAGATCATCGGGGTGAATATAAGTTCGATAGCCAATGGCATTTTCGACCCCGGGCAAACGATCGTATTAGGCCGTGACATAAAGGAATCCTTGAGCATAGATAGCAGGTAGGGGAAATCGATTCCCTTTGGATTGCGGAACCGAATCACAAGCATGCTTTCATCGGGAGAAGGGATATCGCGAGCAATGAAAGGATTGGAAGTGTCAACTATGGGAACCCTTTGGAAATTGACTGCGGTATGTGAAAATTGAGGACAGATATAGTTCACGTAATCAGGCATTCTTCGCAAAATCGTGTGCACGACATCCTCATGGGCATACCCTCTTTCCTTTTTATCTCGATGCAGTTTCTGGATCCATTCAAGGTTTATAATGGGAACTATACCGATCGCTAGGTCCGTGTACTGCACAACATTCACTTTATCGGTAACCAGTGCTCCATGAAGACCTTCATAAAAAAGCAGATCTGTCCCCTCAGGAATATCTTGCCAGGGTGTAAAAGTGCCTGGCTGCTGTCCATATTGGGCTGCTTCCTCTTCGTTGTGAAGATATTTCCTGTATTTTCCTCTGCCCGTTTGCCCATATTCTCTAAAAAGGGCTTCGAGTTCTTCGAAAAGATTAGCTTCAGGTCCAAAATGACTAAAATGAGGATTACCTTTCTTCTCCATTTCTTCCATTTTGGCCCTCATTTCTTGGCGGTCATACCTGTGAAAGGCATCGCCTTCGATAATGAAAGCGTTAATTTTTTCCCTTCTGAAAATATGTTGAAAAGCCACCTTTACAGTTGTTGTTCCTGCACCTGAAGAACCCGTAATGGAAATGATCGGATGTTTAGCAGACATATGCCCAAAAAATTCTTGTTAAAGGTTTCGAAACAGTGATCTTGTGGCAAAAAGGGGAGACTCAAACTCCTCTTGTTTTCCACTATCGTAATCCTTGTGGTAACGGTTAAGCAGCTCTACCTCCTCCTTAGAGCCGAGAATAACAGCGATCCGCTGGTGAAGGCTTTTAGGGACTACATCAAGAATAGATTCCCTTCCCGTAGAAATCAGTCCTCCGGCTTGCTCAACAATAAAACCCATGGGGTTAGCTTCATAAAGCAACCGCAGTCTTCCCGGTTTGGATAGATCTTTAGTATCTCGAGGATACATAAAAAGACCCCCTCTGATCAGTATTCGATAAACTTCGGCAACCATGGAAGCTATCCAGCGCATATTGAAATCCTTTCCTCTCGGACCGGTTTTGCCTTTTATACACTCTTCCACGTAGCGACGGACAGGAGGTTCCCAGAATCTCTCGTTGGAAGCATTGATTGCAAATTCTTTCGTCGAGGGACTAATCTGCATATTGGGATGAGTCAAAGTAAATATGCCCACTTCACGATCTAGGGTAAATCCATTGACCCCGTTACCCAAAGTCAAAATAAACATGACACTGGGACCATAGAGGGTAAAACCCGCAGCTACCTGTTCTCTGCCCGGTCTTAAAAAATGCTTTTCTTCCAACTGTTCCTCCCCTTCTGGAGCTCTCAACACAGAGAATATAGAGCCGACTGTAAGATTCACATCCAAATTAGAAGACCCATCGAGCGGATCGTAAATGAGTAGGTATTTCCCTCGCCTATGCTCGGGAGGAATGATATAGGGAGTTTCCATCTCCTCTGAAACCATTCCCTGCAACTGATCTCCCTGTTCACAGATTTTTAAGAAAATCTCGTTGGCAATAACATCAAGGGGTTTCTGTTCTTCTCCCTGGACATTAACCCCCACGCTGACTTCATGGGAGGCAAGCTTTCCTTTCGATACAGCAGCAGCCACATACTTGCAGGCACTTTCAATATCGTTGATCAATGAACCAAGACCAGGATCAATAAGCCCCATCTTGCGCTGTTCCAGCAAAAATTTACTCAATGTCATTCGATGATAACTCATAAATAATAAACGATATTCTGACCTTTCTATAATCTAAGATCTATTCAAACAATGCTAAAAATTAAAAAATTTTTTTCAATAAAAATAAGCTTACATGAATTTTTTATTAGAAAAAAATCAATTTAATATTCTTCTTATAATCTCTTGTCATTACCTTTTTTTTCTTTTATCATCACCCAGCAAATGGTTTGTTATATATCCTTTCAAGAAAGAACCGATACCAAAATTGTCCTCATCCTTATAAAAATAACTTCAAAGAATTCTTTTTATAAGGATAATACAATAAAATTCTTAAGTTAGGTTCGGGTCATGGTCAAAAAACTTCTTTCTATTGCTCCTCTGCTCTTTTTTTTATTTATGCTTGAGATAGCAATCCTTCGATCCGAATCAGCTAATCCCCTTAATGACAATGTTTCAGGCCCATATGCCCCAGCTGATAAAGTTCAACCCTCATCCCCCAGTTCACCAACCAGCATACCCTCGCAACAACCCGTTTTGGCTCCGCACAATGAGTATCCTTCTCAAACCGAACAGGTGGAATTAGCTTTCAAAAAAACCCAATCTCTCCATTCTCCAGACGGGTTTCACGGTAAAGGGGGAAAGGCGGTTTTCATTGCCGTTTGGAAAAAAATTCTTGCTCATTATCCTGAACTCAAGAAAAAACATGCGAAACTTTCTGAGGCGATCGCTCAAAAAGCGCTAGCCGAATCGGGTTATTACCCAAGGCTTTATGGATGGGCAGATACGATTACTTCAGACAACCCGATCCTTGGCTTTATGATGCACATGACAGAGAGGAATTTTACGGCCCAAGACTTCAACGTGAATACCTTGAACCATCCAGGTACAGTTTCTAATCAAAATGCAGGGCTATTGGCCATTTTTCCTATCTTTGATGCCATGCAGACCATCGACTCGGTGAAAGCAGCCAAAGACGCCATCAAAGCCAAAGAAGAAGAAGAAAAATACACCCGGATGGAAGCCTCTTTTTTAACAATCGATGCCTGGGTAAGTCTTCTTTTTGCCGATGCTGAACTCTATAAAGCTTTGTCCCAACTCGAGTCTTCAAAAACCGATCTTAACGAGGCTCTACAGCTTATGGAGCAAGGTCTTGTCCTGGGTGCAGATTTTTACATGGGAAGGTCCTTAGCCGCTTCCATTGAGCAATCCAAAAATGGGTATCAATCAAGAAAAAGAGTGGCGCTTGTGACCTTAAATACCTTGGCTGGGACTCCAGCAGAATCTGAAATTGCTATTCCCAAAAACCTTCCCAGGCCGAAAAAAATTTCAAAGCCTCTCAATGCCTGGTTCCAGGAAGCTATCCTCTATCGAAGCGATCTAGCCGCTTTAAGACACATGATCCAAGTCCAGC